>DATKPR010000017.1:0-8244 GCA_035523985.1 Steroidobacteraceae bacterium | reverse complement strand
GCGGAAGGTGCGGTAGAGCACGAGATCCGTGCCGCGCTCGAGCAGCAGCGCGTTGATGCCCGAGAGCGCGAGGAAGTCGATCTCCCGCTGCCAGTGCGCGAAGTCCCAGTAAGGCGCGGTGTAGCCGTCGACGTTCTCGTTCAGCGCGTAGCGCCAGCGGTAGGGAGTCTCCATCTCGATGGGCGCGGCGGGTGCGGGCAGCGTCCCGGGCGCGCCTGTCTGATCGCCGCTCTCGGAGAAGTGCAGGCCGGCGACGTACTTCAGGTACCAGTTCGCGCCGAAGAAGAGCGCGCTCGGCGTGCTGCCCTCGATGCGCACGTGCCCCGCGACTCCCGAAATGCGGAAGCGCTCACGGCCGTCGGGGGCATCGAGGGTGCGCAGCTCGAGCTGCGCCGCGCGCTCGGGCAGGAGCCGCGCCAGCGCCGCCGCCACCGGGCGGGTGTCGAAGGCGGCGGGTTTGCTGTCGGCGGCGCGCGCCGCGGGCGCGGGCAGCAGGCCGAGGCAGCACAAGGCGGCCGCGGCCGCCTCAAGCCGCAGCCCTCGCGAGGGGGCATCTCTCACCGGCGGCATGATAGGGGGCGCCGCCCGAATTCGCCCGAATTGCATCATCGCGGCGGCCGGATGCGCTCACAGACTCCTCAATCGCAAGGGCACAGGAGGGCAGCGGCATGGTGGGCGTGGATCTGCGTATCTGGCTGAATCATTTCGAGTATCACGCCGAGCATCCGCGGCGCGTGCCCTGGGGGCTGCCGGATGTGCTCACCGCCGCGGAGCGGCGCCGCATCGCCGGCTCGATCGCCACCTTCCAGCTCGGCGAGCAGTCGCAGGGCGCGACGCTCACCGCGGCGGCGGAGCGCTTCGCGGATGCGCACCAGCTGCCGGCGCTCACGCGTATCGTCGAGCTCTTCCTCCTCGAGGAGCGCCGGCACGCGGCGCTCCTCGGCGCCTTCATGCAGGACCACGGCATCGCGCCGCGGCGCCGCCACTGGAGCGACTCGGTGTTCCGCCGCCTGCGGCGGCTCGCGGGCTTCGAGCTCTATCTCTACGTGCTGCTGTGCGCCGAGCTGATCGGCAAGGTCTACTACCGGGCGCTCGAGGCGGCCACCGGCTGCCAGCGCCTGAAGGGTCTGTGCCGCATCATGGTGTGCGAGGAGCTCGCCCACATCGGCTTCGAGTCGGAGCTGCTGCTGGCGCTGCGCGCGCGGCGGGCGGCGCCGGTGCGGCTCGCGCTGCGCCTGGCCCATCGCGGGCTCGTCGCGGGCGCCGCAACCGCCGTGTGGCTCTCGCATGCCGCGGTGCTGCGCTGCGCCGGCTACGGTCCGCTGAGCTTCCTGCGCAGCTGCCTGGCCCATTACGCCTTCTACCTCGAGCCCCGCGCCGGGAGGGTCGCCCACCCCTCTGCGCGCTGAGCGCCGCTTGGCCTATGATGCTCGCGCCGGCGCAGGTCGCCGCGGAGACAGGCCATGAGTCAAGCGCTGCCCCTTCTCACGCTCGCCACCCTCGCCGCCGCGACGCTCGCCGGCAGCACCGCCGCGGGTGCCGCGGCACCGCAGCACTACGTGCTGCCCGCGACCCCCGACAACGTGCAATGGGGCTGGTACGACATCACCGAGAAGCCGCGCCTCACAATCAACTCCGGCGACACGGTCTCCATCGAGACGATTTCGCACTCGCTCGGGCAGATCAAGCCCGGGGTCGGCATGGACGAGATCGTGAAGCTGCGCCGCGAGAACGACGGCGGTGGTCCGCATTCGATCACCGGGCCGATCTTCGTCACCGGGGCCGAGCCCGGCGACACGCTCGAGATCCACATTCTCAAGATCGTTCCCAAGGCGGACGCCTTCAACTTCAATCTGCCCGGCAAGGACTTCCCGAGCGTCGGGCTCCTGGCCCCGCAGTTTCCCGAAGGCTTCGTGCGCTACTACAAGCTCGATCTGGCGAGGATGCAGACCGAGTTCAAGCCCGGGATCATGATCGACCTCAAGCCCTTCCCCGGCACCTTCGCGGTCGGGGTGGATCCGAACGAGCCGCCGCCGAAGGCGGGCCCGCCCATCAAGGATGCCAGGGGCCGCACCAGCACGCTGCGCCCCTGGAAGAACGGCTCCAACATGGACCTGGACGAGCTGCAGGCCGGCTCGACCCTGTATCTGCCGGTGTTTCAGCGCGGCGGTCTCATCTGGACGGGCGACTCCCACTGCCGCCAGGGGAACGGGGAGGTCAACCTCACCGCGCTCGAGTGCGCCTACAAGGAGATCGAGATCCAGCCGATCGTGCGCAAGGATTTGAAGACCGAGTGGCCGTGGGCGGAGACGAAGACCGACTGGATCTTCATGGGCTACGACGAGGACCTGAACCAGGCGATGAAGATCGCCGTCGAGCAGACCGTCCACTGGCTCGCCGCCCAGAAGATCGTGCCGATGAGCCGCGAGGAGGCCTACGCGCTCACCTCAATGGTCGGCGACTGCCGCGTGACGCAGGTGGTCGACATCCGCAAGGGCGTGCACTGCATGATTCCCAAGCACGTGTTCGTCAACTACCACCCGCACTAGCCGGTGATCTCGTGCGCGGCGCGGTGCGCCGCGTCGATCGCCCAGTGGGCGTAGGCCATCCACGCGGCATCGGTGCCCGCGAAATGGATGCGCCCGAGCGGCGCGTGGCTGATGCGCGTCTCCACGGCTGACTTGGCGGGGTCGTCGAACAGCGTGTCCATGTCGTAGGCGTAGCCGTGACCCCAGCGGTTGACGGTGATGGCGGCGATGTCGCGCTCCGCGTCGAAGCCGCCGGGACCCAGGATACGCGTCAGCTCGTCGTGGGCGCGCGCCTCGAACTCATCGAAGGGCATGGTGTAGATGAGCGCCCGTCCGGCGCGCCAGGCGCTGCGCAGATCCTTGATCGGGCCGTCCGGATACGGGCAGTGCAGCAGGTGCAGGATCATCGGCCCGTCGGGGTTCGAGGAGAAACGGTAGTCGCCGAGGCTCACCGGGTAATCGAGCTTCAGGTGGCTGTAGAAGCCGGACGGGTTGTTGACGTAGTGCACGCCGCGGTTGACCCAGGAGCGCCAGCTGCGCAGCGCGACGTTCACGTAGACCAGCGGGCCGCGCACCTGGTCGGCCACCGCGTGGCGCTGCGCGTCGCCGAGATCGGCGCAGATGTAGGGCAGCATCGCCGAGTAGCCCGCGTAGATCACGTGCGGCGCGGCGGCGCGCGTCAGCTCCCCGCCGCGTGCGTAGAGCATCTCCGCCCCCGCGCCCCGATTGCCGAGCGCCACCACCGTGGAGGAGAGCCGCAGGCGCACCGCGTTCGCCGGCGCATCGAGCTGCCCGTAGTCGAAGCGGGCGCCGATCACGTCCTCCATGGTGTGTCCGGGCGCCACGCCCGGGATCAGCTCGCGCACGAAGAGACGCGCCAGCGTCGCGTTGCCGTCGGGAAAATGGTGGATGTAGGGATCGCCCTCGAGGATGCCCTCGCGCGACATCGTGAGTCCGAGTCCCTGGAAGCCAGGGTACTGGCACTGCCACGCGAGCAGTGCCGACACCGCGTTGGCCTTGGCCGCGAAGAGATCGAGCGTGCGGCCGTCGAACATCGCGAGCGAGCGCTCATCGAGGCCGAAGTGCTGCGCCAGGTAATCGTGGTAGGAGGTCTTCTCGAGCGTGCGGCGCTTGGCCGCGGCGCTCATCCCGGCGAGCACGTCGCGCCGGCCCGTGTAGAGCTCGAGCAGCCGCGCACGCTGCTGATCGTCGACCGGGCAGTCGGCGAGGAATGCGGCGGGCGGCCGGCCGTGGTGCAGCTCCGGCGGCACGTCGGTCGGGAGCTGGCGCACCGGATCGCCGGTGACCAGCCGGTCGACGCCGTAGGTCTCGCGCGGGAAGAAGAGCCCGGAGGACAGCCCGAGGCCCGGATACAGCGACACCGCGAAGGCGCGCTCGAGGCGATCGACGTCGACGCCGATGCTGGCGACGCACTCGCGCGCCACGGCCGACCAGCGCCGGCGGATGCCCTCGAGAGACTCGCTCCCGCCGTAGCCGAGCAGCAGCCGGCCGCCGACGTCGAACTCGTTGCGGCGCGCGTGCCCGCCGAAGTCGTCGTGGTTGTCGAGGATGAGGATGCGCGCCTGCGGCCGCGCGCGCCGCAGATAGTGCGCGGAGGCGAGCCCGCCGATGCCGGCGCCGATGACGATGCAGTCGTAGCGCTCGCTCACCGGGCGCGAGTCGAGCGCGTAGCGCTTGCCGTCGCGCACGCCGTGCGCCACCGCAAAGTCCTGCGGGCGGCTGCCGCCGTAGCCGGTGCGCGCGGGCGGGTAGGGCGCGGCCTCGAGCGCCAGGCCCGGCCGGGGCGCCGCGCCCGCGACGATGGCGCAGGCCATGCCATCGAGGAAGTCCCGCCGCGTGATCGGCTCGTTCATGGTGTGCGTTCTCCGGAAACCACCGGCATGGTGATACTGTTTCAACCCGGACGCCAGTCCGCCCGAGACCCATTCCAACATGCCGCACCCGAGGTTGCCGCTCGATCCGCTGACGCCGGCGCTGCGCTGGCTGACGCTGCTCGCCGGCTCGCTCCTGTGCGCGGCGCTGCTCATGTGGGCACGGCTGCCGGCGGCGATCCTGCTCGGTCCCATGATCGCCGCGATTGCGCTCGAGGCGCTCGGCGGGGGCGTGCACCTGCCGCGCGCGCCGCTCTACGCCGCCCAGGCGCTGATCGGCTGCCTGATCGCGCGCGCGCTCACGCCCGCGATCCTGGCGGTCTTCGTGCAGCGCTGGCCGATCTTCCTCGGCGTGATCGCCGCGGTGATCGCCGCGGCGAGCCTGATCGGCGCGGCCATGACGCGCTGGCGGATCCTCCCCGGCACCACGGCCGTGTGGGGCATGGCGCCCGGAGCCGCCTCCGCCATCGTCTTCATGGCCGGGGAGTTCGGCGCCGACACCCGCCTGGTCGCCTTCATGCAGTACCTGCGCGTGGTGCTGGTCGCGACCTTCGCCACCGTGGTTGCGCGGCTCTGGGCCGGGCCGCATGCACCGCCGGCCGCCGCCGTCGCCTGGTTCCCGCCGCTCGAGGCGGTGCCGTTCGCGCAGACGCTCGCACTCGCGCTCGCCGGCGGCACGATCGGCCGCGTGGCACGCATTCCGGCCGGCGTGTTCCTCGTGCCCATGGTGCTCGGCGCGCTGCTGCACGCGCGCGGCCTGGTGCACCTCGAGCTGCCGCCCTGGCTGCTGGCGGCGAGCTATGCCTGCGTCGGCTGGAGCATCGGCCTCGGATTCACCCGCGACATCCTGGCGCACGCCGTGCGCGCACTGCCGCAGACGCTCGCCGCGATTGGCACGCTGATGCTGTTCGCCGGCGGTCTCGCGCTCGTCCTGGTCGAGGTCTTCGGCGTCGATCCCCTCACGGCCTACCTCGCCACGAGCCCCGGCGGCGTCGACTCGGTCGCGATCGTCGCCGCCTCGAGCCGCGTCGACCTCTCGTTCGTGATGGCGCTGCAGACCGTGCGCTTCGTGTTCGTGCTGCTCGCGGGGCCTGCGGTCTCGCGCTTCGTCGCCGCGCGCCTCGCGCCCCGCGCGGCGCGCACGGCGGATGAGCGTGCGCCGGCGGCGCGCGCCGATCCCACCCTCGCGCACGTGCGTGAGGACGAGGGCGAGCTCGATTAGAGTGTCACCGTAGAAGCGGAGGTGTCCCATGAGCGATGCATTGCAGGGCGGTGGTGGGTCGTGGGGTCTCAGTCTTGCGTTGCTCGCGGCCGCCGCGCTCGGGGGTGCGGCGTCCACGCCCGCGGCAGCCGCTGGGGCACCCGATGCGGGCGCCGCGGCGCCCCACGTGGACGCCGACGGCACGGCGCACGTGCCTGCGGTGAGCGTGCCCGCCTCGCGCTTCCTGAGTCCCGAGGCGCGCGCGCAGTTCATCACGAACTTCTATCATCCCGCGCCGCCGCCGAAGACGGCCGCACCCGATCCGCCACCGGACTTTGCCGCCATGCGCGCGGAGGACGAGCGCAGGAACGCCCCGTTCGTCGCGCGCGCGAAGCAGCTCTACCCGGTGCACATCGAGGAGAAGGTCATCGGCGGCGTGCGCACGCAGGTCGTGACGCCGGCGGCCGGCATCGCGCGTGCGAACCGCGACCGGGTGCTCATCAACCTGCACGGCGGCGGCTTCATCTGGGGGGAGGGGAACGGGGCGCGCGTCGAGTCCATCCCGATCGCCGGCCTCGGCCGGATCGAGGTGATCAGCGTCGCCTACCGCATGGCGCCGGAGTTCCGCTTTCCGGCGGCGAGCGAGGACGTGGCGGCGGTGTATCGCGAGCTCCTCAGGCGCTACCCGCCGAAGAACATCGGCATCTACGGTTGCTCCGCCGGCGGGATCCTCACCGCCGAGACGGTCGCCTGGCTCGATAAGGAGAAGCTGCCGCTGCCGGGGGCGATCGGCACCTTCTGCGGCTCACTCGCCGTCTTCGGGGGCGACTCGAGTCACGTGGCGCCGCTGCTGGTCGGCGAGCGGCCGTTTGCGGACGCCGACAGCGGCTCGCTGCGCGGGGACCTCTACCTGAGCGAGGCCTCCCCGTCCGACCCGCTGGTGCTGCCGGTCAACTCACCCGCGCTGCTCAAGCGCTTTCCGCCGACGCTGCTCATCGCGGGCTCGCGCGACTTCATGGCGAGCTCGCTGTACGCCGCCCAGGCGGCTCTCACCGACGCCGGCGTCGAAGCGGAGCTGCACGTCTGGGACGGTCTGTGGCACGCGTTCTTCTTCAATCCCGATCTGCCCGAGTCGCGGCAGGTCTACGGCGTGGTGGTGCGGTTCTTCGACCGGCATCTCGGCCGCGGCGCGCTCAAGGGGCCGCCGCACGCCGGCGCGCCTTGAGCAGCACGTCGACCGCCTCGGGGCGATCGTCCCAGTAGTCGAGCCGCACGCGCCCGTCCGGCAGCTGGCTCACCGTCGCGGGCGCGGCGCTCGCGCTGCAGTACCAGCCGGAGGGCAGCACCACGGCGTTGCGCGGCCGGCCGAGGCTGCGGTCGAACACCAGCTCATTGCCTGCCAGGCGGTAGCTGACGGGCGCGGTGTAGGTCTCTGCGATCCGCAGCCGCAGCGACTGGCCGGCTTTGACGGGCTCGAACGGGATCACCACCACGTGGGCATCGGGCGGCACGGGCTCGCCGACGTTGAGCTTCGATGCGGTGAGCTCGGCCCCGGTCATCTCGCGCACCGCGAGCGTCTCGCCGGTGTCGAGGTTGGTGGCCGAGGGGCGGCTCGCGACGCTGCCGGTGCGCACCACGTTGGCGTAGCCGTTCACGCCGGGGCGCGTCTCGGTGTAGTCGTGATAGAGACTGAAGGCGTGGCTCTCGGGCTGCTGCAGGAAATAGACGATCTCGCGGTCCTGGTGCGCGCGCTCGCTCAAGCGGTCCGCTTCGGTCTCGCCCTGGAAGGGCGATTCCCAGCTGCGCTCCCCGGTCGCCGCCGCCGGGACGGCCGCGGCGCCGGTCTGCGCGTCCTTCACCGCGCGCACCTTGAGCGGCGCCTCGCCGGCGCCCGCGTGCAGGAAGCTCACCGCGATGCGCCCGTCCGGCTCGGTGAGGAGCTGCGAGGGCACGGTGAGTCCCACCACCTCGTAGCCTGCCGGCAGCACCACCTTGTTGCGCTTGACGCCGAGCGGGCGCTCGAAGACCAGCGCGTCGCCGTCGAGGTGGTAGCTTCTCGGGTCCTTGTAGGTCTTGACGATCAGCAGCCGCGCCTGGCCGTGCTGCGGCACGGGTGCCGCGAGCGTGACGCGGATGTACTCGGTCGCATCGTCGGCGTCGGGCATAAGGGGATCGCGGCGCGCGGTGCTCCCGCTCACGACCTCGAAGTGCAGCGGCGTGCCGAGATGCGCGTCGTAGACGCTCTCATCGCTCGCGACGCTGCCCTTGCGGATCGGGTTGTAGAAGTACCGGGCGCCGGCGGTGGTCGCCGTGACTTCGTAGGTGATCCTGAAGCTCGCCGTCTCGGGCGCCAGCAGCTCGTAGCGCGTGTATTCGTCGGCCTCGGTCTGGGTGGTGGCGGACGGGAAGTACAGTCCGTCGCGGTCCGCGGCGGCCTCGCCGGCGGGGGCGGCTGCGGCGGCGGGGGCGGCTGTGGCGGCGCCGAGCAGCAGCAGGCCGCCGAGGGCTCCTATAGAGAGTGTGCTCATCGGCGGCCTCCCGCGCACGGGAAGGCGGCGGTGAGCGCCTCGCCGATGAATCCGGCTGCATCGCGCTCCCGTCCGGCCGCATCGAGCGCATCGAG
>DATKPR010000016.1:0-27290 GCA_035523985.1 Steroidobacteraceae bacterium | reverse complement strand
GTCGGTTAGTTCTTGTTCTGCCCTGGGTATCGGAATCCAAGCACACTCAAGCGGCTGCGCTCGGAATATAGCTCAGACTCTAGGAAAAAAATATGGTCAATTCGTGACCATTTCCTGACCGGGCGGGCGGGCGATGGGCGGCCGGCGAGCGCGAGCGGGGCGGGTACGGCGCCGCAGGGTGATCCCGGTGCCCACCCGGCGGACTGCAGGAGTGTGTGGCGGCCGCCTACGGAAACAACCTTAAGTTACTTCTGCAAATACCTGAATACCAACAGCTATATCTTGGGTCAATTGGACCAGCAGTAGGCCGTGTTCACGGCGCCGCCCGTGCCCGTGGCGTACTGCTGGCCGGTCGAGTCGACTCCGAACTGCAGGCACTGGGTGTCGTTCACCTGGCTGCCGATCGCGGTGGCGACCACCTGGTATGAGGGTGCCGCGGGGGGATTGGGAATGGCGAGACCGCCGCACGCGGCCGCCGCCGGGGAGCACACCGTGAGCGTGTAGTAGCCGCTGCCGAAGGGCACGCCGAAGGCGTTGAAGCCGAGATTGGCGGCCGTCGCGGTGTACTGCGAGCCGTTGGTGCTGAAGTAGGACTCCTCGCGGCCCGCGACATCGAGCAGCGTGGTCTTGGCCTCGGTGCGCCGGCCCTGGCGCACGCTGTTCATGTAGGAGGGGACGGCGAGCGAGACCAGGATGGTGGCGATCACCACCACCACCATCAGCTCGATCAGCGTAAAGCCCTGGTCACGTCTCGCCATTCGCAGCTCCATGTGATTCCTCCGTCAGCGCCGCTCGATCCAGCTGATGCGGCGGCCGGTCGTGTTCGGCGGCAGGTTCAGGCCCAGCGTGCCGCTCTGGATGTTGCCGTTGTTGGCGCCGTTGCCGCCCTGCACCTGGTTGGTCTCGTAGATCAGGTACATGGTGCCGGAGCTGTTCCCGGTGATGAAGGAGCTGCCGGTCGCGTTGGTCTGCAGGGCGATGGCATTGGCGTCCAGGTACGCCGGGTTGGTGTTCACGTTCGGGTTGTTGAGCTCACTCGGCGGCAGGAACACGCCGTAGCCGTTGTTCTGGATCACCCCTCCGGTCATCGCATACAGCACGTAGGTGAAGCCGGTGTCGGTCGGGATGGCGCACGAAGTGGGATCGTTCGAGGCCGGCACGATCGAGTTCACCGTGAGCGCCTGCTGCACGAGCTCGGGGCTGTAGATGATCTGCTCCTGCGTGCCCGGCAGATTCAGATACCAGCCGAACTTGTTGTTGGATCCGACGCAGGTGCTGGTGCCCATCCAGCAGATCTGATTGGTGGAGGACATGTCGCGGTTGCCGGTGGCGGCATTGATGGTCGCGACCTGCGCCGTGAGGCTGGCCTGCTGAATGGGATTGCCGCCGAGGCCGCTCGCGGTCGCGCTGAGCGCCGCGTACTGCACGCGCGACAGCGTGTCCCAGGCGGTGAGGTTCCAGTCCCATACGCCGTAGAGCGTCTGCGTCCCGCCCGCATAGGTTGCGGGATTGAGGTTGCTGAGCGGGAACTTCTGCCCGGTGCCGAACAGCAGCATCAGGTAGTTCGCCATGCCGGCGTACGGGGCACCCGAGGCGGCCACGATCGCGGTCGTGATCGGCTCGCCCGCGGGGGTCTTGAAGACCGCACCGGGGGTGACCGCCCAGCTGCTCGGGTTGCTGCTGGTCAGGTCGAAGCGCCACACGTTGCCGAGCACGTCGCCGGCGTAGACGTAGTCGGTGATGTGGTCACCGTCGAGGTCCACCGGCGAGGCGTAGGCGATGCCGTTCGACTGCCCGGCCGTGTTGGTGCTCAGGTAGTAGAAGGTCGTGTTGGTCGTCGTCGGGTCGATGGTCATGATGTAGATGCCGGCATCGCCGCTCGCGCTGGCGAGCCCGTTGCCGAAGATCACCGCCCAGTCACCGTTGTGCAGTCGGCGGATGGTGGGCGTGCCATAGGTATTGCCCAGGTTGTTGCCGCAGTTGGCGCCGCCATTGGTGCTGGTGGTTCCCGCGCAGGTGATGCTGGTCGGCGTCCACTCGCCGATCACGAGGCTGCCCGCGTTCGCCTCGGTGAAGTTGGTCGGGTTGGTGACGTCGAGGGCGTAGATCGCCGCGCCGCCCGGCCCGAGGCCGCCGACCACCCAGGTGTGCCAGGCGTTGGCGTAGAACAGGTCGCCGGTGCCCGGCGTCGCGTCCACGAAGAAGGCATGGCCGTACTGGCTGTTGGAGTAGTCGAGTGAGGGCGTGCCGTTGTTGTGGATGGTTTGCAGCACCGCACCCGGCATGTAGGCGAGCACTTCCTGGCCGTCGTTCGGCGTCACGCTGCCGCTGCAGTTGGTCGAGGTCGAGCAGAAGGTGCCGTCGGCGTTGTAGGAGCCGCTGCGGAAGCCGTGCAGCAGGCCGTCGTTGGAGCCGGCGTACACCACGTTGAGGCGCGTCTCGTTGGCCTGGGTGTACTGGATGTAGGTCGGCGCGCTGCCGGAGTTCTCCGCGTTGGTTGCCGTGCTGTAGAGGCGGTCGTTCCAGGTCGCCGGGTAGGGGGCGTCCGGCGGACCGACCCAGGCCGGGCTCGAGTCGATGATGTCGGCGAGTACCGCATCGCGCGCCCGGAACAGGCCGACGGCCTGCGAGTTGATCTCGCAGCTGCGGTCGCCGCGCAGGTACGCCACACGGTCCGCTGCGTCGTAGGGGCTCGAGGCATTGCAGGGGGTGCTGGTGTTGTCACCGGCATCGATCGTGGCCTGCAGGGAGGTGGTCAGGCTGGAGTACTGCAGCGGAATACCCGCAGTGCCGTTCCAGGTGAGCATGGTGCGGTTGCTCGGCGCCTGGGCCGCGGTCGGACCGGCGACGCCGGTGGTCGGGCAGGTGCTGCTCGAGGCGACGCCGGTCAGTACGCAGTCGGCGTCCCAGTTGGGCGTACCGGCGACGATGACGTTGCCGTACTGGTCGAGGCTGAGGGAGCTCGCGGTCACGCGGCCGATCCAGCCGTTCGGGTTGTAGAAGGCGAAGTAGGCCTGCGCGCCGGTCTCGAGCTTCGCCGACTGACGCTGGCTCGCGCCGGCGGAGCTCGCCGCCGTGGTCTGCGGCGTCGCCTTGAAGCACAGGATCTCGTGGATGTTGCTGTCGCCGCCGGTCGACCCGGCGAAGCCGAACAGGAAGTTGGCCGGCAGCGGGCCGTTGGAGGCGGTGATGCTCTGCGACTTGATGACCTGCTGGTAGGCGCCGCCGTTGACGCTGTAGGAGAGGCTCAACAGGCCGTTCTGGGAAATCGAGAGGTCGTAGAAGATCGGCGTCGCGGCGCCGCGGCTCATGGCGCTCTCGTTGGCGATCAGGGTGCCCGAAGGCAGCACCGAATAGGCACCGGGGATCGCGCCGTAGTCGAGGATCGGACCGATGTTGGCGGAGGCGAGCCCGGTGTTGAGCACGTTCGTGAGACTGGCCGCCCCGGCCGCGGTCGGCGCGTTGGCGACGCTGTAGTTGAAGAGATTGCCGGTCTTGCAGGTGTTCTGCACCGCGTAGTACGAGTCGGGATTCGCGGTACCGGGGGCGCTCGCGGTCGGGGACTGCGGCGTGTTGGACGTCGGCGAGTTGGGCGAGCCCTGGGTCGGGGAATTGACGACCGGTGCTCCGCCCGCACTCGTCGTGGGCGCGATCGCGGTTCCGGTACCGGTCCCCTTGGTGGAGGCGGTGGTGGAGGACGCGCTGCTCGCACCGAGCATGCACTTGCCGCTGCTCGAGCTATAGGTGTAGCCGGTCGGGCAGCACAGCCCGTAGCCCGCCTGGTAGGTCCCGCTCGCGCACTTGTAGCACTGGCCGCCGGCAACCAGCGTGGCATCGTAGACATAGGGGGCGGTGCAGGTCTCGCACTTGTCGTTGGTGCCGTTCCAGTAACCGGTGCTGCAGGCCGAGCAGGTGGTCGCGTTGACGTACATGCCGCTCGCGCAGGTCTCGCAGACGTTGGTGCTCGAGTTCCAGGTGGAGCCGCTCGGGCAGACCGAGCAGGTATTGGTACTCGAGACGTAGCTGCCGGAGGAGCAGCTCTGGCAGGTCTGCGTCGTGGAATCGTAGGTCTGGCCCGAGGGACAGCTGTTGCAGGTCTGCGTGGTCGCGTCCCAGGTCTGGCCCGAGGGGCAGCTGGTGCAGTAGTTGCCCGATGCGTTGTAGGTACCGCTGGCGCAGCTCTGACAGGTGTTGGTGGTCGCGTCGTAGGTCTGGCCCGAGGGACAGCTGTCGCAGGTGTTGGTGGCGGCGTTATAGGTCACGCCGGTCGCGCACTTCTCGCACTTGTTGGCCGTCGGGTTGTAGGTCGTGCCGCTCGCGCAGGTCTCGCACACGCCGGTGCTGGCGTTGTAGGTGCCCCCGCCGTTCAGGCAGGAAGTGGCGAGGGACACGGGGTAGTAGGGCGCGGCCGGGTTGGCCGGGTTGTTGCCGTAGGCGCCGGTGAGGGCATTCCAGGCGACGTTGCCGGCGCCGCGCATGCCGATGCGCGGGGCCTTGTAGCCGCCGCCGCTCGCGGTGTTGTCGCCGCTCGCCGTGGTGCCGCTCTCGGAGAGGGTGTTACTCGTACCGTTGAGGAAGTTGCCGAACTCGTCGATGCCGAGCCCCATGTAGCCGCCGATCAGGCCGTTATACGGGGAGTTGGAATTCGAGCAGCTGTAACCGAGGCTTCCGCCCCAGGAGCCCAGGCCGTTGCCGTCGCCGTTGGCGACGCCGTTGATGGCGGCGGTGTTGAGCTGACTCGCGTCCATCAGGAAGAAGCTCATGCCGTCCGCGCCGTCGTGGTCGGAAGAGCCGCCACCGTCGCCGCGATAGGTCACGGTCTTGAAGGTGACCGAGATGCCCTGGCCGGTGGGGAAGGGCGTGGCGGAGACGATGCCGCCGTTCTGATGCAGGCCGCCGGCGCTGCCGGCGGCGCCGTTGCCGGCGAGGTTGCCGTTGGTGAAGCGCAGCGCGCCGTGACCCACCGGGTCGGGCAGGGTCTGCGCCGTGCCCGAGACGCCGTTGTAGCCGCCGACCAGGTTCTCGTTGTAGTACAGCGAGCCGCTGCCGCCGATGCCGATGGCCGTGCAGCCGGGCAGCTGGCCGCCGGTGCCGCCCGAGGGCTCGACGCCGGCGGCGGTGCCGGCCGTGAGGCAGGCGCCGTTGAAGAAGTACCAGCTGTTGGTCGTGGTCGTGCCGGTGAAATCCTCGCTGACGGTCGTCTGCGCCGGGGCTGCCAGGGGCAGCAGCAGCGCGGCGAGCGCGACGACAGCGGTCATGAAGCGGTTACGATTCATTTATTCACCCGTCCGGTTAATGACGCCCTGAGCAACCTCGTAGACGCTCTCGACGACCGCGACCGTGCTGGTCGAGCCGGCGTAAGCGTAGGCGTCAATCTGATAGGCCTCGCCCTGGCCGTCACCGGCCGCGCCGAGGTCCGCGATGTAGTACACAGGAGCGGACACGTAAGTCGTGTCGTTGTTGGCCGTCGCCAGCGCCACTCCGGTGCCCGCGACCGTCATGCCGGTCGGCGTGTACTGCACGCCGATCGGCGCGCCGCCGACGCTCCAGGGGACGTTGTTGGCGACGTCGTTGACGATGCCGCCCGGCAGCAGCGTGTAGAGCGCGTTGGAGCAGATCTGCCCCTCGTTGAGATTGCCGTTGAGGAGCGTCGCCTGCGCGCCGCAGATGACGTCGCCGTTGGCGATGTTGTTGCCCGCCATCAGCCAGTACTCGGCGAACTGCACGGCGCTGTCGGCGGCGTGGAAGGCGCGTTCCTTCTCGCGCACGTTGCCCGCGATCTTCTCCTGGGTGGGGAAGCTGCGGAACATGCTGAGCGCCAGAATGGTGATGATGATGAGCAGCAGCAGCGCGGAGACGAGCGCCACGCCGCGCTGCGCGCCGCCCGTGCGCCGCGCGCCCTGCGGCCGCGTTGTGGATGCCGGCATCACGTGTAATTCCCTGCGCGCGACATGACCTGGATGACCCGCTCGAAGGTGATGTACTGCTGCGTCGCCACCGGTTGACCCGGAATGCCGAACAGCGGATTGGCGAAGGTCACGACCACGCGCACCGAGCTGATCTGGTCCCAGTCGCTCGGGACCTGCATGGCGTTGGCCTGCTCGTAGGTGTCGACGTTGTAGTCGCTGAAGGGCACGGCGCGCTTGACGCCGTAGTAGATCTGCAGGTTGACCACGCCGCTCACCAGCGGCACGGCCGCCGCGCCGTCGAGCGAGCACATGAGCTGGCCGGTGCCCGGATTCACGTAGAACTCGTTGGTATAGACGTGATCCGGGTTGAAGGCGGTGTTCTGGCTGCCGGTGCAGTTGATGATTCCGTCGTTCTGCGCGGTGCGGAAGCGCACGTAGATGGTGTCGCCGGCGGCCGGTGCCGCGGCGCCCTGGGTGCCGTAGAAGGCCTGGCCGGAGCCGAAGTTGGGCGCCACGGCGGGCAGGGCGCTGAGGACGGTGTCGCCGGTCGGGTTGTCGAAGTAGCCGCCCGACTGGATGACATCGGTGAGCAGCGTGATCGCGAAGCGCTGCTGGTCCTGCAGCTGCACCAGGGCCTGCTGGCTGGTATAGCTGCGGCGCACCGCCTGCACGATGGTGATGAGACCGCCGAGCAGGAACAGCGCGATGGCGATGGTCACCATCAGCTCGACGAGCGTGAAGCCGCGCGCGTAGCGCCGCGAGTCCGCCAGGGGTGTGCGCCGGGTATTCATGGTGCGACGTACAGCGTGTAGTAATCCAGGCCGCCGCCAGCGACCACCGAGGTGATCGCGACCGAGCTCTCCGCGGAATTGACGGTGCCGGTCTGCTCCGTCCACTGCATCTGGATGGTGCAGCTCGGTGGCTGGATCGCGCCCTGGCAATTGATGGTGGTCGTGAGATTCGGCAGCAGGCCGAGCATGCCCTGGCTCCAGCGGGTGATGTCCATCCCCGCGAGCTTCAGGCCCCCGTCGCCCGTGCAGGCGGGCACCGCCGAGACGGTCGTGACGATGCAGGCGTTGTTGGCCTGCGCGAAGCCGGCGGGGGTGATGGTGATGCCCGCGGCGCCGACGCCCGCCGGGATGACGATGGTGGTGGGGGAGTTGGCGACCGCGGCGGCGCTCGCCCAGTAATCCCGGTTCGAATGCATGATCGAGGCGAGGCTCGCGGCCTGAAAGGCCGCCATCGCCCGCAGGCGCGCCGTGGTGGTGCTGGAGACCGCGAGCGCCTGCATCTTGGCGATGCCGAGGAGGCCCACGCAGATGACGACGACCGCCACCATGATCTCGACGAGACTGAAGCCGCGCTGCGCGCAGCGCCGCCGGGCGAGTCGGCTGCTCATGGGCAGGCCCCCCCCAGGAAGTTGGCGATCGGCGCGGTGGCCGACTCGATCTGGATCATGCCCTGGGCCGAGATCGAGATGCAGCGCGTCCAGGCCCGGTTGGCCGTCTTGTCCTGCAGGTCGTATTGAGTGGCGGCGAAGGCGACGCCCCCGTCGCCCTGCGCGAAGCCCTCGCGGTTGAAGAGGATCGAGCTCACCGGATTGTTGGGCGAGGTGAGCGTGTCGGTGCCCGTGAAGGCCTGCTGAACGTGCAGGATGGAGGCGGGGGCGTCCGCCGCGCCGTTACCGGCCGGGTCCGGGAACACGATCCAGCCGCCCTGCCAGGACGTGGCGCCCGAGCAGGTCAAGCCGTCGTTCGAGGTACAGATGGCAACCGGCTGCCCCTCCTTGATCGCCTCGGCGCGTGCGTACATCAGGTCACCCACCAGCGAGTTGAGCTCCGCGGCCATGCGATAGGAGTTGGTGATGTAGCGGTACGAGGGAATGCCGACCCCGAGGAGGATCGCGACGATCGCGATCACCACCATGAGCTCGGTGAGGGTGAAACCTGTTTGCCGCTTCATGCGGCGGCAATTTAATGGAGAACAGAGGTCCGCAAAGCGGGAATGCGTCACATCGGCCGGGCGGCCCGACGGACGGTTGCAGGGCGGTTACGGGCGGTCAGCGCGACTCACCATAAGAGCCGGCGGAGGGCTCCTGCGGCGGGGTCATCGCCGGGGTGAGGTGCGGCGGATCGTCGGTGATCGTGACCAGGGCGACGTAGCGGACCGTGTCGAGGCGGAAGCGGATCTCCCACTTGGGCGGGTTACTGGTGCGCAGCAGCGCGCCCTCGCAGCCGAGGTCCTTCGCCCCGGCGAGCTCCTGGAGCTGTCCGGGCCCCGGCCGGCACAGCCGGTTGGCCTGCGCGAGAATGCGCTCGGCGCGGGCGTAGTGAGCGGGGTTCACCTGGCGCAGCCGTGCGAGGTCCGAGGGACCGTCGAGGTAGATGGTCGGGTCGTCGGCGAGGGCAGGGCCGGTACACAGACCCGTAACAGCCAGTGTCAGCAAGATCGTTCGCATGGCGATCGCTCCCGGGGGCTCCCGCTGCCCGCGTTCCATGAGACGCTGGCCTCCGACCCGAAGTTCAGTATAAGGAAGGACACATGAGGGGAGCTGCTTTCGCGCCCGGGCGCCTGGTGGGGTTACTCGGGAGCGTTCTGGCCGCCTGCGCCGGCGAGGCGAGCCTCGCCGCCCCGCCCGACCCCGGCATGGCCGGCGCTGCCCGCGCCATCGAGGCAACCGTCACCCGCAGCGGAGCGGAAGTCGCGGTCGCTTTTCGCATGCTGGACGGGAGCTGCAGCTGGTTCCTGCGGGCCGACGACCCCTTCCACGCCGCGAGCACCATGAAAGTGCCGGTGCTGATCGAGCTCTATCGGCAGCTGAGTGCCGGCGCGCTGCGTCTCGAGGAGCCCCTCCTCATCAGGAATGAGTTCCCGAGCCTCGTCGACGGGACGCCCTACCGCCTGGATGCGGCCGAGGACTCGGAGACGGAGCTCTACCTGGCGGTGGGCAGCACCCGCACGCTCGCGCAGCTCGCCGACCTCATGATCACCGTGAGCAGCAATCTCGCCACCAACCTCCTCATCGAGCGCCTCGGCATCGCCAACATCCAGGCGGAGGTGCGCGCGCTCGGCGCGGACGGCATGCAGGTGCTGCGCGGCGTCGAGGACGGCAAGGCCTTTAGGCAGGGGCTCAACAACACGACCACGGCGCGGGCGTTGCTCACGCTCCTGACGGCGATCGCGCAGGGCAGGGCGGTGGATGCCGCAGCCTCGCGTGCGATGGTTGCGATCCTCGAGCGCCAGACCTTCAACGACGCAATTCCGGCGGGGCTGCCCGCCGGCACCCGCGTCGCCCACAAGACGGGGGAGATCACGGGGATTCAGCACGACGCGGCGATCGTGTACGCGCCCCGGCCCTTCGTGCTGGTGATCCTCACCCGCGGCATCGCCGACCCCGGGCGCAGCGCCACGCTGATCGCGGATATCACGCGCCTGCTGTATGCAGCCAGCCAAAGCGACTTTTGAAGGCGGTCGGGACGAGATTGTGATCGCCGCCGCAGAAACGGTGCGGCGCCCGGGACTGCGGAGTCGAACAGCCCGAAGATAGCGCCTGGATCCGCTGCCGGGGCCACAGTCGTGCGTCGCTGGAAAAGTGTGCAGTTGCTGCTATGGGTGGGCGTCGCGGTGGCGTGCTGTGGGTGCGCCGCGCACCGGGCGTCGCTGTGCCGCAATCCCGCCCGGGTGATCGGAACTGACGCGGGCGGCTACCAGGGCGGCTGGGTACTGATCGCCAGGGATCTGGATCCTGAAGATACCGCCGCACGCATCGCGAAGGCTTACCACGTCCGTACCCAGGCCCTGACCTATGTGCACGGCTTCAGCACCTTTCCCATGCCGCAGGAGCCGAAGTTCCTGTGCGACAAGGCCGTGGTCGAGGTGCACTACGATCCCGTACAAGGCGTCGCCGCCCGGTAGTGCCGGCGTCCAACTTCCGGGTCAGGAGCCTGCGAAGCCTATAGGATGAAGACCCGAAGTCTCCAAGGATGAAGCAATGGCTGCCCCGGTAAATAGCTACTTCGTCCGCCTGCGCCCGGACCTCTCGGCACAAGTGGCCAGCGAATTCCGCTCGTTCGCGAAAAAGCCGCCCTCGGGCAAAACCCCCAGCGACCTGCGGCTCATCCTCGCTTGCGTGCGGGTCGAGCTGAACCATCACACGTACGCCAAGCTCACCATCAATCTCGAAGAGGGAGCGGCACCGATGGACCTATGGGTGCCGCACGACCTGATCCTGATGATCGGGGATATCAGCGAGATGGGGCGCGAGCCGGTGATCTTCACCCCGGTCGAGTAGCCGTATCTGATCATTGGCAGAATGTATAGAAGGGGGTCCGAAGCGCTACGATACCGCCCGCATGGCCCGCCCTACACGCGCATACCTGCTTGCGCTCGCACTCCCGTGGGCGCACTGCCCGGCACCGGCGGCCCCGGCCACAACCCCTGCGTATCGGCTTAGCGCTGTTGAGGAAGAACGCGCGGGCGCGTACTCGATAACGGCCGGTCCATGGTCCCGCGAAACACACAACGCGATCTACCACGACCTGTTAGGCCGTGGCGAGACTTTCTGTCGGCAGCAAGGGCGCGCACTGAAGATCGTCTCCTACGTTATCAAGCAGGTATCACGGCCGGACGGCTCGACGCTCACGCGCAACGTTAGCCAACCAAACGAGACCAGGGCGACGTTGAACTTTCAGTGCCTGGAGACGGCTGCGAAGGGTCGACCCTGAAGCGCTCGAAGCGGCGGCCAAGCTAGACGAAACATCTCGAGCGCAGTGCAAAACGCTGCTCACCGGAAGCCCCTATCCCTCCGCCTACACAGTTCCTTATTCGCATAATGTATATTATGTGAAATATGATAGACACTTGAGCGACAGCCCGTAACGGGCGGCACCTGCCGGTCTCCTCGAGCCGGCCTCCCTCTCTTGCACGCCGACTCCTGCCGCTGCCGCTTGCACTGAGCGCCGCGAGCGGCGTGCCGGCCTTGCGGCCGGGCTGCGGGTTTGCGCAGCGCGTCACGCCGCGTGGAACGCGCGAGCGGAATCGCGCGCGGTCCGGTCCCGAGGTGCGACCTGGTTCGCTGTGTGGCGCGGCACGGCGTGATGGAATTTCGCCTGTTTTTGTTAAGTCGCCGCGATGGAAGTGGCTCGCCGCTGCCGATAGCCCCCGTATGCGCAACGTACACCTATTAATAGCCGCTGATCGGAGGCTGCGCGCATGGCCGTGAAGCCCGCAGGCGGGCCCGAAGCCGATTCCGAGGACATCGCCGCCACGGGGCTGTTCCGCGTGCCTGCCACGGCGCGGCCCGCGGTCGAGACGCTGTTTCGCAACACCGTCGAGCAGGCCCCCGTCGGCATTGCCTTCGCCAACCGCGACGGCGGCTTCCGTCACGCCAACCTCGCTTTCTGCGCCATGCTCGGCTACACGGTCGATCAGCTGCGTCACGAGTCGATCCTGAGCCTCACCCATGGCGAGGATCTCGAGGCGACCCGGGCCGGGCTCGAGCGGCTGTGGAACCGCGAGATCAATCACCTCGACGTCGAGCGCCGCTACATCCGCCGCACCGGCAGCGCCCTGTGGGTGCGGGTCACCAGCTCGCTGGTGAGCAACGGCGGTAGCGAGCCGGAGTGCGCCGTCGAGTTCCTGCGCGACATCACCCATCGCAAGGAGATGGCGGCCGCGCTGCTGCAGAACCAGACGCTGCTCGCCACCGTCGTCGGCGAGCTGCCGCTCGCGCTGCTGTCATGCGACGTGCGCGGCCAGCTGACGCATTACAACCGCGCGGCGATCGAGCTGTTCGGGATCGCCGGACAGAGCGAGGCCGCGCCGCGCAACCCCTACCCCATCACCTCGCAGGTATACGCCGCCGACGGCAAGACCGCGGTGGCGCGCGAGGAGCGGCCGCTGGCGCGGGCGCTGCGCGGCGAGACCTGCAAGGACGTCGAATTCGTCATCGTGCGGCCCGACGGCGCCGTGCGCACCATCCTGTCGAGCTCGCAGCGCCTCGTGGGTCCTGAAGGCCAGCCGCTCGGCGCGCTGGCGATGGTCCAGGACATCACCGAGCGGCGCCATGCCGAGGAGGAGCTCGAGCGCGTCCACAAGCAGCTGCTCACGGCCTCGCGCCAGGCGGGCATGGCCGAAGTGGCCACCAACGTGCTGCACAACGTCGGCAACGTTCTCAACAGCGTCAACGTCTCCGCCAGCATGGTTTCCGAGCGCATCAAGCGCTCCAAGTGCACCGGGCTCGGCAAGGTGGCGGCACTGTTCAGCGAGCACGCCGCCGACCTCGCCGCATTCATGAGCGGCCCCAAGGGCCGGCACGTGCCGGCCTACCTGACGGAGCTCGCCAACGAGCTCAGCGCCGAGCGCGATGCCGCGGTCGCCGAGCTCAGCGCGCTGCGCAGCAACGTCGAGCACATCAAGGAAATCGTCGCCATGCAGCAGGGCTATGCCCGTCTCGGCGGCGTGACCGACACGGTCGACGTGCGCGTGCTGGTCGACGACAGCTTGCGCATGAACGAGGGCGCCTTCAACCGCCACGGCGTGACCATCGTGCGCGACTTCGAGGACGTGCCGCCGGTACGGGTCGACAAGCACAAGGTGCTGCAGATCCTCGTGAACGTGATCCGCAACGCCAAGTACGCCTGCTCGGAAGCGCGCGGCGGCGGCGAGCGGCGCGTGACGGTGCGCGTGCGCGCCTCGACCTCCGCGGTGCTGGTTGCGGTGATCGACACCGGGGTCGGCATTCCGCGCGAGAACCTCGACCGCATCTTCAGCTATGGCTTCACCACCCGCGCCGAGGGCCACGGCTTCGGCCTGCATTCGAGCGCGCTCGCGGCACGCGAGCTCGGCGGCACGCTGCGCGCCGAGAGCCCCGGTCCGGGCATGGGCGCGACTTTCACGCTGACACTGCCGCTGGCCGCGCCGGAGCCGGCCAAATGAACGGCGAGTCGGACGTCCTCACGCACCGCATCCTGGTGATCGACGACAACGCGTCGATCCACGACGACTACCGCAAGATTCTCGCCGGCCAGGAGGCGGGCAAGGTCTCCAGCGCCGAAGCCGCGCTGTTCGGCGAGCAGCGCCCGACCTTCGAGCGTCCCACCTTCGACGTCGACTCGGCGATGCAGGGGCGCGACGGCGTCGAGCTCGCGCGCGAAGCGCTCGCCGAGGGGCGCCCCTACTCCGTCGCCTTCGTCGACATGCGCATGCCCCCGGGCTGGGACGGTCTCGAGACCATCGAGCACCTCTGGGGCATCGACCCCGATATCCAGGTGGTGGTGTGCTCGGCCTACACCGATTACGACTGGCTCGAGCTGCTCTCGCGGCTCGGACACTCCGACAAGCTGATCGTCGTCAAGAAGCCCTTCGAGCCGATCGAGATCCTGCAGTGCGCGAGCGCGCTCAGCCGCAAGTGGGCCAATGCGCGCGCGCTCAAGCAGCACGTCGAGAGTCTCGAGCTGGTGGTCACCGACCGCACCCGCGGCCTCGAGGCCGCCAACCGCAAGCTGCGTCATCTCGCCTCGCACGACGCCCTCACCGGGCTGCCGAACCGCCTGCTGCTCGACGACCGCATCACGCAGACCATCGCGCAGTCGGACCGGCAGTCGCACGAATTCGCCGTGCTGGTCATCGACCTCGATCGCTTCAAGATCATCAACGATTCGCTCGGCCATCGCGCCGGCGACGAGCTGCTGCGCGAGGTGGCGCAGCGCCTGAAGACCGCGGTGCGCTCCGTCGACACCACCGCGCGCCTCGGCGGCGATGAATTCGTGATCCTGCTGGCCCCGCCGATCACGCCCTCCGAGGCGCTCGCGGTCGCACGGCGCGTGATCCAGCTCATGGAGCCCTCGATGCGCCTCCTCGGCATCGACGTGCACACCTCTCCCAGCATCGGCATGGCGTTCTACCCGCGCGACGGCCGCACCGTCGACACGCTGCTCGCGCATGCCGACGCCGCCATGTACAGCGCCAAGGAGCGCGGCCGCAACAACGTGCAGTGCTATGCCGAGGGCATGAGCGCCGGCACGCAGGAGCGGGTACGGCTCGAGAGCGAGCTGCACGCGGCGCTGCACGGCGGACAGTTCGAGCTGCACTACCAGCCGAAGGTCGATACCGCGACCGGCCGCATCAACAGCGCCGAAGCGCTCATCCGCTGGCGCCACCCGGAGCGCGGCCTGCTGCCGCCCGCCGAGTTCATCGGCATCGCCGATGACTGCGGGCTGCTCGATGACATCGGCGAATGGGTGCTGCACGAGGCCTGCCGCCAGGCCAAGGCCTGGCAGGACGCGGGCCTGCCGCGGCTGCGGGTCGCGGTGAACCTCGCGCCCTCGCAGTTTCGCCTCACCAACCTGGTCGACCAGATCCGCCGCGCCATCGATGCGGCGCAGCTCGACCCGCAGCTGCTCGAGGTCGAGCTCACCGAGAGCGCCGTGATGAGCGATGCCGAGGAGTCGATCCTGATCCTCGAGGCGATCAGCAGCATGGGCGTGCTGGTCTCGGTCGACGATTTCGGCACCGGCTACTCGAGCATGAGCTACCTGCGCCGCTTCCCGATCGACAAGCTGAAGATCGACCGCTGCTTCGTCGAGGAAATGACGCGCCGTTCCGAGGACGCCTCGATCGTGCGGGCGATCATCTCCCTCGCCCACAGCCTGCACCTGAAGGTGATCGCCGAGGGGGTCGAGACCTCCGAGCAGCTCTCGCTGCTCGCCGACCTCGGCTGCGACCAGTATCAGGGCTTCTATTTCAGCCCGGCACTGAGCGCCGACAAGTTCGTGGCGCTGGTCAGGCAGTCGCTCGCCAATCAGCCCGCGCTCGAAGAAGACGAGAGCGCGCGCACGCACAGCAAGCTGGCGGCGCTCGGACGCGCGCGCGGCTGAGGGCGCCAACCCCCGCCGGCGCCCGGGCGCGGGCGGCCGGGGCATCGGGCCGCGCGCTCACCCCGCTAACCCCCTGAAAAGGCGCTTCCGGCACCCCTGAGCCCCCCAGGCTTCCTTGGCGGCCGGCACGTGTGGAATACTGCCGCCGCTCGCGTTTCTGTGGTTCGGGTACGAATAACGATAATTCAGCCCTCGAAGGAGCGCCTCATGGTCGCGACCAATCTGCCCGCCGAATCCGGCATCGATACGGCCCACCGCCGCGTCATTTTTGCCTCGAGCCTCGGCACGGTGTTCGAGTGGTACGACTTCTACCTGTACGGCTCGCTCGCCGCGATCATGACCAAGCAGTTCTTCAGCGGCGTGAACGAGACCACGGGCTTCATTTTCGCGCTGCTGGCCTTTGCCGCGGGTTTCTTCGTGCGTCCCTTCGGTGCGCTGGTGTTCGGGCGCATCGGCGACATGGTGGGCCGCAAGTACACCTTCCTGATCACCATCGTGATCATGGGCATGGGCACCTTCCTCATCGGCGTGCTGCCGAGCTACTCCTCGGTCGGGCTGCTCGCCCCCGCGCTGCTGATTGCGCTGCGCCTCCTGCAGGGGCTGGCGCTCGGCGGCGAGTACGGCGGTGCGGCGACTTACGTGGCCGAACACGCGCCCTTCGGCAAACGCGGTCTTTACACCAGCTGGATCCAGACCACCGCGACGCTCGGCCTGTTCCTCAGCCTGCTCGTGATCCTCTTCACCCGCATGCTGCTGGGCGATGCCTTCGACACCTGGGGCTGGCGCATCCCGTTCCTCGCGTCCGCGATACTGCTGGTGGTGTCGGTCTACATCCGCATGTCCCTCAACGAGTCGCCCGTGTTCCTCGAGATGAAGCAGGCAGCGACGCTCTCCAAGGCGCCGCTGACTGAGTCGTTTGCGCGCTGGGGCAACCTCAAGATCGTCATTCTGGCCCTGCTCGGCGCGACCGCCGGCCAGGCGGTCGTGTGGTACGGCGGACAGTTCTATGCGCTCTTCTTCCTGCAGCAGGTCCTCAAGGTCGACGTCAAGACGGCGAGCTACCTGATCGCCGCGTCGCTGGCGATCGCCACACCGTGCTTCATACTCTTCGGGTGGCTGTCCGATCGCATCGGCCGCAAGCGCATCGTGCTCGCCGGGTGCCTGCTGGCCGCGGTCACCTACGTGCCGATCTTCGAGGGCATCACCCACTATGCCAACCCGGCGATCGAGAGCGCGGTCGCGAACTCCCCGGTGACGGTGGTCGCCGATCCCAACGCCTGCACCTTCCAGTTCGATCCGGTCGGCAAGAAGACCTTCCGCCGCTCGTGCGACCTGGCGAAGTCCGCGCTCGCCAAGGCGGGCGTACCCTACACGAACGAGGCGGCACCGCCTGGGAGTCTCGCCAGGGTGCGCATCGGCGCGGCGGAGGTTCCGTCGGTCGAAGGCGCGATGCTCTCCCCCGCGGATTTCAAGGAGGCGAGCGGCGCCTTCAACAAGGCCCTCGGCGCGAAGCTCAAGGAAGCCGGCTACCCGGCCAAGGCCGATCCCGCGCAGATCAACTACGGGATGGTGCTGCTGCTGCTCGTGATCCTGGTGGTCTACGTCACCATGGTGTACGGGCCGATCGCGGCATGGCTGGTCGAGCTGTTTCCGGCGAAGATCCGCTATACCTCGATGTCGCTCCCCTATCACATCGGCAACGGCTGGTTCGGCGGCTTCCTGCCCGCGATCTCCTTCGCGCTGGTGGCGCTTACCGGCAACATGTACTACGGGCTGCGCTATCCGATCATCGTTTCGCTCATGACGCTGGTCATCGGCTTCTTCTTCCTGCCGGAGACCAAGGACCGGCACGTGCAGTGAGCGGGCCCGCAACCGAGGAGGACGCACCATGAATACTGCTGTCGAGAAGCGCGGCGAGCGCTGGAGCTGGTGGTACCTGCTGTTCCTGGTCCAGTGGGCCGCGGTGCTGTGGCCGCCGTTCTATAACTCGGCCGAGCCCACCTGGCTCGGGATGCCGTTCTTTTACTGGTACCAGCTCGCCTGGGTGCTGGGGTCCGCGGTGATCACCGCATTCGTCTACCTGGTCACGCAGCGCTAGCACAGAACAAGAACAAGGAGCCGATATGCACGACGTGAACTGGGTGGCACTCAGCATTTTCGTGCTGCTGTTCGCCTTCATCACCTGGCTCGGCTTCGCCGCGGCGCGCTGGCGCAAGGGCGATCTCGACCAGCTGCACGAGTGGGGCCTCGGCGGGCGGCGCTTCGGCACGCTCATCACCTGGTTCCTGGTCGGCGGCGACCTCTATACCGCCTACACCTTCGTCGCGGTCCCGGCGCTCGCCTTCGGCGCCGGCGCGGTGGCCTTCTTCGCCGTCCCCTACACCATCGTGGTCTATCCGCTGCTGTTCCTGGTGTTCCCGCGGCTCTGGCAGGTGTGCCACAAGCACGGCTACATCACCGCGGGCGATTTCGTGCGCGGGCGCTACGGCAACCGCTGGCTGGCGCTCGCGATCACGGTCACCGGCATCGTCGCGACCATGCCCTACATCGCGCTGCAGCTCGTGGGACTGCAGGTGGTGCTCGGCGGTCTCGGCGTCTCCGGCAGCGGGCTCGCCGCCGACCTGCCGCTCATCATCGCCTTCCTGATCCTCGCCGCCTTCACCTACTCGAGCGGCCTGCGCGCGCCGGCCTCGATCGCCATCGTCAAGGACATCCTCATCTACATCACGGCCTTCGCCGCCGTGATCGTCATCCCGATGCAGCTCGGGGGCTTCGGCAAGATCTTCGCGGCCGTGCCGCCCGCCAAGGTGCTGCTGGCGGTACCGGGGGCCGGCACGACCGGGGCCTATGGCGCCTACGCCACGCTCGCACTCGGTTCGGCGCTGGCGTTGCTGCTGTATCCGCACTCGCTCACGGCGATCCTGAGCGCGAGCAGCGGCAAGGCCGTACGGCGCAACGCCGCGCTCCTGCCGGGCTACTCCTTCATGCTCGGCCTGCTGGCGCTGGTCGGCTTCTTCGCCATCGCCGCCGGTGTGTCCAAGCTGCCGGAGTTCGCGGAAGGCTTCAAGCAGTTCGGCAACAACTACGCGGTGCCGGCGCTGTTCCTGCACAGCTTCCCGTCGTGGTTCGTCGGCGTCTCGTTTGCCGCGATCGGCATCGGTGCGCTGGTGCCCGCGGCCATCATGTCGATCGCCGCGGCCAACCTCTACACGCGCAACATCCACTGCGAGTTCATCAACCGCAACCCGACGCCGAAAGAGGAGGCGCAGCTCGCCAAGTGGGTCTCGCTGGTGGTGAAGGTGGGCGCGCTGGTATTCATCCTGTTCGTGCCCACCAAGTACGCCATCTACCTGCAGCTGCTCGGCGGCATCTGGATCATCCAGACGCTGCCGGCCGTGGTATTCGGCGCCTATACGCGCTGGTTCAACGACTGGGCGCTGCTCGTCGGCTGGGCGGTCGGCACTTACGCCGGTACCGCGATGGCGGTCGCGCAGGATCTCAAGCCCGCGTATCCGCTGAAGCTCGGCGGTTTCCTGCTGCCGGGCTACACCGCCTTCTACACGCTGCTGCTGAACCTCGCGATCGCGGTCGTGCTCACCCTGGTGTTCAACGCGATGCGCGCGAAACGCGTGGACGAGACGGTCGCGAGCGACTATTACGCCTGAGGGAGGGCGCCGGGCCTCGAGGCGGCCAGCGGCCGTGCGGGTGCGTCGGGCACTGCTCGCTCTGCTCGCCTGCGGCGGCGCACTGGCGCTGCGGGCGGCGGCCGCGGCCGATCATCCCACGCCGGCGATCGGCGCTCCGGCACCGGATTTCACCTCCCGGGATGCCGTCACGCACCGGCCCGTGCGCCTGAGCGCCGCGCAGGGCAAGGTCGTCGTACTGACGTTCTGGGCCACCTGGTGCGCGCCCTGCCGCAAGGAGCTGCCGGTGCTCGAGCGCCTGCAGAGCAAGCTCGGCAAGGACCGTCTCCTGGTCTACGCAGTGCCTTATCGCGAGCCCGACCAGACCTATCCGGGGCTGGTCAAGGCGGCACGCGCCTGGCAGATCACGCTGATCGACGACAAGTGGGGAGGCATCGCGGCCCACTACGGCATTCGCGCCATCCCGCACCTCTTCCTGATCGGCCGCGACGGCCGGGTCGCAGCGGAGCACACCGGCTATGGCGAAGGCAGCGTCGAGCAGCTGGTGGCGGACGTCAACGCGGCGCTCGGGACCGACTCCGCCCTGCCCCCGCAGGAGGAGCCGGCCACCCCCGCGCACTGAGGGCCGCCGGCACGCCGGTGCGGCCGGGCCTGGGAGTACGCATGAACCAGACCTCGACACGGCAGCTGCTCGAACGCACGGCACACCTGGCGGCCGACTATCGCGACGGCGTGGGCGAGCGCCAGGTGCGCGCGCTCCTCTCCCCCGCCGAGCTCGAGCGCGCGCTCGCCGTCCCGCTGACCGATGCCGGGGAGAGCGCTGAGCAGGTCATCGAGTCGCTGGCGCAGATCGGGGCGCGCGGCTCGCTGGCGAGCGCGGGACCGCGCTTTTTCGGCTTCGTGATCGGCAGCAGCACGCCGGCGGCCCTGGCGGCCGACTGGCTGGTGAGTGCCTGGGATCAGAACGGCGGCCTCTACGCGACCTCGCCGCTGGTCGCCGCGATCGAGACGGTGACCGCCGGCTGGCTGTGCGAGCTCGCGGGATTGCCCGCCGCGACGACGGTGGGGTTCGTCACGGGATGCCAGATGGCGAGCTTCACCGGGCTCGCCGCCGCGCGTCATCGGGTGCTGCGCAACGCCGGCTGGGACGTGGAGGCGCAGGGCCTGTTCGGGGCGCCGCCCATCGAGGTGCTGGTGAGCGATGAAGCGCATTACACGATCTTTCTCGCCCTGCGCATGCTCGGCCTCGGCGCGCAGCGGCTGCGCCGCCTGCCGGCCGATCGCCAGGGCCGCATGCGCGCCGATGCCCTCGCAGCGCTCCTCGCCACGGTGAACGGGCCGTGCATCGTGTGCGCCCAGGCGGGCAACGTGAACAGCGGCGGCTTCGATCCGCTTGCCGAGATCGCCGCGCTCACCCACGCGCGCGGCGGGTGGCTGCACGTCGACGGCGCCTTCGGCCTGTGGGCGGCGGCGGCCCCGCAGCGCGCCCACCTGGTACGCGGCATCGCCGCGGCGGACTCGATCGCCACCGACGGCCACAAATGGCTCAACGTTCCTTACGACTGCGGCATCGTCTTTTGCAGCGACGCGGCCGCGCATCGCGGCGCCATGAGCCTCGCCGCGCAGTCGCAGGCCGCGCCGTACCTCGCCACCAGCACCGCGCGGCGCGATCCGCACGAGTACGTGCCCGAGGAGTCGCGCCGCGGGCGTGCCGTTCCGGTGTATGCGGCGCTGCGCGCGCTCGGCCGCCGCGGGCTCGGCGAGCTCATCGAGCGCAATTGCCGGCAGGCGCAGCGCTTCGCCGCCGGCCTCGCGGCCGCAGGGCACGAGGTGCTCAACGACGTCGTGCTCAACCAGGTGGTGGTGGCGTTCGGCGACGCCGAGTGCACCCGGCGGGTGGCGGCGGCGCTGCAGGAGGACGGCACCTGCTGGTGCGGGACCACCGTCTGGCAGGGCCGCACCGCGATGCGCATCAGCCTCAGCAGCTGGGCGACCCGCGATGCCGACGTCGACCGCAGCCTCGCGGCGCTGCTGCGCATCGCGGGCACGATGGCCTGAGGCGCAGCCGCCCGATCAAGGGCTTAGGCCGCGGGGGGCGCGCGGCAGCGCGGATCCGCCAGCACTGAAAACGATTGTAAGCGCGCACTGCGGCCGGCCGCCGCGCGCCTCTCCTCCGGGGGGTGTGCCGACGGCCTTCCCATGGGGTACTGTGCGCCCCCGATGTGGATCGTCAATCTGGCGCTGCGGCGCCCCTACACCTTCATCGTTCTCGCCATCGTGATCCTGCTCCTCGGGGTGTTCGCGATCCTGCGCACCCCGACCGACATCTTCCCGAACATCGATATCCCGGTGGTCGGCGTGATCTGGCGCTACAGCGGGCTCTCCCCGGACGAGATGGCGACCCGCCTGGTGCTCGGCTCCGAGCGCAACGCGCAGACCACCGTCAACGACGTCGCCCACACCGAGTCGCAGTCGCTCACGGGCACCGCGGTGGTCAAGTACTTCTTCCAGCCGCACGCCCGGGAGGAGATGTCGTTCGCACAGATCACCGGCGTGTCGCAGACGGCGCTGCGCCAGGCGCCGCCCGGCACCAACCCGCCCTACATCCTCGCTTACAACGCCTCCTCGGTGCCGATCCTGCAGCTGGCGCTCTCGAGCCCGAGCCTCTCGGAGGCCGAGCTCTTCGATCTCGGCAACAACATCATCCGCACCGGGCTCGCCACCGTGAACGGCGCCTCGATGCCCTACCCCTACGGCGGCCTGCAGCGCCAGGTCCAGGTGGACCTCGATCCGGATGCGCTGCGCGCCCAGGGTCTTTCCGGCAACGACGTCACCAATGCCATCGCCGCCCAGAACCTGATCCTGCCGGCGGGCACCGAGAAGATCGGCGACCGCGAGTACTTCGTCGAGGTGAACGCGAGCCCGCGGGCCATCGACGAGCTCAACGGCCTGCCGGTGACCACGCGCAACGGCAGTATCGTCTACGTGCGCGACGTCGCCCACGTGCGCGACGGCTACCCGCCGCAGACCAACATCGTGCGCCGCGACGGCCATCGCGGCGTGCTGATGAGCGTGCTCAAGACCGGCAGCGCCTCGACGCTCGACATCATCAACAGCATCAAGCAGCGGCTGCCCAACATCCGCGCGGCGCTGCCGCCGGACTTCCACATCGATCTGGTCGGGGACCAGTCGGTGTTCGTGCGCTCCGCCATCGAGGGGGTGGTGCGCGAGGCGGTGATCGCCGCGGCGCTGACCGCGCTCATGATCCTGCTGTTCCTCGGCAGCTGGCGCAGCACGCTGATGATCGCGATCTCGATCCCGCTGTCGATCCTCGCCTCGATCATCTGTCTGTCCTGGCTCGGCGAGACCATCAACATCATGACGCTCGGCGGGCTCGCCCTCGCGGTCGGCATACTGGTCGACGACGCCACCGTCACCATCGAGAACATCAACTGGCACCTCGAGCGTGGCGAGGACGTCGAGCCGGCGATCCTCGCCGGCGCTCACGAGATCGCCCTGCCCGCGCTCGTTTCGACGCTGGCGATCTGCATCGTGTTCGTGCCGATGTTCATGCTGGCCGGCATCGCGCGCTTCCTCTTCATCCCGCTCGCCGAGGCCGTGGTGTTCGCGATGCTGGCCTCCTACCTGCTGTCGCGCACGCTGGTGCCGACGCTCGCCAAGTACTGGCTGCAGCGCCACGATCCGCACGCCGCGGCGCACGCCACCGCGACCCTGGCACGGCTGCAGGCGCGCTTCGCCGCGGGTTTCGAGCGCCTGCGCGATCGCTACGGCGCCCTCCTCGACCGCGCGCTGGCCGCGGGTCCGCGCTTCGCGCTGCCGTTCCTCGCCGCGATGGCGGCGACGGCGCTGCTCGCCTTCCCCTTCGGCCGCTTCCTGCCGGGCCTCGGCCAGGACTTCTTTCCGAGCGTCGACGCGGGCCAGATCCTCATGCACCTGCGCGGTCCGACCGGCATCCGCATCGATGAGACCGCGGCACTCTGCGACCGCGTCGAGGCGGCGATCCGCCAGGTGATCCCGGCGGCGCAGGTCGCGAGTCTGGTCGACAACATCGGCGTGCCTTACAGCGGTATCAACCTCACCTACTCGACCTCGGCTCCCGTGGGCCCGGGCGACGCCGACGTGTTCGTGAATCTCGCCGCGGGTCACCGGCCGACGGCCGAGTACGTGCGGCTGCTGCGCGCGCGGCTGCCGCGGGAATTTCCCGGAGTCACCTTCGCCTTCCTGCCGGCGGACATGGTGAGCCAGATCCTGAACTTCGGCCTGCCGGCGCCGGTCGACGTGCAGGTCGCGGGCTTCAACGTCGACGGCAACCGCGTCTACGCCAACGAGCTGCTCGCACGGATGCGCGGCATTCCCGGGGCGGTCGACCTGCGCATCCAGCAGGCCTACGACTACCCGCAGATCAACGTCGACGTCGATCGCAGCAAGGCGGCCCTGCTCGGGCTGACCGAGCAGGACGTGGCCTCCAACCTGCTGGTATCGCTTTCGGGGAGCTTCCAGACGACGCCGTCCTTCTGGATCGACCCGAAGAACGGCACGCAATACAGCGTCGCCACGCAGACGCCGCAGTATCGCCTCGCCTCGTTGCCGGATCTGGGCACGACGCCGATCACGGGTCCAGGGGCCAGCGGCGGCAGCGCGCAGATGCTCGCCAATCTCGCCAGCTTCCACCGCAGCGTGGGACCGGCGGTCGTCAGCCACTACGACGCCACACCGGTCATCGACATCTACGGCGCACTGCAGGGCACGGACCTCGGCTTCATGGCGGCACAGATCAACAGCCTGGTGACGCAGACCCAGCACGATCTGCCGCGCGGCTCCAGGGTCACGGTGCGCGGGCAGGTGACCACCATGACCGAGTCCTTCGACGGGCTGCTGCTCGGGCTCGCCGGAGCGGTGGTGCTGGTCTATCTCCTCATCGTCATCAACTTCCAGTCGTGGCTCGACCCCTTCATCATCATCACGGCGCTGCCCGCGGCGCTTGCGGGCATCGTGTGGATGCTGTTCCTCACCCACACCCCGGTGAGCGTGCCGGCCCTGACCGGCGCCATCATGTGCATGGGCGTCGCGACCGCCAACAGCGTGCTGGTGGTGAGCTTCGCGCGCCAGCGCATGGACGCGGGCGACGACGCCCGGCACGCCGCGCACCAGGCGGGCGTGACGCGCTTTCGCCCGGTCCTCATGACCGCGCTCGCGATGATCATCGGCATGGTGCCGATGGCGCTCGGTCTCGGCGAGGGCGGCGAGCAGAATGCGCCGCTCGGCCGCGCCGTCATCGGCGGCCTGGTGTTCGCCACGGTGGCGACGCTGTTTTTCGTGCCGACGGTGTTTACACTCATCCACGGACGGCTCGCCGCGGCGCGCGTCCCCGGAGCCCCCGATGCCGATGCCTGAGACCTCCCCCGCCCCCGCTCCCGCCCACGACCCGCGCGTCAGGCGCTATGTGACGATCGCGGTCGGCGTGGCGCTGGTGCTCGCCGCCTGGGGAATCCTCAGCCGCCTGTACGCGCGCATCGCCCTCGAGCACGCCGCGAGCGATGCGGCGATCTTCACCGTCGAGACCACGCACCCGCGCCGCGGGCCGGCAACCGACCTCCTGGTACTGCCCGGCTCCGTACAGGCCTTCTACGAGGCGCCGATCTACGCGCGCACCAGCGGGTACCTGCGCAGCTGGTACACGGACATCGGGGCGAGCGTGAAGAAGGGCCAGCTGCTCGCGCAGATCGACACGCCGGAGGTCGACCAGGAGCTGCGCCAGGCGGAGGCCGACCTCGGCACCGCGCGCGCCAACTACGAGCTCGCCCGCACCACCAACGAGCGCTGGCAGGGGCTGCTCGCCACCGAGTCGGTCTCGAAGCAGGATGCCGACGAGCGCGCGGGAGATGCCGCCGCCAAGGCGGCCGCCGAGCAGTCGGCCGCGGCGAACCTCGCGCGCCTGAAGGAGCTCGAGTCCTTCAAACGGGTGGTGGCGCCCTTCGACGGTGTCGTCACGCAGCGCAATACCGACGTCGGCGCGCTCATCAACGCGGGCGAGGCACCGGGCAGCGCCCTGTTCCGCGTCGCCGACACCCATCGGCTGCGCATCTATACCTCGGTGCCCCAGTCCTACGCGAGCCAGATTCATCCGGGAGAGACGGCGGGGCTGCTGTTCGCCGACCGCCCCGGCAGGCGCTTCGAGGCACAGGTCACTTCCACCGCGCGCGCGCTCGATGCCAGCTCGCGTACGCTGCAGGTGGAGCTGCAGATCGATAACGCCCGCGGCGAGCTGCTGCCGGGCTCGTACGCGGACGTGCACTTCGAGCTCAAGGGCAGCGCCAGTACCTTGCGGGTGCCGGCCAACGCGGTGCTGTTCCGCTCACAGGGCCTGCTGGTGGCCACCGTCGACTCATCGGGCCACGCGCACCTGCGCCCCATCACCCCGGGCCGCGATTTCGGCAAGGAGATCGAGGTGCTCGCGGGCCTCGCGCCGGAGGACGACCTCATCGTCAACCCCCCCGATTCGCTGCGCGAGGGGATGCAGGTACGGATCGCCCGCCCCGCCAGCCCGGGCGGCGCGACCTCCGGGCACGGCTGATGCGCGCCGCCCGCGGGCTCGCCATCGCGCTCGGCTGCGCTCTCGGCGGCTGTTCCCTCGCGCCCCACTACCAGCGCCCGGTGACGCCGGCACCCGCGGCCTCCTACCAGGAGCTCGAGGGCTGGAAGATCGCCGCGCCGGCGGATGCAACGCCGCGGGGCCCGTGGTGGACGCTGTTTCACGACGCGGAGCTCGAGCGCCTCGAGGGCGAGGTCACGAGCGCAAACCAGAGCCTCAAGGCCGCGTTTGCGCGTCTCGAGGAAGCGCGCGCGCAGACCCGCATCGCGCGTTCCGGCGACTTCCCTTTGCTCAGCGCCAACGCGAGCGCCACCCGCCAGCGGGTCTCGGTCAACGCGCCCGGCTTCCCGTCGGGCGGTGAGCCCGTCTACAACGATTTCGTCGCCGGCGGGTCGCTCTCCTACGAATTCGATCTCTTCGGACGCATCCGCAACACCATCGCGGGTGCGCGCGCCGGCGAGCAGGCGAGCGCCGGGGACCTCGCGACCCTCGACCTGAGCGTGCATGCGGAGCTCGCCACCGACTACTTTGCCCTGCGCGGCCTCGACGCCCAGCAGCAGCTCCTCGACCACACGGTGGCCGACTACGTCAAGGCGCTCGAGCTCACGCGCAACCTCTACCAGGGGGGCGCGGCGGCGCTCTCGGACGTGCAGCAGGCGCAGGCGCAGCTCGCGACCGCGCGCACCCAGGCCGAGGACACGCGCCTGAAGCGCGCCCAGACCGAGCATGCGATCGCGGTCCTGGTCGGCGCCCCGGCCAGCGGCTTTCACCTCCCGGCGCACCCGCTCGAGGCCGAACTCGAGATTCCGGTGTGGGACCCCGGCCTCCCCTCGCAGCTGCTCGAGCGGCGGCCCGATGTCGCCGCCGCCGAGCGGCGCGTCGCCGCCGCCAACGCCGCCATCGGTGTCGCGCGCGCGGCCTACTTCCCCGTCTTCAGCCTCGATGCCGCGGCGGGCCAGGAGAGCACCCGCAGCCGCAGCTGGATGATGGCGCCAAGCCGCTTCTGGTCGGTGGGCCCGCAGGGTCTGCTCACCGTCTTCGATGCCGGACTCCATGCCGCGCAGTCGGCCGCCGCGCACGCGTCCTACGATGAGCAGGTGGCGAACTACCGCGGCACCGTGCTCGCCGCCTACCAGGACGTCGAGGACAACCTGGCGGCGCTGCGTCAGCTGGCGCTCGAAGGCGTGAGCCAGGCGGCCGCGGTGAGCGCGACGCAAGGCGCGCTCGATCAGGCCAACTATCGCTACAAGGGCGGCGTCGTCACCTATCTCGAGGTGGTGGCGACCGAGAACGCGGCGCTCGCGGCGCGCCTCGCGGCGGTCGACATCGAGACGCGCCGCATCAGTGCCACCGTGCTGCTGGTGCGCGCCCTGGGCGGGGACTGGCAGACGAGCGGCCCGACGGACCGCAGGTAACGTGCCGGCGCTGCGCCAGCGCTCCCGCGTCGCCCCGCTGCACGCCGCGGCGCGCCCGGTACTCGCCTGGCTGGCGGCGTGGGCCGGGGCGGCGCATGCCGAAGCCCCGGCGCCCGCGAGCGACCTGCCGATGCTGCTCGGGGCGCAGTACACCTTCATTGAGCAGAGACAGTCCACCATCGAATCCCCCTACGCGGGACGCCTCAGCCTGCTCCCCGACGGCGACCGCCAGGGCACCCACACCATCGGCTTCTACGGCGGCTGGGCGCCGCTCGCCTGGGCGCAGCTCTACCTCGACACCGAGAAGTTCATGGGAGCGGGCGTGAGCGATGCCACCGGCCTCGCCGGACTCACCAACGGCGACGTCATCCGCCAGGGCGTACCGGGGCTGAAGAAGCAGTTCTACATCGCCCGCGCCTACGCGCGTTTCCTGCTGCCGCTCGGCGGCGCGGTCGCGAGCGTGGCGCGCGGCCAGGACCAGCTGCCCGGCACCGAGCCCGTGAGGCGCCTCGAGCTGAAGCTCGGACAGCTGTCGGCTTCGGATGATTTCGACCACAACAGCTACGCCAATTCCGCGCGCACGCAGTTTCTCAACTGGTCGTTGTGGAACAACACCGCGTGGGATTTCGCCGCCAACACCCGCGGCTATACCGACGGGCTGGTCGCCGCCTATGTGAGCCCGCTGTGGTCGCTGCGCTACGGCGTGTACCGCATGCCGCTCTACGCCAACGGCCAGACCCTCGAGACGCTGCTGCGCGCACGCGAGCAGGACCTCGAGCTCACGCTGACGCCGGCGCGGCTCGGTACCGTCGTGCGCCTGCTCGCCTACCGCA
>DATKPR010000015.1:0-20789 GCA_035523985.1 Steroidobacteraceae bacterium | reverse complement strand
CGAGCAGCAGCAGGCCGCCGAGGGCTCCTATAGAGAGTGTGCTCATCGGCGGCCTCCCGCGCACGGGAAGGCGGCGGTGAGCGCCTCGCCGATGAATCCGGCTGCATCGCGCTCCCGTCCGGCCGCATCGAGCGCATCGAGCCGTTGCTTGAGCAGCGCCTCGAGGTCCTCGGCCGCGATCCCGGGCCGCACGCACGGCCGTGCCGCCTCTTTGCCGCGGGCGGCGATGCGCAGGCCGACGGCGATGCCCTGCGTCACCCCGAGCATGTAGATGCGGCAGGCATTGCGGCTGACGTGGTCCGTGCCGTTGCACAGCTGCGCGAGGTCCCCCGTCGTCATGGCGGGCTCCTCGGGCGTGGCGGCGGTCAGGAACACGAGGGCGACGGCGCAGGTGAGCAGCAGTGCGGATGGCTTCACGAGGGGCTCCGGTGAGGCGCGGCGGGCCGCTAGCCTACCAAACTGTGAACGGCTACCGCCGCGGGGCGGTCATCCGTCGCGGCGCCGCCGCGTTGCTGTGGATATCCTCGCCCTGCGCGTGGGGTGACCGCGGGAGCCTCGATGAATCGCCTCGATCCCGGACGGCTGTGGGGTGTGCTGCTCGTCGTGAGCGGTCTTGCGGCCGCGCCGCTGGCGCGCACCGATTCCCTCTCGGTCGTACAGATGCTGCGTGAAGGCGGCTGCGGCGGCCTCGTGCCGGCGGCCCGGCCCCTGCACCGCGAGGCGCGGCTCGACCGCGCGGCCGAGGAGTGGGCCGACGGACACTCGCTCGCCACCGCCACGGATCTGAGCGGCTATCGCGCACTCAACGCCCAGGGCCTGCATGCCACCGGCTCCGACGACGCGCTGATCCAGAATCTGCGCCGCTCGCAGTGTCGCGCGGTCGCGGGCCGCGATCTCACCGACATCGGGGTTTACCGCCGCGGCGCGGAGTCCTGGGTGGTGCTGGCCACCACCACTGCAGGTGCGGCGGCACTTCCCGTGTACCCGCGAGCGCCCGTGACCACCTGGCGCTCGCCCGCCGCGAACCCGCCGGCGCCGCCCGCGGACCGCCCGCTCGCGACGACGCCGGCCCTCGAGAGCCGTGCGCTCGCGCTCGTCAACGCGGCGCGCGCCCGCGGCGCGCACTGCGGCTCGCAATCCTTCGCGCCCGCGCCGCCCCTCAGCCTCTCCGGGACGCTCGCGGACGTCGCCCTCGGCCACGCGAGCGACATGGCGCAGCACGACTACTTCGAGCACCAGGATCTCACCGGCCGCTCACCCGCCGACCGCGTGCGCGCCGCCGGCTATCGCGAGAAACTCGTCGGCGAGAACATCGCCTACGGTCCGCAGTCGGTCGAAGAGGTGGTGCGGGGCTGGCTCGAGAGCCCCGGGCACTGCCAGAACATCATGGATCCGCGCTTCGCGCAGATGGGCGTCGGGCTCGCGACCGGCCGCGCCTCGCGCAAGGGACTGTTCTGGGTGCAGCTGCTCGCCGAGCCGCGCGCCTGAGACCGAACAGGTCCGCTCAGCTGCGCGCCGCGGCCTCGATCATGCGACGGTACGACTCGAGCGGCGGCGTCACGAGTCCGGCCACCTTGCCCTGATCGTCCCAGCGCCGCACGCGCACCGCGGCGCGGTAGTGCGGCTCGCGCTCGAAGCGGGCGACTTCCGCCGCCGCCATCGGCCCTCCCTGGAGCCCGAGGGTGTGCACCGAGGCGGAGCTCAGCTGCCGCAGATAGTCCGGATCGGTCGCGCACAGGTAGCGCTTGGCCGGCACGTGCAGCCGCACCGGCTCGCTCACCTCGGGGGCGAAGTGCCGGGCGAGCCAGCGCGCGCCGACCTCCTCGTGGTGGGCATCGGCGGTCCAGTCGGCGAGGTCGTCGGGGACTTCTTCGAGCAGATGGCCGATGTCGTGCAGCAGCGCCGCGAGGACGAGCGGCTCGGGAGCGGACTCCTCGCGCGCGAACCAGGCCGCCTGCAGTCCGTGCTCGGTCATCGAGACGCGCTCGCCGAAATACGCCCCGGCGCCGCGCGCCGCGTAGAGCGCCAGGATCTCCTCGACGAGGCTCATGGCGCCTCCCGCATCCGCCGCCGCAGCACGCCCACTTCGCTCAGCACGCTGTCGCGCGTCAGGTAGCAGCCTTGCAGGTGGCGCGGATGCCGCGCCGAGGTGAAGGCGGTGCGGCCGTGCAGCACGCGCTGATTGTCGAAGACCACCAGCTCGCCGTCCGCGAGCCGCAGGCGCAGCTGGAAGCGCGGCTCGCGCAGCAGCGTCGCGAAGCGGCGGTAGGCGGCGTAGAACGCCGGGACCTCGCGCGCCGCAAGCGCCAGCGGGGCGATCGAGCGGTTGTTGTAATGCACCGCGGTCACCTCGCCGTCGCAGGCCAGCTGGATGAGCGGCCGCTCGGCGTAGAGCTCCGCGTCGCCCGAGCGATAGTGGAAGGGCACCGCGGTGGTCGACAGGAGCCGGAAGGCCTCGGGCTCGGTCTCGCGCAGGTGCGCGGCGAGTGCGAACCCGTCCGCGAACAGGCCGTCGCCGCCTTCGGGCGAGGTGACGAGCGCGTGCAGCGCCTGGAATCCCGGCACGGGCTCGCGATAGGGGTTGTCGGTGTGCAGGCCGAGGCCTAAGTCCGAGTAGGCGAGGTTCTCCGGCTGCGGCACCGAGCGCACGTCGAACACCTGCCCGTAGTTGGTCTCCGCGACGCGGCCGATGAGCGCCGCCGCCGCGAGAATCGCGTGGTGCTCGCAGGGCACGCCCGTGAGGAAGGCGAGTCCGTCCTGCGCGAGGCGCGTCAGCCAGTCGAGGCGGGCAGCCGCAGCGGCGCGCGCCGTGGCGAGCCCGATCCAGGCGAAGTCGCGGTGCGCATCGAGGCGCGCTCCCTCGAGCCAGCGGCGCACCTGCCGCTCCGGGCGCCGTGCGGCGCCTCCGGCGGCCTGCGCCGCCAGCCACTCGAGCGAGAGGCTCGCCGCGCGGCTCTCGCCCTCCCACTCGATGCGCACGCGGCCGTCGTCGATGTGCGCCGCGCGCAGCCGCGGCGCGGCCGGCAGGTCCGCGACGTCGACGAGCCGCTGACCGCTGTGCGGGTCGCGGTCCTCGGCGAGGTTATCGCGCAGCCACAGGCTCGCGAACTCGCTCGACCCGCCCGCCGCCCATTCGACGGTGAGCACCTCGGGGGTGCAGGACACGCGTACCGTGCGCGCGGCGCTAGCCATGGGCGCCCGCCGCGGTGGCCGTCTTGAGCGCGGCCCGCAGATTGAGGAGGTGCAGGTAGCCGGCGCTCACGGCCGCGACCGCACTCACCCCCGCGAGCGCCACGAACACGCCGCGCCAGCCGTAGTTGACCGCGAGCCGCGCGACACTGTCGCCGGCCAGCACGCCGCCGAGATAGCCGATGCCGTCGATGATGCCGGAGGAGGCCGCGCTCGCCTGCTTGCCGCCGAAATCGAGCGCGAAGGCGCCGCCGAGGTAGGAGTAGGGGCCGAGGAGCCCGAAGGCGATGACCGCGATGAGCACCACCGGCAGGATCGATCCGCCCGAGCCGGGCGGCACCGAGGTGAGTGCCAGCAAGGCGAGTGCCGTAGCGGTGAGCCCGAGCGTCATCAGCAGCGAGCGGCCCGAGTGGCCGAGCCGGTCGCTCAGCCAGCCGGCGAGCAGCACCGAGACCGCGCCCATCGCCGGGAAGATCGCGCTCATGCCGGCGGAGTCGCTCACCGTGTAGCCGAGGTAGTCGCGCAGGTACACCGGGTTCCAGGTATTGAAGGTCTCGCGGATGATCGTGCAGCCGAAGGACAAAAGGCACACGAGCAGGAACGCGCGGCTGCGCATGAGGGGCACCAGCAGCGCCGCGACGCTGGTCGGGCGCGACTCGCCGCTGCTGAAGAGGTTCAGTGGGTTCGGCTGCGCCTCGGCGTGTCCTTCGTCGACGCGCGACTCGCGCAGCCACAGCAGGTTCGCGAGCAGCGCGAGCGCCGCCACGACGCCCGCGAACGCGAACAGCACCCGCCAGCCGTAGCCGTGTGCGAGCAGCATGCCCATCTGCTGCCGCGCGAGCGCATCGCCCACCAGATAGCTGATGCTGAGGATCCCGGCGATCGAGCCGTAGGAGGAGTAGTTGAACCACTTCGAGGACACCTTGATCAGGCCCGCCCAGCCGACCGACTGCGTCAGGCGGTTCGCCGTCCAGGCGAGCGTGAACACCGGCAGCGCCCCGCCCGTCGCGAACACGAGCGTGAAGACCGCCGCGCCCCCCACCCCGATCAGGAAGTTGCGCCGCCCGCCCCAGTAGTCGCCGAGGCCGGTGAGGAAGAGCTTGCCGAGTGCGTAGGCGAACACGCCGAGGGAGGTGATGGTGCCGATGTGCACCAGCGCCGCGCCGTGGCTGATGCCGCGCCGCGCGAGCTCGTCCGCGATCAGCGGCGTCGCGACCGAGAGATCCGCCCGGCAGTAGTAACAGGCCGCGTAGCCGCAGAACAGCAGCACGAGGGTACGGACCTGGCCCGAGCGCAGCGACATGGCGCCTCTAGGAATGTGGAGCGGCGCGCGGGGCGCTGGCGTCAGTCTTGGTGCCGACTTTCAAGGAGGTCCTCGCGGTGCGTCGCGGAGGACCGATACTAGCGGAGGCGGCGGTTCGAATCACGCGGTGGGCCGCACGCACCCGGCACACACCGCCCGCCGCCTCGGCAGGTTGCTGAATCTAGCGGTGCCAGTAGCCGCCGTAGGCGCCGCGCACGACCACGACCGGGGGGGCCACGACGCCCACGCCGACATAGGCGCGCGGGGGTCCGATGGGGGCGACCACGCAGCCCGAGAGGACCGCGGCGGCGCCGAGGGCGATCAGCCATTTGACGATGCGACGCATGATCCAATCCTCCGATGTCACCTGTGACTCAAAACGCGGCGCGGCCGGCGGCGCTGACAGCACGGCGCCGGGGCAGCGGGCGTTCAGGAGTCGTTAAGCTTTGGAGGAGCGGCGCGCGCGCGGCCGCGGCGGCGTGAGTACTGCGCGCAGCACCACGGCGTGGTTGATGCGCGCCTCGCGCGTCGCGGTGAGGAGCGTCACCGGGCCGTGCCGCGCGCGCTGGCGCAGCGCCTCGAGCGCAGCGCCCTGCAGGCGCAGCTGCGCACGGTAGCGGCGGCGGAACTGCGGCCAGCGCGCGGGGTCGTGGCGGTACCAGGTGCGCAGCGCGTCGCTCGGTGCGAGCTCCCTGAGCCAGGCATCGAGCGCGGCACGGCGGCGGCTGACGCCGCGCGGCCACAGCCGATCGATCAGCACCCGGTAGCCGTCGGCCGCCGCGGGAGCCTCGTAGATGCGCTTGATCTGGATGTCCGGCACGGTGGCCATTGTCCGCCGCCGCGCCGCCCAGGCTCAAGAACGCAGGACATTACGAGTGTTTCATGAACGTTCCGCGCGCTTGAGCGGGCGCAACGGGGAGACTAGTCTCCGGCGCCATGGTGCCCAAAGCCCCGCTCCGCGCATTGATTCCGAGCCTGCTCGGCGTGGGCCTGCTCGCCGGCTGCGTCAGTCCCTTCGCCGGTTACTACGAGCCCGGACCCGCGAGCCGCGGCCCACCCGCGACGGCGCAGCCCGAACCGCTGCTCGAGTGGTCGCACGACCCGCGTGACGACCGTGAGCGTCTCGCGCGCGAGGGCTACGTGCTGATCGGCAGCGCCTCCTTCATCGCGTCGACCTTCCCCGGCGATCAGTCCTACGCCGGGCTGGCCGTGACCCAGGGAAGACGGGTCGGGGCGGCGCTGGTGCTGCTCGAGGAGGATTCGGCCGACGTCCTCGCCGACGGCTGTTGCATGACCTTGACCGCTTCGTACTGGGCCGAGGCGGATCGCGGCACGGGAATGTAGCGCGGACCTCGGCGCGGCCGGCGGCGGGTTATCATGCCGCCACCATGACAGCGATCCGCCAGCAGCTGCGCAACAACGCCGTGGCGCTGATCAGCCTCACCGTGGCGATCGGCAGCCTGGCTTACAACACCTGGCGCAACGAGCGCACCGAGCACAACCGCAACGTGCGCACCGCGGCGTTCGAGCTGCTGATGCGGGCCGGCGATCTCGAGCGCGTGACGTTCCTGGCCCAATACGACCGCGACCGCAGCGGCGGCAGTCCGCGCAGCGGCTGGACCGATGTGCTGGCGATCCGGGATCTCGCGGCGCTGGTGCCGGGCGCCGTGCCGGCGCGCGCCACGGAGCTGCTCGAGGTCTGGGGCGCGAACTGGGAGGGTCTCGGCAAGGACGATGAGACCGCCGTCAACCGCATCGACGATGCGATCGGCGGGCTGCGCGAGGCGGCGCTCGGCACGCTGCGTTCGTTGCGCTGAAACCGCCGGCACGAGGTCCCGCCATGATCACGCTCTATCACCGTCCCAACACCCGCTCGACGCGCTTCATCTTCCTGCTGGAGGAGCTCGAGGCGCCCTACACGATCCAGCTCGTCACGACCCGGACCCGCGAGGGCGGGGCGCCGGATCCCGCCAACCCGCATCCGCACGGCAAGGTGCCGGCGATTTCCGACGACGGCGTGGTGGTGTTCGAGTCCGCCGCGATCGCGCTCTATCTCACCGACCGCTTTCCCGGGAAACGCATCGGCCCGACGATCGGCGAGCCCGAGCGCGGCGCCTACCTCAGCTGGCTCGCCTACTACGCCGGCGTCATGGAGCCGGCGTTCATGTCGGCGTTCATGAAGTGGGAGGTGCCGCGCGGCACCGCCGGCTGGGTGCCGGTGGAGGAGGTGCTGACGGCCGTCATCGCGCGCCTCACGGCGCAGCCCTACCTGGCGGGCGCGCGTTTCTCCGCTGCGGACATTCTCTATGCGACCTCGTTCGCGCTGTTCGCCAAGAGCCCGCTGCTGCCGCCCTCGCCGGTGATCGAGGACTACGTGCAGCGGGTCGTGTCGCGCCCCGCGTTCGCGCGCGCCATGCACAAGCAGAACGGCTGAGGTCCGCCAGGTCCGAAAACGGCTACCCGGCGGCCGCCGGCGCGCTATGGTGCGCCGATGGAGACGATCGCCGGCCTCGACGCCGAGGCGCTGAACCGCGCGCGCCTCAGCCGCGACGCGCGCTTCGACGGGCGCTTCTTCATCGCCGTGACCTCGACCGGCATCTACTGCCGGCCGATCTGCCCGTCGCGCCTCGCGCAGCGCCGCCACGTGCGCTTCTTCGGCAGCGCCGCGGCGGCCGAGGCCGCCGGCTTCAGACCCTGCCTGCGCTGCCGGCCCGAGGCCGCCCCCGGTACCCCCGCCTGGCTCGGCACCGCGGCGGTCGTGCGCCGCGCGCTGCGGCTGATCGACGCCGGCGCGCTCGATGAGGACTCGGTCGAGGCGCTCGCCGCGCGCCTCGGCGTCGGGCCGCGCCATCTGCTGCGCCTCTTCGCCCGCCACGTCGGCGCCTCGCCGATCGCCGTGGCGCAGACGCGCCGGCTGCACTTTGCGCTGTGCCTGCTGACCGGCACCGAGCTGCCGATCACGCAGGTTGCGCTCGCCGCGGGCTTCGGCAGCTGCCGCCGCTTCAACGACGCGTTCCGCAATGCCTACCGCCATCCGCCGCGGGAGCTGCGCCGCGCGCGCCGCGCCGGCGTCGCCGGCGGCGCCGCCGAGGAGGTGGTGCTGCGCCTCGCGTACCGGCCGCCCTACGACTGGGAGCCGCTGCGGGAATTTCTCGCGCGCCGCGCGCTCGCCGGGGTCGAGCGGGTCGATGCCGCCGGCTACGCGCGCACGCTCGCCTGCGCGGGCGGGGTGGCCTTCATCGCGGTACGCCCGCTGGCGGGCGCGGACGCACTCGAGCTGCGCGTCACGGGGGCGCCGCCGACGGCGCTGCTGCCGCTCGCCGCCACCGCGCGGCGCGTGTTCGATCTCGCCGGCGACCCGCTGCGCATCGCGGCGGAGCTGGCGGCGGATCCCCTGATCGGGCCGCTGGTGGCGCTGCGCCCGGGACTGCGCGTGCCGGGCGCGTGGGATGCCTTCGAGTGCGCGGTGCGCGCGGTGCTCGGGCAGCAGGTGAGCGTCGCGGCCGGGCGCACGCTTCTCGGCCGGGTCGTGCAGCGCGCGGGCGAGCCGCTGCGCGCGCCGCAGGGCGGCCTCACGCACCTCTTCCCGACACCGGCACGCCTCGCGCGCGCGCGCCTCGACGGACTCGGCATCACCGCGGTCCGCGTGACGGCGCTGCGGCGGCTGGCGCAGGCGGTGCTCGAGCGGCGCGTCGATTTCGAGGCCGCTCCCGCGGAGGTCGCCGCCGCGCTCACGGCGCTGCCCGGCATCGGACCCTGGACGGCACAGTACGTGGCGCTGCGCGCGCTCGGGGAGCCCGATGCGCTGCCCCATGGCGACTGGGTGCTGCGGCGGATGGCGGCGCCGCCCGGGACGGCGATGCTCACGGCGCGGCAGCTCGAGGAGCGCGCCCGGCACTGGCGGCCCTGGCGCTCCTACGCGACGCTGCACCTGTGGGGGGCGGCGGGCGGGCGAGGCGCGTAACATATCTTCATGCCTGAGCTCTGCTGGTGCGAGATCGAGAGCCCCGTCGGCCCGCTGTTGCTCGCCGGCGATGCGCGGGCGCTGACGCGCGTGCATTTCCAGGGCGGCCGGCATCCGCTCACGCCGCCGCCCGGGTGGCGGCGGGCCGCGGCGCCGTTCGCGCAGGCGCGCCGCGAGCTCGGGGAATACTTTGCGGGCGCGCGGCGCACCTTCAGCGTACCGCTCGCGATGCACGGCACCGCCTACCAGCGCGCGGTGTGGCAGGCGCTGCTCGCGATCCCCTATGGGGAGACGATCTCCTACGGCGAGCTCGCGCGCCGGCTCGGCAGCGCGCCGCGGGCCGTCGGGCTCGCGAACGGCGCGAACCCGCTGCCGATCGTCGTCCCCTGCCACCGGGTGATCGGCGCCGACGGCTCGCTCACGGGCTTCGGCGGCGGCCTGCCGGTGAAGCGCGCGCTGCTCGAGCTCGAGGGCGCGGCCTGCGTCGCGGATCTCTTCAGCCGCCCGCGCGCGGGCAGCTGCGCGGCATGAACGCCGCGGGCGCGGCAACGGCGCGGGTGCCCTGGGCGGGCGTGTTGCTCGCCGGCCTCGCCGGGGGCGCACTCGACCTGACGTTCGCCTTTCTCTGGTACGGCCACCAGGGCGCGGGGCCGGGAGTGATCCTCGCGAGTATCGCCAGCGGGGTGCTGGGCCCGAGCGCCTTCACCGCCGGCACGTGGGTGCTGCCGCTCGGGGCGGCGCTGCATTTCCTCATCGCGGTATGTGCGGCCTTCGTTTACTACTGCGCGAGCCGCGCCTTGCCGGTGCTGGTGCGGCGCGCCGTGCCGTGCGGCGTCGTCTTCGGCGTCGCGATGTACTTTTTCATGCACGAGGTGGTGCTGCCACTGTCGCGGGCGCGCCATCGGGTCATGCCCGCCGCGGATATGGTCGGCGAGCTGTTCTCGCATATCTTCTTGTTCGGCATCGTGATCGCGCTCGGTGTGGCGCGCGCGGGCGGTGCCGCGGCACGGCGCCCCTGAAGAGGCGCCTTTCGGGGGAGAGGCTCATGTCGGTTCGCATCCCGCTCGCCGCGCTGATTCTGGTGCTCGCCGGTCCGGTGGCGCACGCCGGTCCCGCCGTGCCCGAGCGCGCCTACCTCGATCACCCGCCGCCGCCGAATGGCCAGCCGCTGCCCTTCAGCGACGCGGTGCGCAGCGGCGATACCCTCTATGTCGCCGGCCACATCGGCATCGATCCGCAGACCGGCAACGCCGCCGCGGATCCGGCCACCGAGGCGCGCCTGGTGATGGAGGCGGTCAAGCGTACGCTGGCGCGCGCCGGCTTCTCCATGGACGACCTGGTCTCGGTGACGGTGTACTGCACCGACATCGCCCTCTACGACACCTTCAACGGGGTGTACTCAGGCTACTTCCACGGTCATCCGCCGGCGCGCGCGTTCATCGGCGTGGCGAAGCTCGTGCGTGGCGCCCGCTTCGAGGTGCAGGGGGTGGCGGTGAGGAGGGTCAAACCGTGAACCGCCGCGATTTTTCCCTGAGTCTCGCCGGCGCCGCGGCCACGGCGGCGCTCGCGCCGCTGACGCGCGCCGCCCCGGCGCCGGCGGATGTGGAAGCCCCCGCGAATCCCGAGCCGCCGGCCGCCGCCGTCTCGACCCATGCGCGCGCGCTGTATCGCTCGGCGCTGATTCTCGACTGCAATTCCGGCCCGCCGTTCGAGGGGCATCTGCCGCTGCCCCAGGCCGATCTCGATGCGGTGCGCGGCAGCGGCATCGACGTCATCAAGTTCTCCCTCGGCGGGATCAACGACGACTTCGCCAGGACGGTGGCCGAAATCGCCGGGGTGCAGAAGCTGATCGAGGTGCACCCCGCGTACTTCACCCAGGTGCGGGTCGCGGCGGACTGCGCCCAGGCCAAGAGCGAGGGCAAGCTCGGCATCATCTTCTCGTTCGAGAGCACCGACATGCTCGAGGGCAAGCTCGAGTCGCTCGAGCTGTTCCGCAACCTGGGCGTGCGCGTCATGCAGCTGTCCTACAACCGCAAGTCGCCGTTCGCCGCCGGCGTGATGGAGCCGGACGGCGGCGGCCTGACGAAGCTCGGCCGCGAGGCCGTGCGCGAGATGAACCGTCTCGGCATCGCGGTCGATCTGAGTCACGCGAACGCCGCGACCACCAGCGACGTGCTCACCCTCTCGGGCAAGCCGCCGGTGATGACGCACGCCGGCTGCGCGGCGATCCATCCGCATCCGCGCAACAAGAGCGATGCGCAGCTGCGCGCGCTCGCCGACCGTGGCGGCGTGGTCGGGATCTTCGATCTGCCGTATCTCAGCGCCTCGCCGCACCAGCCGACGGTCGAGGACTACATGGCGCATCTCGAGCATGCGCTGCGCATCTGCGGCGAGGATCACGTCGGCGTCGGCAGCGACGTCGGCATTCTGCCGCTCGACACCAGCGCCAAGGGCATGGCGGAGATCGCCCGGAACATCGAGGAGCGGCGCGCCGCCGGCCTCTCGGCTCCCGAGGAGGACCGGCCGCCGTACGTCGTCGGGCTCAACACCCCGCGGCGCATCGAGGTGATCGCCGATCAGCTGCTGCGCCGCGGCTATCCGCCCGCCGTGGCGGAGAAGGTCGTGGGCGCCAACTTCGCGCGGGTGTTCGCCGACATCTGGACCGACTGAGAAACGCGGCCCGCGGGTTCTACAGCGAGCCCTGCAATACGCTCCAGACGCACATTCCGAGCGCGGCGAGCGCCACGACGCCGGCGTTGCGCAGCCGCAGCGGCCGCACGAGCCCGAAGGCGACGCCGGCGAAGACGCCGCGCAACGCCGTGGTGCCGGCGCCGGCGAGCGCGCGGCGCAGCGAGTACGCCGGCAGCCGCGCGGCGACGCGCGCGACGAACTGGGCATCGGCGAGCGGGCGGTGGCTCTCGGCAAAGCGCCGCAGCAGCAGCGCATCGGGCTCATCCGGCATGGGCATGCTCCTTCGCGGGAGGTTCATAGGCATCGAGCAGGGTGCGCAGCCGTTCGGCGCCGCGGCGCACGTGCGACTTGACGGTGCCGAGCGGTAGCGCGGTCAGGGCGCTGATCTCGCCGTGACTCAGCCCCTCGTGATAGGCCAGCACCACGCACAGCCGCTCCTGCGGCGGCAGCCGCCCGAGCGCGCGGTCGAGGTCGAGCTCCTCGGCGGCGCTCGGCACGAACGCCGCCGTCGCCGGCAGCTCCTGCGGATCGAAGCGCGTGGCGGGCGGCGCCGCGGTGCGCGCTTCCGCCAGCCAGGTGTTGATGGCGAGGCGGCGCAGCCAGCCGCCGAAGGCGCCGGGGGACCTCAGCTGCGGCAGCGAGCGCCACGCTTTGAGGAAGACCAGCTGCGCGAGGTCGTCGGCGAGCGCGGCATCGCGGCTCAGACGGCGCAGCAGGTTGCGCAGCCCGCTCTGACGGCGCCATACGAGCTCGCCGAACGCGGCGCGGTCGCCGCCGGCGGCGAGCGCGACCACGACGCTCTCGGCCGCCTCGCTGAGCGCGCCGCGCTGCATCCTCAGGATCCGGCCGGCGCGCCCTTACTGCGCTGCGTTGCGCGGCTTGTCGCCCGTCGCCTGCCGGGAGCGCTCGACGGCGCGGGCCGACAGTATGAGTCCCGCGCCGAGGCTGAGCAGGAGCGCCCCGCCGCCGAGCACCGGGTAGAGGGCGACCGGGGCGACCTGCGTGAGGAGGAAGGCCAGGATGACGACTCCGACGCCGAGGCACGCCGTGATGATGCCGCCGATACGCAGGTAGACCGGCTCGATGCCGCGGTCGCGCTCGGGGGTCATCAGCCGCTCGACCAGCGCCGGGTCGAGTTGCTGGCCGCGCTCGATCGCGGCATGCAGCGGGGCGAGCGCCGCCTGGCGCTTCTTGTAGTCGGCGACGATGCCCGCGACGGCGGCGATGGCCACGAAGGCCCAGAACGCGATGGCGACGGTGAAAGGTCCCATGGGTGCTCCTCGAAGTGACGTGGTACCCGTAGAGATGCTCCGCGGAGCGGATTTGGATGCAGGGCCCGCGCGGCCCGTCAGGTCCCCTGACCGAGCGCCTCGAGCAAAGTGCGCGCGAACTGCGGACCCTTGCCCGCTTCCTCGTGCTTGAAATAGACGTATACGTCGCTGCAGTGCGCGGTGCTGGCGCGGATCACCCCCGCCCAGCGCGCGAGGTCCTCCGGGGTATAGCCCTCGTCGCGCAGCCGGAAGTAGCCGTACGGGGCGGTGATCTCGACCGGAGTCGTGAACTTCTCGCTGTCCGCCACGCACAGCGCGGCGTTCGCGCTCTTGAGGCGTGCGAACACCTCGGCGTCCATCCAGGAGGCGTGGCGGAACTCGAACGCCGCCTGGATGCCCGGCTCGAGGAGCCGCAGGAACTCATCGAGTACCTTGAGATCCTTGCGCAGGTAGGGCGGCAGCTGGAAGAGCAGGGCCCCGAGCTTCGGTCCGAGCGTCGCGGCGGTCTTGAGGAAATACCCGGTGAGCTCGGCGCAATCGTGGAGCTTGGCGATGTGGGTGATGCGCTTGGGGGCCTTGAGCGTCAGCCTGAAGCCAGGCGGGGTCTCGGCGTCCCAGCCGGCGAGGATCTTCGCGTTCGGAATCCTATAAAAGGTGTAGTTGATCTCGACGGTGCTGAAGCGCTCGGCGTAGTAGGGCAGCATCTTCGCCGCCGGGAATTTCTCCGGATAGAAGCTGCCCTTCCACTCGGGGTAGTTGTAGCCGGAGGTGCCGACCCAGACCCGCATGGACGCGGCGCGCTCTTCAGTGGCGCGCGCTCACCAGGCGGCGGTACTCACCGAGATGGCGGATCGCGTGCTGCGGCTTGCCGAGGGATTCGTAGAGACGCGCGAGGTTGTAGTGGCCGTCGGCGAGATCGGGGTCGGCGGCGAGCGCGCTCTGGTAGGCGGTGAGCGCCGCGCTCGTCTTGCCGATGTCCTCGAGAAGCACCGCCTGGTTGAAGAGCAGCAGCGGATCGAGCCCCACGTGGCTCAAGCCCCGCCGGTAGACGCTCTCGGCCTCGGCGGTCTGGCCGAGGAGGTGCAGCAGCCGTCCCAGGTTGATCCAGGCGGCGGAATCGTTCGGGCGCTCCTCGGCGGCCTTGCGGTAGGCGGCCACGGCACCGCCCGGATCGATGGGCTCGAGCGTCAGCGCCTCGCTGAACCAGTCGCGCGCGGGCGCCGCAGCGGCGGCCGGCGCCGCCGGCTGCGCCGGTGAGTCCGCGGCCGGGTGCTCGACGAGGCGCAGCTCGCCGTGCTCGAGCGTCACATCGAGTCCCAACACGTACTGGCCGCTGTCCGCCTGCCAGCGCGACTCCCCGTCGCGCACCACGACGCGATCGCCGACGGCGCTGATCGCCAGTCCCGAGAGCGGTACCGAGGCGGGCAGCTCGCGGCGCAGCCGCTCGAGCGAGCGGCGGATGCGCCGCGGCGGTACGCGTGCATCGATGAGCGCGCGCGCGGTGCGCAGCACGATCAGGTCCTGGAAGGAGAAGCGGAAGGCGCGGCGCGGGCCGCGCGCGGGCTTGACGAAGCCGGCCCGGATCAGGCCGCGGGTGATGCCCGGCGACAGGCGCAGGACCCGCTCGACGTCCCGCACACTGTATGAGCGCATCAGGTTCTCTGAAGGAGGAGGGCTCTGGCCGCGAAGATTAGCGCTTAGCCGCCTTGCGCACTACTTTGGCGGGCTCCTCCACCCGCTTGGGCGCCTTGCGGGGGCCGAGGCGCTGCTCGACCTCGCTGCGCGACTTGCCGGACTTCTCGAGGCTGGCGCGCAGCGCTTCCATGAGATCGATCACCTTGCCCTCGCCGGCCGGGGCGGGCTCGACCATGGTGATCTCCTGGCCCTCATCGACCTTCTTCTTGATCGCCGCCTCGATGCGGCCGCGCACCTCGTCCTTGTAGGCCTCGGCATCGAATTTCTCGGCCGTCTGCGCATCGATCAGCTGCTGCGCGAGTTTGAGCTCCGCGGGCTTCACCTCGGTTTTGGGAATCTCCACCTCGCTCGCGCGGCGCACATCGGCCGCGTAGTGCAGCTGCTGCATCGCGAGCACGTCGCCGATCGGACGCAGGATCACGAGGTAGCCCTTGCCGCGCGCCGCCCAGCGCCCGACGCCGCAGCGTCCGGCTTGCTTGAGCGCCTCGGTCAGCAGCGCGTAGGGCTTGCCGGCCCCCTTGTCGGGAGCGAGGTAATAGGTCTTGTCGTAGTACACCGGGTCGATCGACTCGATCGGCACGAACTCGGAGATCTCGACCGCGTGGCTGCCGACCTCTTCGAGCGCCTTGATCTCATCGGGGGTGAACTGCACGTACTGGTCCTTGGCGAACTCGTAGCCCTTGACCATCGCGTCGCGCTCGACCACCTCGCCGTCCTTCTGGCAGATGTACTGCTGGCGCAGGCGCGAGCCGTCGGCCTTGTGCAGCAGATTGAAGGAGATGGCGTTCGAGGACTGGTTGGCGGTGAAGAGCTTCACCGGGATCGCGACCAGTCCGAAAGACACCGTGAGAGACCCGATCGAGCGCGCGGCGGCCATGGAGTTAACCTCTACTTCTCACCCTTGAGACCGAAAGCCTTCGTAAGGCTCTGTTTTAACTCGAGTACATCATGCCACCGGTCGCCCCTCTTTTCCAAGCGGGCCGGCACATTATTGAGAGTGAAGTCCTGGGGCTCGGCCGCCTCGAGCTCCTCCCAGGTGAGGGGCATCGAAACCGGGGTGCCCGGGACCCCCCGCGGGGAGTAGGCGACGTTCAGCGTCTTGCCCCGCACGTTCATGTTGTGGTCGATGAAGATCTTGCCGGTGCGCTTTTCGATCGCCCAGTCCATGGTGATGTCCCGGGGGTGCTCGCGCATGACGTGGCGCCCCACGGTCTCGCAGATGTGGCGCGCCTCATCGAAGGTCACGGTGCGCTCGATCGGCACGAACATATGCAGGCCGGTCTTGCCCGAGGTCTTGACGATGGCCTCGAGCTTCATGTCCCTGAGCACCGCCCGTATCCAGAAGGCGACCCGCTTACCCATCGCGAAGCCCTTGCGGTTGAGCTCGGGCTCCGCGCCGCGGGCTTCCTTGCCCGAGTAGATATAGGGATCGAGATCGAACACCAGGTAGTCGGGGTAGTTGAGGACCGACGCCTGCAGCGCCTGCAGCGAGCTCGAGTAGTCGGTGCCGCCGTGGGGCGTGTCGGGACCGACGCGCGCGCGCGAGTGCCAGATGTGGAACTCGAGCGTGCCCACCTGCCCGAGCCACAGCAGCGTCGCCAGGTTGTTGGCGAGCAGGTAGCGATGCCGCTCGTCCTTGGTCTCGGAGAATACCGTGACCGTCTCGACGAACTCCGGCAGCGCCTGGGCCCAGTGCTTCTGGAAGAAGCGCTCGCCGTTGATGCCTTCGGGCATGCGGATCATGGTGAGCGGACGGTCCTTAAGGTGCGGCAGCATGAAGCGCGCGACGCGCGTGAGATAGCGCAGCAGGTCGCGCTTGGTCACCGCCGGGCTCTTGCCCGCCGCCGGCCAGTACACCCGGTCGAGGTGGGTGAGGCGGATGCGCGCACCGCCCACGGTCAGATCCACCCGCTCGCCCCTGGCATCGAGCTGCGCGAGGATCGCCGCCACCTCATCCGCCGCGGCGGGCTTTTTGCTCATGGCATCCTCCGGTGGATCCGCGCTCGCGCGCACGCCGGCGCGCCGGACCACGCTGTGGGGGGCGATATCCTCGCGCAGCCTGAGGAACACCGGCGCGCGCAGCGATCCCGCCGGTGTCCACTCGCTATAAGTGACTTCGGCCACGAGCTTCGGGTTGAGCCAGGTCGTCGGGCGATGCAGCTCCACCTCGCCCTCGAAAGGCGAGTCCTTGCGCGTCAGTTTCCTCACGAGCGGCATGAGCCGCGCGAGCGCGGCCTCATCGAGCCCGGAGCCCACGTGTCCCGCGTAGCGCAGCTTCTTCCCCTCGTAGTAGCCGAGGAGCAGCGCGCCCAGGGGCTCGCGCGCGCCCTTGCCGCGCGTGTAGCCGCCGACCACGAACTCCCCCGACTGCGCCGCCTTGATCTTGAGCCACGCGCCCGAGCGCTTGCCGCTCTGGTAGGTGCCGTCGATACGCTTGGCGACGATGCCTTCGAAGCCGTGGGCGAGCGCGACGCGGTAGAGCTCATCGGCATCGGTGGAGGCGTGCACCCGCTGCACGTGCGCGGAGGGCAGCAGGCACTGGGTGAGATAACGGTGACGTGCGAGGTAGGGGGCGCCGCGCAGGTTCAACCCGGCGAAGTGCAGCAGGTCGAAGCACACCAGCACCACGGGCGTCGCGCGCTGCGCGGCGCCGATCTCGGCCGCGGTCTTGAGTTGGGCCCGGTTCTGCAACGCGTTGAACGACGGATGCCCTTCCTTGTCGAGCGCGACGATCTCCCCGTCGAGCACCATCTGCTCGATGGCCTGAGCGCCAAGCTCGCTCGTGAGCTCGGGGAAGAGTGCGGTGAGATCGAGTCCGCGGCGCGAGCGTAAGCGCACCTTCCCGCCCTCGATGTAGGCGATCACCCGGTAGCCGTCGAGCTTCGGCTCGTAGCGCCACTTCGGGTCCGACGCGGCGCGCTCGCCGCTCTCGGCGAGCATGGGCTTCAGGTCCCGCGGCATCGCCTCGGAGGGGCCGGTGGGGGCGAGCAATGCGGCATCGAGCCGCTGCGGCGCGCGGTTCGGCTCCATGTCGTCGAGACTCAGCCCCGAGAGCACGGACTGCGGCTGCGCCAGCACGTCGTTCGCCTGCGCGAAGCGGTCGCGGTGCTTGATGAGGAGCCACTGGTTGCCGGTGCGGGTCTTCACCAGCGTGAAGGAGCCCTTCACCTTCTCGCCGCGCAGGAAGAAGCTCAGCTTCCCGGCCGCGAGCTCCGCGCGCACGCGCTTCTCGGCCTCGGCGCGGTCGGTGTACGAGTATTTCCCGCCCTCGTCCGGTGAGTAAGGGCCGCAGTCCCAGACGATGACGTTGCCCGCACCGTACTGCTTCTCCGGGATCACGCCCTCGAAGGAGGCGTAGTCGAAGGGATGGTCCTCGACCTCGACCGCCATGCGCTTGTCGTTGGGATCGAGCGACGGGCCCTTGGGCACCGCCCAGGATTTGAGGACCCCGTCGAGCTCGAGCCGGAAGTCGTAGTGCAGCTGCCGGGCGGCGTGCTTCTGGATGACGAAGAGCAGCGGGCCGTGGCGGTGGCCCGGGAGCTGCGCGGGCGGCTCGGGGGTGCGCGTGAAGGTGCGCTTGGCGGTGTAGCGTTCGAGGGCGCGCTTGGGCACGGCGCGCCCATGTTACCTAAAGTGTGTCGATCCAGGCGGCGAGCCGCTCCAACGCCTCCTCCAGCACCTCGGCGTCGCTGCGGCCGCTCCGCGCCGGGACGTGGAAGGAGTGGTCGGCGTCCGCGATGAGGCTGAGGGTGGCGCGCGCGCCGAGGCGTGCCACCGCCGCCTCGAGCAGCGCACGCTCGGCGAGCGCATCGCGGGTGCCCGAGAGAAACAACATCGGAGTGGAGACGCGCGTGAGATGCGCGGCGCGCGTGTCGGCGGGCGCGCCCGCCGGGTGCAGCGGGAAGCTGAGGAAAGCGAGCCCGCGCACCCCGGCGAGCGGCTCGAGCGCCTGCGCCTGGGAGGTCATGCGTCCGCCGAAGGAGCGGCCGCCGGCGACGAGCTTGAGTCCCGGCATGCGGCGTGCGGCCTGCGCGACGGCGGCGCGCACCGTGGCATGGCAGAGCGGCGGGGGATCGGGGCGGCGCTTGCCCTGCTCCATGTAGGGGAATTGATAGCGCAGGCTCGCGATGCCGCGCGCCGCGAGTCCCTGGGCGACGGCGGCCATGGAGCGATGCCGCATGCCCGCGCCCGCGCCGTGCGCCAGCACGAAACAGGCGCGCGCCGCGGCGGGCAGCTCGAGCAGTCCCGATACGGACAGCCCGTCCTGCACCTGCAGCGTGAGGGCGCTAGAATCCGGCGATGTCGGCCGCTCCTGCACGATGCACAAAATACGCACGTCTCGCGGTGCTGTGCAATCTGGCGGCACTCGGCGCGTGGACGGGCGCGGCGGCGGCTGAGGAGCCCGCGCCGCGGGCGAGCACCGCACAGCCGAACGTGCACGTGCTGTCGACACCCTTCGTGATTCCGGGACTGGGCCGTGAGCGCACGGTGCGCATCTATCTGCCGCCCGGTTACGAGAGCGGCGCTCAGCGCTATCCGGTGCTGTACATGCACGACGGGCAGAACCTGTTCGACGAGGCCACTGCCTATGTCGGCAAGGAATGGGGCGTCGACGAGACGCTCAATACCCTGGCGAAGTCGCGGGGGTTGCGCATCATCGTGGTCGGCATCGATAACGGCGGTAGCGATCGGATCCGCGAGCTCAACGCCTGGGACAATCCGCAGTACGGCCGCGGCGAGGGTGAGCAGTACATGGCATTCGTGGCCGACGTGCTCAAGCCGTGGGTGGATCGGCACTACCGGACGCGGCCCGACCGGCGCCATACCGCCATCATGGGCAGCTCGATGGGCGGGCTCATCTCGAGCTACGCGATCAGCCGCTACCCCGCGGTGTTCGGCGCCGCGGGGATCTTCTCGCCGGCCTACTGGCTGGCGCCGCAGGTGTTCGCCGACACCGCAGCGCATCCGCCACCGCGCACGACGCGCGTCTATTTCTACGCCGGCGGCAGCGAGAACGAGACCATGGTGCCGGACCTGAAGCGGATGGTGGCGGTGCTGCGGCGCGCGGGCCTGCCGCCGCGCAATCTCGCGGTAGAGATCGACCCCGTCGGACGGCATGACGAGGATGCCTGGCGCGCCGAGTTTGCGCGCGCGGTTGTCTGGCTATTCGGCCCCGGCCGCTGAGGTGCGCGGCGGCGCCGCCCCTTCAATTCACCGCCGCCACCCAGGCCGCGAACGGCGCGAGCGTCACGGGGCGATCCGCCGCGGTTGCGGTCACGGTCCCGGGGCTCGCGAGCAGCGTCTGCAGCCGTGTCGCGTGCACGCCGGCGGCCGCGAGCCTGAGCGGGATCGTCTGCGGCCGGTCCGACATGTTGAGCGCGACCAGGATCGCGTCGCCGCCGGCGGCGATGCGCGCGTACGTCAGGACGTGCGGATTCGTCGGGTCCAGCATGACGGTGCGCCCGTCGCGCAGCGCCGCGCTGCTGCGGCGTAGCGCGATGAGCCGCTTGTGCCAGTTGAGGAGCGAGTCCGGATCCGCGGACTCGGTGGCGACGTTGACGGTCGGGTAATTCGCGGTCACGGGCAGCCAGGTGTGCGGGTTCACGCTGAAGCCGGCCTGGGCGTTGGAGCGGTCCCACTGCATCGGCGTGCGCTCGCCGTCGCGGCCCTTCTCTTTCGGCCAGCCGGTGATCCCGATCGGATCGCGCACGTCTTCGACGCGGGTGGGTGTCGCGGTGACCTGGCCGATCTCCTCGCCCTGGTAGAGCAGGGCCGCATCGCGCGAGGTGAGCAGCAGCGTCGCGACGATCCGGGCGATCGCGGCGTTGTGGACGCCGTCGCCGTAGCGGTCCCAGCTGCGGATCTGGTCGTGGTTGTCGAAGACCAGCAGCGGCTGCGAGCCGTGCAGCTCGGTCTGCGCCTCGCTGAGCAGGCGGCGGAAGCGGCCGGCATCGAGCCGCTTGTCGAGCCCGACGAGCGTGTCCATCGGCAGCTGCAGCTCGTCGTGCCGCGCGCCTCCATACCATGGATCCAGCTGCGCGGTGCGGGCCACGTAGGTCTCGCCGATCAGCAGGCGCTCCCCCGGGTAGCGGTCGATCATGGCGCGCAGGCGGCGGATGATGTCGTGATTGCCGGGGAGGTTGTTGGTGTAGATCTCGTTGAGGTTGGGATCGCCCTGCGCGTTGGTGCCGCCCAGCACCGGCTCGTCGCGCAGCTGCGGGTCCTCGAGGAGTGCGGTGATGGCATCGAGCCGGAACCCGGCCACGCCGCGGTCGAGCCAGAAGCGCATGGCGGCGAACATCGCCTGCTCGACCTGCGGGTTGCGCCAGTTGAGATCGGGCTGCTGGCGGTAGAACTTGTGGTAGTAGAGCTGATCCACGGCCGGCACGTACTGCCAGGCCGAGCCGCCGAACAGGCTCACCCAGTTGTTGGGCGGCAGATGCCGGCCGGCCGCGTCGCTGCGGCCATCGCTCCAGACGTAGAAGTCGTGGCGGGGCGCGGTGCGCGCGCTCGCCGCCTCGCGGAACCAGGGGTGCTGGTCCGAGGTGTGATTGAGCACCATGTCGAGGATGACGCGGATGTGGTGCCGGCCGGCCTCCGACAGCAGGCGGTCGAAATCGGCGAGCGTGCCGTACACCGGATCGATCGCCTGGTAGTCGGAGATGTCGTAGCCGAA
>DATKPR010000014.1:0-5003 GCA_035523985.1 Steroidobacteraceae bacterium | reverse complement strand
GGCCTTCGGCGTGCCGCCGCACCGTTATCTGCTGACGCGGCGCATCGAGCGCGCGACCGCGCTCCTGCGCGACACCGCTCTGCCGGTCACCGAGATCGCCTTTCAGACCGGCTGGCGCAGCCTCGGCACCTTCGGGCGCATCTTCCGCGACATCGCCGGCGCGAGCCCCGGAGCGATCCGCGCGCGCGAGCGCGCGGCCGCGCACCAGCTCGGGCGCACGCCGGGCTGCTTCCTCAGTGCCGCGCACCGTCCCGACCTCACGATCGCAGTTTCGGAGAAGCGGCGCCGCGGCGCGAACGCTATAAAGCGCCCCAGACTGAAGGAGGTCCGATGAGCCAGCATGTCGAAGTGGTCGGTCTCTATGTACGGGACCAGGACGAGGCGCTCGCGTTCTACGTCGAGAAGCTCGGTTTCCGCGTCCACACGGACGCACGTAACGGGGAGTACCGCTGGCTGACGGTGCAGCACCCCGACCAGCCGTCGTTCCAGCTCGGCCTGTTCGCGCCCGGTCCGCCGGTGCACGACGCCGCGACCGCGCAGACGCTGCGCGCGATGGTGGCCAAGGGGGCGATGCCGCCGCTCGTGATGATGGTCGACGACTGCCGCGCCGCGCACGAGCGCTTGCGCGGGCGGGGCGTGGAATTCACGCAGGAGCCGGTCGAGCGCTACGGTGCCGTGGATGCCTCGTTCCGCGATCCCTCGGGCAACGGCTGGAAGCTGATGCAGGCGCGGCGCTAAAGCGCCGCGCCCTCAGTGCCGCGACTCGCTCTTGCCGGTGTGCCGCGCGGCGCGCGGCTCGAGCGGTTCGGCACCCGCCATGGGCGCGGGATTGAGCCCGGCGCAAGCCACCAGCTCACGCGTGTCGATGAACGGCCCCTTCTGGCTGCGCGGCACCGGGCCGCGACGCAGCTTGCGCCACAGGTCGAACAGCGCCAGCGCGCCGGTGAGCGTGCCGAGGATGCCGAAGTAGGCGCGCGCACCGAAGGCCGAGATGAGCCCGCCGGTGATCACCGGACCGAAGGCCGCCGCCGTGCCGTTGATGAGCAGCAACGCGCTGCTCGCCGCCACCATCTGCGCGGGCTCGAGCTTGTCGTTGACGTGCGAGACCGAGAGCGAATAGAGCGTCAGCGCCGCGCCCGAGAAGAGCGCCGCGAGAATCAGGAACAGGCTGTGCGGCAGCGGGCCGAGGAGCGCGATCGCGGCGGCCACCAGCGTTGCGATGAGACACATGGTCGCGATCATGGTGCGCCGGTCCATGCGGTCCGAGAGCCGGCCGACCGGATACTGCGTGAGCACGGCGGCGAGGATGCTGACCGCCATGAACTCGGCGACGCCGCGCGTGCCGAAGCCCGCGAGCCGCGCGTACACCGGACCCATGGAGAAGATGATCGAGGAGATCATCCCCGAGATGGCCACCGCCACCACGCCGGTCGGGGAGTTGCGGTACAGGTCGCGGAAGCGCACCCGCTGCGGCGCCGCCGGCCGCGCGACTTCCTGCGCGGAGGCGACGATCGGCACCATCGCCACCGAGATCAGCGCCGACACCAGCATGAACGGCTGGGTGGATTCGGGACCGGAGAGCACCAGCAGGAACTGCGCGGTCCCGAGGCCGACGTACAGAACCAACATGTAGATGGCGAGCAGCTGGCCGCGGTTGGTGCTCGAGGCGCGGTGGTTGAGCCAGCTCTCGGCCACGACGTAAATCCCGGCGAAGCACAGGCCCGAGAGCAGGCGCATCAGCGCCCACGGGGCCGCCGATACCCATGCGCCATGCACCAGCACCGCGACCGAGGCGAGTGCCGCGAGGGTGGCGAACACGCGCACCGGCCCGACGCGCGCGAGCAGCTTCGGCGCGAGGCGCGTGCCGAGCAGATAGCCCACGTAGTAGCACGACATGACGATGCCGGTGACCGTGGTCGGGAAGCCCTCGATCGTCGCGCGCACGCCGAGCAGCGTGCTCTGCAGGCCGGCGCCGAGCATGAGAATCCCCATGCCGAGCAGCAGCGGCCAGGTTGCGGCAATCGGGTTCACTGAAAGCGGGGGGCTATGGCGGGGTGGCTGCGGGCGGTCAGGCGCGCATCATAACCGCTCCTCCATGACGGGCATGCCGTATCGCGACACCCGCCGCTCCCGGTGCGGCGGGTGGGGGAGCTTCAGCGTGGTGCGCCGGCGCCGGCTCCCGCCCGGCAGGAGAGCACGAAGCGCTCTCCCTCCCGGATACGCAGCTCCTGCCCCGGGCCGCCGCCGCAACGATACGAGATGCTGCAGTACTTGCCCTGACCGAAGTCCGGATCCCCCGCGAGCTGATTGCCGCAGGCCACGCTGCATGAGCCGGCGAGGCACCGCGCGCGCAGCTGGCTCGTGACATCGAAGGAGCGGCCGTTTCTCGGGCTCGTGTACGCCGCGCTCACGATCTCGGGCGCGGTGAACGCGCCGCCGGCTGCCTGCGGCCCGGCGTCGGCCGCCGCCGCGCCGCCACCCGGCGGCGACGCTGCGACGGGCGGTGGCGCCGCACTGCCCGGCGGGCTCTGCACGGCGCGCGTCTGCGGCGCGCGCGGTCTGGCCGTGAGCAGCGTGGAGCGCGGCGCCGTCCCGGTGAAGCCGCCGAAATTCCCGTAGTTGAGGCGCGGACGGCCGCATTGCGACAGCGGCAGCACCAGCAGCGCCAGCACGACCACCATCCACACCATGCGCCCGCCGGCATCCGCCGGGCCTGCCCCGCCCGCGCCGGGTGCGCGGGCGCTCACGTTCACGTTGCGCTGGTAGTACTCGTGCATGGAGCCCGGTGCAGACGGCGCCGCGGCGGCGCCCGGCCCGGGCGCTGCGCCGCGCAGCGCGGCCGCCGGGGCGTCGAGGCGGGCGGCCGGCAGCTGCGGGACCGGTCGCGGCGCCGGCGCTGGCGTCGGCGGCTCCTGTGCCGCGGGCAGCGCCGCCGGTGGCATCGGCGCAATCCAGCCGACGATGAGGAACACGACGCCCGCGGCGATCACGGCCAGGATGTTGCCGAGCTGCCCGAGACCGCCGAAGTCGAACAGCACGAATTTGACCGCGGCGGCGACCATCAGCGTTGCGCCCGCCACCCACAGCGCGCGCGAGGCACGCCGCTTCGCCCACACCGTGAGCAGCGCGCCGAGCGAGGCCCACAGGAGCGATACGAGCCCGGTGAGTCGCATGTGGGCGATGTCCTCGAGCCGCAGCTCCCCGGCGGGCCCGAACCAGCGCAACAGGTCCGCCTGCAGGGTGAGGCCGGCACCGAGTGCGCAGGCCGGCGCCACCCAGTGCGGCGCGCGGGCCGCGGGAGTCTGCGTCGCGGCGACCAGCGCGAGCCCGGCAAGCGAGAGCAGCTCGAGCGCGAGGGCCCAGGGGGATCTGGAGATCGCGACCGTGGTAGCGAGGGCGAGCACCACGGCAAAACCCGTGGCGTAGATGCGGGCGGCGGTGGCGCGCCAGTCGCTCGAGCGCTCGTGCGCGAGCGCGCTCAGCGCGACGATGAGCAGCGCGGCCACCGTCATCGCCGACAGCGCGAACTGCGGCGCTTCGATCCCGATGAGGCGCCCGTCATGAATCGCCCACAGGCCCGCGACGATCGGCGCGGTCGCCGCCGCCAGCATCCGCCCGGTGCGCGTCGCCGGCTCCGCTCCGGCCCGGCGGATGGAGAGCCACACGAGCACCAGGGGTGCGACCGCGAGCGACACCCACGACACCGGCGTCGGCGCGGCGGCCGCTGCCCAGGAGGTCGTCACCAGCACGCCCGCCACGACCGCCACCAGCGCCTCGGGGAGCAGCCGGTGGCGCACCCGCAGGAACGCCAGCGCCGCCGCGGCCGCCAGCAACGCCCAGTGCACCAGCACGGGGAGCGATGCGAGGTGCCAGCGCAGCACTTCCGCGCCCACCGCGATCAGCAGCCAGGCCGCGCCGACGGTCCACAGGAGCGTATCGAGCGTGTTGCGGATGCGCTGACAGACGTGGCCGGCGAACATGAGGAGCGCCGCGCCGACGATCCGCTCGAGGAACTGCGCGTGCACGGAGGCTTCGGGGCCGGCGGCTACGCTGCTCATGATCGCGAGCAGTCCCACGATCGGCACCAGGGCGGCGAGTGTGTGCTGCAGGTACTGCGAGCGCGAATAGCGGGAGGACAGCCACAACGCCAGCACCGTGAACGCGAGGGCGATCAGCTCCCAGGGCAGATTCCGCAGTCGCGCCGCGGCCGCCAGTCCCGCGAGCAGTACGCCGATGACCGCGTGCACGACTGCGCCCTCGCGCCTGAGGAATGCCAGGCACAGCGCGAGCGTCACCCAGATCGCCGCGAGGCCGATGAGCTCGTTCGAGAGCTCGATGCGCGTCGGGGCGATCGCGAGCGCCGCGAGCCCGGCGAGCACCGGCAGCGCGAGCAGGTACGCGACATCGAGACGCTCGAGCCAGACATGGCGCGCGGCGCGGCGCTCGGCGAGCGGCATCAGCGCCTGAATCGCGCTCAGCAGCAGCACCAGCGGCAGCATGCTCGCGGCGTACTGCGGCTCGAAGTACCGCGCCGTCCAGGCGAAGAACACCCCGCCGCCGAGCGTGAAGAGGAGGCTGAGGTGAATCAGCGGCCGCCAGCCCCGCAGCGCCACCATGGCGAGTGTCAGGAGACTCGCGCAGGCCAGGTGCCCGTAAACGACCGCCGGTCCCGGATCGGTCGTGGCGAACGCCGGCGCGAGGTAGGCGCCGAGCATCGCGAGCAGCGCGAGGGAAAGTGAGCTGCGCGTGACGGCATAGACCGCGGTCCCCACCGCGATCGCCGCCAGCGCCGCCGTGCCGGTGAAGCTGTCGGTGTAGTGGAAGAGCGCAAAGGCGCTGTAGGCGGTGATGTACGCCACGCCGAAGGCGGCGCCGCCCAGGGCGAGCGACACCGCGCGCCGCCCGCTGCCGACGCGCGTCAGCGTGGCGGCAAGGCCGAGCACTCCCGCGGCGATCACGCCGCCGCCGAGCTTCACCGGCGGCGGCAGGTCGAGATTGAGGAG
>DATKPR010000013.1:0-50651 GCA_035523985.1 Steroidobacteraceae bacterium | reverse complement strand
TGGCGGCGGCCCAGGGTGCGCGCATCACGACCATCGAGGGCATCGGCGCGGACAGGGTCGGGGCGGCCGTGCAGGCGGCGTGGGACCGGATCGACGTGCCGCAATGCGGCTACTGCCAGTCGGGACAGGTGATGGCCGCCACCGCGCTCCTCACGAAGAACCCGAAGCCGACCGATGCCGACATCGACGCCGCCCTGGTCGGCAACCTCTGCCGCTGCGGGACCTACGCGCGTATCCGCGCCGCGATCCATGGCGCAGCCAAAAGCCTGGAGGCCTGAGCCATGAACGCCATCGTGAAAACGTCCCGGCGCGATTTTCTCAAGGGCTCCGCCGCGCTCGGCGGCGGCCTGATCGTGGGCTTCTACCTGCCGCCGGCCGGCATCGCCGCTGCCGACCTCAAGCCGGTGGCGGCGAACGCCTGGGTGCGCATCGCGCCCGACAACCAGGTGACGCTCGTCTGCCATCGCAACGAGATGGGACAGGACGTGTACACCTCGCTCGCGCTGCTCGTGGCCGAGGAGCTCGGCGTCGATGTCCACAAGGTGGCGATCGAGCAGGCGCCGGTGGATCCGGTCTACGTCAACGCGCTCCTCGGCGCGCAGATCACCGGCGGCAGCACCAGCATCCGCGACGCCTGGGTGAAGCTGCGCGAGGCGGGCGCCACGGCGCGCATGCTGCTGACGGCTGCCGCGGCGCAGCGCTGGTCGGTGCCGCCCGGGGAATGCGTCGCGGCGAACGGCTACGTGAGCCACAAGGGCGGACGGCGGGCGAGCTACGGCGAGCTCGCCGCGGCGGCGGCGCAGCTGCCGGTGCCGCAGCACGTCACGCTCAAGAAGCCCGCCGACTTCACGGTGATCGGCAAGCAGCGCCACCGCCTCGACTCGGCGGTCAAGGCGCGCGGGCAGGCGCAGTACGGCATCGACGTCAGCGTGCCTGGCATGGTGTACGCCTCTCTCGAGCAGTGCCCGGTGCCCGGGGGCAAGGTCGCGACCGTCGACGACGGCAAGGCGAAGGCGCTGCCGGGCGTGCTGGCCGTGGTCAACATCGGCGAGGGCGTCGCGGTGGTCGCCGACCACTATTGGACCGCGAAGACCGCCCGCGAGGCGCTCGCCATCACCTGGGACTATGGCCCCGGGGCGACCCTCGACACCGCACAGATCCGCGCCACGCTGAGGGAAGCCGCGCAGCGGGACGGCGCCATCGTGCGCCAGGCGGGCGACGCCGCCGCCGCGATGAAGAGCGCGGCGCGGACCGTGAGCGCCGAGTACCAGTCGCAACTCCTCGCCCACGCCACGCTCGAGCCCATGAACTGTCTCGCGCTGGTGAGCGAGCGGGGCTGCGACATCTGGACCAGCACCCAGTTTCCGCAGGGGGCGCAGGGCATCGCCGCGGCGCGCTCGGGCGCCGCGCCCGCGCAGACGCGCATCTGGCCGCAGTTCATCGGCGGGGGCTTCGGCCGGCGGCTCGACGTCGATTTCATCGGCCAGGCGGCTGCGATCGCCAGGGCGGTGCCCGGTAAACCCGTGAAGCTGATCTGGACACGCGAGGACGACACGCGCCACGACTTCTACCGGCCGGCGAGCTTTCATACGCTTGCCGGCGGGCTCGACGCCCAGGGCAAGCTCGTGGCGTTCGACTACAAGATGGTCTCCTCCTCGATCACCAACCGCATGTTTCCCGGGGTGGTCAAGAACGACCTCGACCCGTTCATGACCGAAGGCTCGGCCAATCTCGCCTATGAAGTGCCGAACGCCCTGCAGCGCGTGGTGATCCAGGAGTACGGCCTGCGCTCGGGCTACTGGCGCTCGGTGAGTCATGCGCTGAATGCCTTCGCCATCGAGAGCTTCTTCGACGAGCTGGCGCACGCGGCGGGCCGCGATCCGCTCGCCTTCAGGCTCGAGCTGCTCGCGAAGCTCCCGCGCCAGCAGGCGGTGCTCGAGCGCGTCGCCGCGGAGTCGGGCTGGGGCAAGCCGCTGCCGCCGGGGACGGCGCTCGGGCTCGCGATGATGGAAAGCTACGAGACGCACCAGGCGCTCGTCGCCCGGGTATCGAGGTCCGGGAAACGCCTGCGCCTCGAACGCCTCGTCTATGTCGTCGATCCCGGTATCGCGGTACATCCGGACCAGATCGTCGCGCAGATCCAGTCGGGCGCCGTGACCGGGCTCATCAACACGCTGCGCAGCAAGATCACCCTCAGGGAGGGCCGCATCGAGCAGAGCAACTTCGACGACTTCCCGCTGCTGCGCATCACGCAGATGCCGCACATCGACGTCATCGTGATGCAGGGCGGCGAGAAGCCCGGAGGCATCGGCGAAGTGGGGGTGCCGCTCACGGCTCCGGCGGTGGCGAACGCCGTGTTCGCGCTCACCGGCAAGCGCGTGCGCTCGCTGCCGCTCGCGGATGCGGGCATCGAATTCGTCTAGCCAGCCGCTAGCGCTGCACCCAGAAGCGGTACATGCCGGTGAAGGTGTCGGGATGGTCCGCCTCGAAGGCGGCCCAGTTGCGCAGCTCGATGCACCCGGGGTCGTCGCCGAAGCGCGCGCGGTACTGCTCGAGCACGCGCGGATCGAGCTCGAAGCCGAGAAAGCGCAGATCCGCGGCGTGGAGGAATGCGGCGATCTCCGCGAGCGTCAGCTGCCGCTCGGCGACGTGAAACGCCAGATCGCGGCAGTCGCTCATCGAATAGAAGGCGTAGCTGCGGGTGAGCGACCGCACCGCGGGGCTGGCGTGGGCGCCGAGCGCGTCCTGGCGGAACCGCCGGATGCCCTCGGGGGTCGCGGCATGGCCGCGCGCGGCGATGAACTCGCGCGCCTGCACCACGGCGCGGCGCGCGATGCGGCTGTAGAGGCCGAGGCACATGCACCCGCCCGGCCGCAGCAGCGACACGAGGATGCGCCAGCCCGCGAACGGGTCGGCCAGATGATGCAGCACGCCGATCGCGCTGACGATGTCGAAGCGGCGCTGCAGGGCGCCGAGCTCGAGGATGTCGGCCTGCGCGTATTCGATATTCGTCACCCCGAGCTCGCGGGTCTTGCGCTGCGCGTAGGCGAGGCTGGCGAGACTCAAGTCCACCGCCAGCACGCGCGCGCCCGCGAAGCGCCGCGCGACGGCGATGGCATCGGCCCCGGTGCCGCATCCGGCGACCAGCACCCCCGGGGCATGCTCGGCGGCGAGCGGCTCGAGGTGCGCGAACGGCAGAGCGCGGCGCAGCTCCGCCGCGCAGGGCAGGGGTTGCTCGCGCAGCGGCATGCGCACCCAGCGCGGGTAGGGATTCTGCTCGTACTGCTCGCGCACAGCCGCGGACACACCGGCGCCGAGCGGCGTCAGCCGCGCCAGCGCGGCGCGTAGCGCCTCCTCCTCGAGCGGTTCGCGCAGCTGCTGCCTCAGCACCGCATCGACGGCGGCAGGCTGTGCGCTGCTGCCGAGCCGCCCGGCGCCGCGCAGCGCACGCAGCGGCTGGCAGGCCGCGACCGCCAGCAGCAGCAGCGGCGGCACGGCGGCCCCCGCATCGAGCGCCGCCTCGAGCCGCACGCGGCACTCCGCGGCCGCCTGCTGCTCGGCCGCAGTCCAGTCGTAGACGTATTCGTTGATGAAGCACTGCTGCGCGAGCGCGGCGTAGAAGGGCAGCGCCGCGACATCCGCGTGCGTGGCCCCTGGATCCGCCGCAGCCGCCTCGAGCAGCGCATGACGCGCGCCGGTGAGGAAACGCTCCAGGCGGATCGACTTCACCGGCACCGCGCCGAGCAGCGCCAGGAGCAGGCGGTTGCCGGCGAGCGCCGCGAGAGCGCCGTCGTCGCCGTAGAGCAGCGCACGCGGCAGCCGCGCCGGCCAGTGCTCCTCGGCACGGCGCACGCAGCCGGCAAGCGTGGTCTCGAGCAGCAGCAGGCTCACGGCCGCTGCGCACAGGTCGTGCGGCAGGCCCCAGGCTTCGCCGATCGCACGCGCGAGCGTCGCGCGCACCAGCGGGTCGTCGCGGGTGAAGCGGATCCGCGCGGCGCAGCTGGCGAAAGCGGCGCGGGCCGCGGCGTCGCCGCGCTGCGCGAGGGCGCTCGCCAGGAGCGGCAGCGCCTCGGCGTACCTGCCGCGCGCCATCGCAAGAACGCCGAGGTTGAAGTACGCCGCGGCGGAGTGTGGCTCGCAGGCGAGCGCCTGCCGCCAGGCGCTCTCGGCCGCCTCGAAGTGCGCGCTCGAGAGCAGGATGGCGCCGCGGCCGAGGTGGGCGGCGGCGCAAAGCGGGTCGGCCCGGACCGCGGCGTCATAACGCTCCAGCGCCTCGGCCAGGCGCCCCTCGCCACGCAGCCGGTCCGCCTCGGCGAGCAATGCGTCCGCGGCGTGCGGCGGCGCGTCGGCGGCGCTCTGCTCGCGCGCCGCGCCCGTCAGCGGAATGCCGTCGAGATCCTGCATCGACTCATCGCCCGACCGAGTGATCGCCGCCATGGTCGCACGGGCACGCGCGCGATCGCTAGCTGCGGTCGATGTACCGCGCCGGCCAGGCAGCCGCCGCGAGTACCAGCACCAGAGCGGCGGCCGCGGCGCGGATCAACGCCGCGAAATCCTCGTTCCCGATGAGATAGGGGGCGAGCAGCGGGCCCGAAGCGAGACCCATCTTCGAGCAGAAGCCGCCGAGCGTTGCGCTGCGCCCGGAGGGGTCGAGCGCGGCGCACATGCTGAAGAGCCACGGGATCACGAACGACCAGGCGACGCCGGTGACGACGTTGGCACCGACGAACACCGTCGCCGCGTCGCTCCTGAGGAACGCCGCCGTCGCGGGGATCGTGATCAGCAGTGCAAGCACGAGCGGGCGCAGGCGCCCGAAGCGCAGGCCCACCCACATCGCGAGCAGCGAGCCGAGCGCGGCGATCCAGTCGGCCGCGGCGAGGGTATCGCTCACGAATGCGGTACTGAGGGCGTAATGGTGTCCGAGCGGAATGATGAAGGCGAACAGCGCCATGTTGGCCGCCTGGAACAGGAAGATGGCGAGGAGCGTGGCGGCGAGCGGCCGGCGCGGCACTGCCGCCCGCCCGGCCGCTGCCGTGGCGGTCCCGAGCGGATAGTCTGCGAGCAGCGGCAGCAGCGCGAGCGTGACCGCGGTGATCAGCGCCAGCGCGAGGAACAGCACCCAGGAACCCCGGCGCGCCGCGAGCTCCGGCAGCCACAGCAGCCCCAGGCCGCCGAGCAGCACCTGCAGCGTGAACTGCGCACCGTAGGCGCGCTGCGGTACGCGGGTGCGCGCCATCACCGCGAGTGCGATGCCGATCGACACTCCGCCGCACAGGCCGTGCGCCGCCCGCAGGGCGATCAGCAGCGGGAGCGAGGCCACCGCCATCGAGGCGAGGTCGAGCACGAGCAGCGCGCTGAGCGCTGCGACCTGGAGGCGTTTCCAGGCGAAGCGGCGCACCAGGAACACCGCCGCCAGCGCGCCGAGCGCGGCGCCGTACACGTTCGCCGAGGCGACATAGCCGGCCTGCGCGTTGCTGTAGCCGAGCGCGTCGCGCAGTCCCGAGACGATTGCCGGCAGCAGGTTGACATAGAACATGCCGGCGGTTCCGAGCATGCCGAGAAACGCCGCGGCGAGCAGGCCATCGGGTGCGGCACGCGCGCTCCAGGGCGCCGGCGCGCGGCTCACTCAGTCTCTCCGGCAGAACGGCCGGATCCGGTCTGCCTCGCGCGCCGCACGCGCGAACGCCCATACCCCGCCGTCGCTGAAGTAGTAGTAGACGATGCCGTTCGGGAACATGACGACCTGGATGCCGCCGTAGCCCGACATGAACGGGATCCAGGCGGGCTGCGTGCAGCCGAGATAGGCGGCGGCGTTCCACGCCCACACGCCGTCGTGGTAGCGCACCTCGGGACTCGCGGCGGTGAGCCCGGGATGCGCGGGATCCTGCTGCAGCGCCGCCCGCAGCATGGCCGCATCGATCACCTGCTCATTGCCGATGCGCCCGCCCTGCATCATGAACTGCGCGAGCTTCACGACGTCGTCGCGCTTGAGCGTCAGGCCGTAGCCGGTGAAGGGCTGGGCGCTCGCATCGCGCACGCGGCGGGTGACATCCACCGCGGGACTGAGTCCGAGCGGATGCCAGATCGGCTCGATGAGCAGATCGTGAAAAAAATCTGCCGCCGGGCCGGCGCGGCGGCGATCCCAGGCCGCGAGTGCGGTTCCGAGCAGATAGCTGTCGGCCGTGTGATACACCCAGATCGTGCCCGCAGGCGCCTTGCGCGGATAGTGGCTGCAGGCGAAGCGGATGCGGCTGGCGTGATCCTCGGCGGCGAAGAACGGCTCCATGTCGTCTCCGTTCTCGTCGTGCTCGCGCGCCGTGGACTCGTAGTGCCCGGTCGCCATGTCGAGCGTCGCGGCGACGGTGACGTCGTCCCAGCCGTGGCCGGCGCATTCGGGAACGAGCGAGGCGATGGTGGCCGTGAGCACCGTGGGGTCGAGCTGCGCGGCACGCATGGTCGCGAGCCCGGCGACCAGCGTCTTGGCGAGCGAATACGACGGCAGGTCGAGCTCGTCGCAATAGGGATACGGGCCGAAGCGCGTGGCGCAGCCGCTGGTGTAGTGCACGCCATCGACCGCCGCTCCGTAGAGCGTCATGTCCGCGGCAGGAATCTCGAGCGGCGAGCCGAACTCGCCGGGATCGGCGCCGGGATGATCGGACGCGAGTTGTGCGATGGGGCGGCTCGGCACGCGCCCGGCGAGCTCGCGCCGGTAGCGCGCGATGAGGTCGGCTTTGGCGCGCACGGCACCCGCCAGGTAGCGCGCCCGTGACGCGCCCCACGCATCGAACTTGAAATAAAAGCAGGTCTCCTGGCCGATTTCCCAGGCGACGTTCGAGACGCGTCCCGCGTCCCCGAAGAGAAACGTCAGCACGCCGTTGTGCATGCAGTTGGCGTTGCGCTCCTCGAGCGCGAACGGCAGTGCCGCGCGCGTCAGGCCGCGATCGCCGTCCTGGTCCCAGACCCGCCCGGGCTCGAGCACGAACTCCCACTCGGTGTGCGCGCTGCGCACCGCACCGCGCTCGAGCGGGATGAGGGCCGGCCCGCTCTGCACGAAGGCGAAGTCGAACGGCGGCAGCTGCCGTGCGGCGCCCTGATTCGCGTCGGCATCGTGCCACAGATCCTTCAGCACGCGGAACGCGCCACCCGGCAGCTGCGCCGCGAGCACGAGGCGTCCCTCGAACACGTGACTCGGGGCGCGGGCGCCCGCGGGCGGGGCGAATGCCGTCATCGCCCAGGGACCGGCCGGCGTCGCCGCGCCTTCGAGATCCGCACGCCGCAGCGCGCCGGCACGGGTCACCGGCGCGCCCGCGGCGCCCGCCGGCGGCGCAGGCGGCGCAGGCGGTGCGGCGGCCGCCGCCGCGGTGGCGAGCAGCACGGCGCCGAGCGCGCTCAGTCGCATTCGTGCGTCTCGATGCCGGCCGCGGCGAGCCTCGCGCGCAGCGGCAGCAGCTGCGCGGCGTAGCGGCGCCAGAGCCCGACGGAGGAGCGGTAGATCGGCTGGCGCACCTGCGCCGCGCTCGCCGTCAGGGTAGGCGCCGTGTTGCGCTCGAACTCGAGCACCTGCGGCTGCCACTCGAGCCCGCAGTGCGCGATGAGGCGGCGGCTGACGTCCTCCTGGCTGGCGACCAGCTCCTCGTAATCCACCTCGAGCAGCGCGCCTTTGAGGGTACTGCGCCAGTGCTGCATGAGGGCGTCGTAGGCGATGTAGTACTGGGCGAGGTCCTCGAGCGAGTAGGAGAACGGGTAGGCCATGCGGAACAGTGTCTTGTACATCGCATAGCAGACATCGAGCGGCGCGCGCCGTACGTGAATGAGCGTCGCGGACGGCAGCGCGGCCCGGATCAGCCCGAGGTAGAGGAAGTTGAGAGGGGTCTTGTCGATGACGCGGCGCGCGGCCGTTTCGGGCAACGTGCGGCAATACTCCGCGCCGAGGTGCGCCGGGTCGGCGAGCGCCGCCTGCCGGATGAGCTCCGTCTTACCGCGCGCCCCCGCGGCGCAGCGCGTCACCGCGGCGGCAAGGTCCGTCGACTCGCCCCGGCTCGCGACCGCGCTGTGCGAGCTCACGATCCGGTCGACGAGCGTCGTGCCGCTGCGCGGCAGCCCGACGATGAACACCGGCCGTTCATCGGCGAGGCCTGGCCGAAGGTTCGCCGACCACGCGGCATCGAAGGTCCGTGCGATCGCGGCCATCGCCGCGGTGTCGGCGGCGACCCGATAGCTCAGGCGCTGCCGCCGTGCGTCGGCGCCGCGTTGCAGCGCTGCGAAGGCCTGCGGGTACTGACCCAGGTCCTCCAGCTCCCGGGCGAGCGCGTACTCGAGTGCCACGCGGCCCGCATCGCCGGGCGCCATCGTCGCCAGCCGTGCCTCGAGGGCGGCGACGTGGTTGCGCGCGGGCGTCTGCCGGCGCAGCGTCGAGCGGTTGTACCAGGCATCGGCATCCTGCGGTGCGAGCGCGATCACCCGGTCGTAGGTGCGCTCGGCATCCTCGAGCCGGCCGACCGCCGTGAGGGCCGCCGCCCAGTTGTAGAGGATCTGCGCATCATCCGGCGCGTCGCGCGCGCAACGGGCGCTGCAGCGTTCGGCTTCGACGTGGCGGTTGAGGTGGGTCAGCAGCTGTGCGGCCTGCTGGCGCAGCGCGAGGCTGAGGTCGGCCCGCTCGGCGACCGCGGTGAGTTGCGCCAGCACCTCGGCGCCGCGGCCGGCGGCGGCGGCGCGCTCGATCCAGGCGAGCAGATTGCGCGGGTCGGCGGGCGGACCGGCGCCAGGGTACACGGTCGCCTCTTGCGCACCCCGCATCCGCCGCGGCTCAGAACCTGAGGTTGAGCGTCAGTCCCACGGTACGCGGCAGGGCGTTGAGGCCCTTGGAGTCGTTGCCGTAGAAGTTCTGCGCCGGAGAGGTACCCATGTAGGCCTCAGTGTATACGCCGGTGAAGGCCTGTGCGTTCGTGATGTTCTTGATCCACAGCGTCGCCGACCAGCGGTTGAAGGGGTAGGTTGCGGACGCGTTCCAGATCCAGAACCCCGGCATCGGGTAGTAGAACTTCGGCTCCCCCAGGTACGGGTTCGGGGCGGGCACGGTGTTCGGCGAAGAGGCCGAGGAAAACAGCGTGTCCTCGGTCGAGGATTGATAGTAGAGGTCCGAGCGCAGCGTGAGCGGGTTGCCCGCGAACGGAATACGGTAGTCGAGCGCCAGGTTGAACTGGTTCTGCGGCGAACCCGGGAGCTGCGCGCCGTTGGTGTTGATGACATAGACGCCGTCGGCCGAGACCGCATCCGCCGCGAGCCGTGCCTGGGTATAGGTATAGCCGAGGCTGTAATGGAAGCGGTCGCCGAGGTGCGAGGCGAGTTGCAGCTCGACACCCTTGGTGATTGCCTTGTCGACGTTCTGCACCGCGAAGAAGCCCCAGTTGGTGGTCGCGGTGTTGATCTGCGGGTTCTTCCAGTCGACGTAGAAGACGTCGGCGTTGTACGTGAACCCGGCGGCCTCGCCCTTGAAGCCGATCTCGTAGTCGACGTCGGTGTCCGGCTGGTAGCTCAGCCAGGCGGGACTCTCGGCGAAGTAGCCCGTGGTCGGCACGCCATTAGAGCCGCCGCGCCGGTAGCCCTGCGCCACGGTCGCGTAGAAGCGGTTCTCGGGTGCGAAGCGCCAGGAGAAGTTGCCCTTGAAGATCGTCTTGCTGACGTCGCTGACGCCGCTCGATTCGGCGGCATTGTAGATCGAGGCATAGAGCCCGGCGGTCTGCTGCTCGTTGACCGCGTCGCGGTCGCTGAAGGTGCGCAGCCCCCCGGTGAGCTCGACGTCGGGGGTGATGTGCCAGGTGAGCTCTCCGTACAACGCCGAGTCGCGGAAGTGCTCCTGCTGAAGATAGGTGAAGTCCTCGTTGCCGATCACCGCACTCGCGAAGGCCGGGAAGGCGGCATCCCACCACTGCTGGAACCCGACCATGATGCTGTCCTGCGAGCTGTAGAGACTCTGATTCTGGTAGTAGGCGCCGATCACGTAGTCGAAGGTGTTGCCGGGTTTGGAAACCAGCCGCAACTCCTCGATCGTCGCCTTGTCGCCGTAGCCGCGTACCGCCGACTCGAGCGGCCGCGGATAGTTGTAGTAGAACTCCGCCCACCAGTTGTTCTGCGCGTAGAAGCCGGTGTTGTCGCTGGTGATGTCGCCGTGATGGTTGTACTGCGAGGTGCTGGAGGTGAGTGTCGCGAAGCCGAGGTCGAGCGAGGCTTCGAGCGCGGCGAGATACACGTCGCGATTGGCGGGCTCGAGCTCCATGGCGCCGAGCTGGTTCGCCTGGTAGGGCACACCGAAGCCGTCGGCGCCGAGGGACGTGGCACGGCGGCCGCCGAAGTGGTCGTTCTGGCCGGTGAGGCTCAGATTGAGGGTGAAGATATCGGACGGCTGCCACTTGTAAGCGAGGCGCGCGTAGGTCTGGTGCGCGTAGTCGGCGTCCTTGACCGACTGGTACACCGCGCCCGGCGAGGTGATGCTGCCGCCCGCGGGTGCAACCGGGATGCCGTCGGGGCCGAGCGCGTAGACGTTGCGGTACTCGGTCTCGCCCGGGTACTGGTTGTGCGTGACCGTGAGCCGCAGAGCGCTGGTGTCGCTCACCGGGAGGTTGAGCGTCAGCGTGCCCGATGCGCCGACCTGGCTGGAGGACTCGACCTTGGAGCCGCTCACGCTCAGGTCGCCGTCGAACTTGCCGATTTCAGGATCGCGCAGGATGTAGCGCACCGTGCCGCCGATGGCGCCCGAGCCGTAGAGCGTGCCCTGCGGACCTTTGAGCACTTCGACGCGATCGATGTCGGTGAGGAGGAAGTTGGCGAAGATCGGCGTGTCATTCACGTAGGTCGAGACGGTCGCCGCGGCCGATACCGAGTAGTCGCCGAGCGCCGAGCTGTCGACGTTGAGTCCGCGGATGCGGATGCCGTTGGTCACGCTGGCGTTGCGATCGCCGCGATCGATGACCGAGACGCCGGGGATGTCGCGCATCAGCTCGGCGGTGTCGAGCACGTGGTCGTTGTCGATGTCGCTGCCGCTCAGCACGCTGATGTTGTAAGGCACGTCGAGCACGTTTTCCGCGCGGCGCCGGGCGGTGACGATGACCTCCTGCAGCGGTGCGGCGGCACTGGCCGCGGCGCCGGCCTGGTCGGCCGCTGCGGCCGCGGTGTCGGCGTGGGCCGCGGCGGAGCCGAGTGCGCTGATGACGGCCGCGGCGATCGGCGAGCGGTAGAGCGCTGCAGGTTTTGGTTTCATGTGGATCACTCCCCCCGGAGGTCGTTGGTCAGTTGCGGCTGCGCCGCCGGCGGCGGTCTGTGGCAGCGGTGCCGGCCGCCGCCATGCGCACCGCCCCGAGCCGCTCGAGCGCGGGCGCGGCGCGCCGCTGCGGGCGGTAGCACGGAAACCTGAGCGCGCAGTCGCGAAAGCTCTTGAGCGGCTGCCCGAGGCCGTGCCAGCCGAGCGCGCGGCAGCGGCGCAGGTAGTCGAGATCGAGCTGCACGGCGATCACCTCGCGCGTCGTGCCCGCCTGATGGATCACTTCGCCACCCGGGCCGCACACCACCGAGCGGCCGGCGCCGAGCGGACCGGCGAGGTTGATGTCGAGGTAGTAGCACTGCTGGGTCGCCGCGGTGGCGCGCGCGATGGCGAGCTCGACGTCACGGTCGATGGAGTTGGTGAGCGTCGGATGCAGGATCACTTCGGCCCCGAGCCACGCGAGCGAGCGGGTGGTCTCCGGGAACCACGCGTCGTAGCAGATCGAGATCCCGAGGCTGGCGCCGCCGGCTCGGGTGACTACGAAGCCGTCGCCCGCCGTGACGCCGCGCTCGTAGGGCGTCCACGGGAAGATCTTGCGGTAGCGTGCCACGACACGGCCGGCGGGATCGATGAGCGGCGCGGTATTGAAGATGTGCGCGCCGCGGCGCTCGTAGAGGCTCCCGGGCAGCAACCAGATCCTGAGCTCGCGCGCCACTTCGCAGTAGCGCCGCTCGACCGCTCCCGGGAGGCGCACGGCGTGCGCGGTGCGCGTGCCGAAGCTCGCGAGCTCCGGAAGCATCACCATGTCGAGCCACGGATAGCGGCCCTTGGCGGAGCGGATCTCGCCGATCAGCTCCGCGACGTTGTCGGCCGCGGCCAGCTCGAGCTGCAGTCCCCCAACCGAGAAGATACTCACCGCTGTGCGCCCGCCCCCCTTGAGTATCCGGGGATGGTGGCAGCCGCCCACGCGGCGGCGATAGCGCCAGTTGCCGTCTAGTGATTGGGCCAGTGGCCGTTGGCGGCGGCCGCCGGGCTGAGCGTCGCCATGTTGTAGAGACGGCCGTCGGGGTTGAACCACTTGATGGCGCAGCCGTCGAGCACCGTGTAGTAGCCGACCGCATCTCCATAGGCCCAGCTGTTCCATTGCCGGAACCACAGGTCGCCGTCGACCCACCAGCGGCCGGTGTCGCGATCCTCGTCCGCGAAGCCCGAGCGTCCCACCATGCGGCCGTCCGCCAGCAGGTCGATCGTGCACGGATCGCCGTACACGGTCTCGAGATGGATGGTGCGGCCGCTCAGGCGCCGGCGGATGTCTTCGCCGCGCAGCCACTCCCCCACGCAGTTGTCGAGGCGTTCGGCGAGGCCCGCATCCTGCACGCGCACCAGGTCGGCGAGTTTCACCACCGCGGGCCGGATGCGCTCGACCCGGATGCCGCGCACGCTCATGCGGAAGCAATTGCGCGGGTGATTCTCGGCGGCGTAATAGCGGTCGACCGGCTCGATGTGCACGCCGCCGCGCGCCGCATCGGCCACCAGCTGTACGGCATCGAGCTCCGGCGGCCCCTGTACCCAGCAGGAAGTGCCTCCGGTCGCCGGCGCCGTGACCACCGAGCGCTGCAGGTGATAGTTGAGCGCGTCACGCAGCGCGATCCAGCGCTCGCGGAACACCTGGCCAAGCTGCGCGAGCATGGCATCGTAGTGGCCGAGCGCCATGAAGAGTGCCGCAGCGCGCTGGTCGTGCGGCGGTGGATGGCGCACGGTGAGGCGCCGCAGCTCGCGCGCCTCCTCGATGAGCTCGCGCGGCGCCACCAGGAACCCGAGGCGCAGCCACGGAGCGAGTACCTTCGAGAGGCTCGACACGTACAGCACGCAACTGTGGCGGTCCATGGCGCGCAGCGCCGGGTGGGGCTGGCCGAGATAGTTTCGTTCCGAGTCCGCGTCGTCCTCGATCACGACGATGCCATGTGCGGCGGCCTTGTCGAGCAGACGCTGACGGCGCTCGTTCGGCATGGTCACCGCGGTCGGCACCTGGTGGCTCGGCGTGAGGTAGAGCACCTCGCAGGCGTCGACCGCCTCGTCCACCACCATGCCCTCCGCGTCCACCGGCAGGTGAGCGATCTGAGCGCCGCGCAGCGCCAGCAGCGCCCGCAAATCCGGATATCCGGGCTCCTCGACCCCCACGCGCACCCCGGGCCGCACCAGCAGCTGCACCAGCAGCCACAGCGCCTGCTGCGCACCGACGGTGACCAGGATCTGATCCGCAGAGGCGATGATGCCGCGACGCGGCAGAATGCGGCTGCGGATCTGCTCGATCAGCATGGGGTCGTCGAGGTCGCGGCTGCGCGCCGACCACTCGCGGATCTCGCGCGAGGCGAGCGCCAGGCGGCTCACCTCGCGCCACTCGCTCATCGGGTAGAGCGAGGGATCGACGCTGCCGTCGAGGAAGGAATCGCCCGCCGGCCGCGCGGGGTCCGGGAGTGCGCCCGGACCGCGCGTGCCTGGGGCGCCCTGGATGCGCCGGGTCCAGTCGATCGCGCGGGCGCCCGGCGCGGGCTCGGCGCCCGCCATGCGTTGCGGCTGCATCGCCGGATTGGGGTAAATCCCGCTGCGCTCGCGGGTGAGGAGAAAGCCCTCGTCGAGCAGCTGCTGATAGGCGAGCACCACCGTATTGCGCGACACGTGCAGCTGCTCGGCAAGGCCGCGGGTGGAGGGCAGCCGCGTGCCGGGCGGCACGGCTCCTGAGACGATGAGCTCGACCAGCTTCCCGCGGATCTGGTTCTGCAACGAGAGGGGACTCGCCGGATCGAGATAAATGAGCGGTTCGGCCATGTCCGCTATTATCTCCCGATCGTGAGGCCCTGCGGCACACCCTCAGTCCGGCTACGGCGCCGTCTGCCGGCGGCGCTCGCCGCGCTTGCCGCGTTCGCCGCCGGGATGGCCGGCGTGGCCGCGGCGACCCCCGCGCAGCTGAGCATCTATTTCATCGATGTCGAGGGCGGGCAGTCGACTCTCATCGTGACGCCCGGCCGGCACTCCTTGCTCATCGACACCGGCTGGGCGGGCGATGGCTCGGGATTCCACCCGGGCGACCCGCGCGCGGCGCGCGATGCCAACCGCATCGTCGCCGCCGCACGCGATGCCGGCGTCTCGCGCATCGACTACCTCCTCATCACGCATTTCCATCCGGATCACGACGGCGGGGTGAGCGAGCTTGCGCAGCTCATGCCCATCGGGGTGTTCATCGACCACGGCGCGCCGGACCCCGCGGCCGGCAGCAACGTGCCGGAAACGGCGGCCGCGTTCGCCGCCTACGAGAGGGTGCGCGCCACGGGCACCGCACACCTCATGCCGCGCCCCGGTGCGCGGCTGCCGATCGCGGGAATCGAAGCGACCGTGGTGAGCTCAGCCGGCGCGACGCTGGCGCAGCCGCTGGCGGGTGCCGGACGCATCAACGCCTCGTGCCCGGCGCAGCCACCGGCGCCCCGCGACCCGTACGAGAATCCGCGCTCCACCGGCGTGCTCGTGCGCTACGGCGCGTTCCGTTTTCTGGACGTCGGCGACCTGAGCGGCGCGCCGCTGTACGCGCTCGTCTGTCCACGGGATCTCATCGGAGCGGTGGACGTGTATCTGGTCGCACATCACGGCGGACCCGACGTGGCCGATCCGGCAACCTTCGCCGCGTTCAAGCCGCGCGTCGCCGTCATGAATAACGGCGTGAGCAAAGGCGGGGCGCGCGTCACCTACGAGGCGCTGCACCAGGTGCCGGGACTTGAGGACGTCTGGCAGCTGCAGCGCTCCGCCGCCGCGGGCGATGCCAACTTCCCCGACGCCTACGTCGCCAATCTCGATGCGAGCCGCGCCTACTGGATCAAGCTCACCGCGCGCCGCGACGGCTCGTTCCGTATGTGGAATCCGCGCACCGGCGCCTGGCACGACTACGGTGCGCGTGATCTCAAGGCACGGTCGCGAGGCTCGCTTGCTCCAGTGCCTGATCGAGCGCCGGCAAATCCCGGCTGAGGATCGCCTGGTAGTCGGCATCGGCTGCCGCCACCTCGCCCTCGAGCGTCCTGAGATTTGCGAGCTGCGCCTCGGTCGGCGCGAAGTCGGCGCCGCCGGCGACGTCACCACCGCCGGTGCCGACCTCGGCGTTGAGCCAGATGAGATCGAGGTAGGCGCCGTCGGCCTCGATGAAGTACTTGTCGTCGCTGTCGCGCAGCGACCTGGACACGAGCTTCGATTCGGCGGCCGCCAGCTTCTGATCGAGGCTCTCGGCCGCCGCGAGCAGCTCGCGCTTGTGCTGCTCCTCGGCCGCGCCCGCCGCGCGCGGCGCCGCCGCGGCCGGCTCGCCCTCGCGCTCGTCGCCTTCCTCGGCGAGCGGCGCATCGTGGCGCGCGTGCGGCCGCGCCGGCCGCAGCATGGCCTCGATGACCTCGAGCTGCTTGCGCTGCCATTCGATGCGGTTGACGGTGTCGGCGACGTGCGAGATGTCGTCGCGGATCTCGAGGAGCGTGCGCACCGCGAGCTGGATATCGGCCTCCGATCCCGGGGCGCGCGGATCGGCCAGCACCGTGAGCGGCGCCGCGAGCGTTGCGCCGTCGACCTGCAGCCGTACCGAGTAGCTGCCCGGCGCCGCGATTGGTCCGACTTCCGCCGGGCGCGAGCCCCAGTGAGTGATGGGGCGCGAGTCCTCGTCGCGGAAGCGCGGCTCGTCCCAGACGCGCGGGTTGTCGGGGGCGACCGTGCGCAGCGCCACCAGGCGCGGCGACTCGTAGCGCAGGTCCCACCTGATGCGGTTGATGCCGACGACCGCATCCCTGGACTCGAGGTGGCGTATCACGTTGCCGCCGGCATCGAGGATGTCGAGCCGCACCGGGTCGCGCGGCTGCGCGGCGAGCGAGAAATTGATGGGTGCGGAGGCGTCGGCGACGAAGCGGTAGGCCGGGCGCGGCTCGTAGAGCACCACCGGCGCGCTGTTGCGCTGGCGGGCCTGCTGCTCGAGCGGCGTGATGTCATCGAGGATGTAGAGCCCGCGGCCGTAGGTCGAGACCACGAGGTCATGGAACTGCTTCTGCACTACCGCCCAGGTCACGGGCGAGGGCGGCAGCCCGTTGCGCAGCTGGCTCCAGTGCCCGCCGTCATCGAGCGAGTAGTAGAGGCCGTTGCCGATGCCCGCGAACAGCAGCCCGCGCGCGTTGGGGTCGTCGGTGACGGTGCGCACGTAGGAGAGCTCGTGCCTGGGCAAGTCGCTGCTGATGCGCTGCCAGCTCCTGCCGAAGTCGCCGGTCTTGAGGATGAAGGGATCGCGGTTGTCGTTGAGATGCAGATCGAGGCTCACGTAGGCGGTCGCGGCGTCGAAGCTCGAGGGTGCGATGCTGGTGACGATGCCGCCCGCCGGTACGCCCGCCACGCGGGGCGTCACGTTGACCCAGTGGGCGGCGCCGTCCTTCGTGTACCACACCTGGCCGTCGTTGGTGCCGGCCCAGATGAGGCCCTTCTGCAGCTTCGAGGGTGCGATCGCGAACACCACCTCGCCGTAGAACTGGCCGAGGTTGTCGCCGACGATGCCGCCGGAGGGCACGATGTGCGCGGGATCCCGGGTGGACAGGTCCGGCGATACCACCGTCCAGCTGTGGCCGGCGTCGCTGGTGCGGAAGATGACCTGGCAGCCGTAGTACACGGTGTTGTGATCGAAGGGATCCACCGCGAGCGGCGGCGTCCAGTGGCAGCGGTACCTGATGGCGTCGGGCGGCGAGTCGAGCGTGTGCTTCCAGGGACTCACCGAGTGCGCCTCGCGGTAGCGCGCGTCCCAGCGCGTCACCGTGTCGCCGTAGCAGGTCGCCCACACGACGTTCGGGTCCACCACGTCCGGAATCGTGAAGCCGGATTCGCAGCCTCCCATGTGGCGGTCCCAGCCTTCCTCGCCGCCGGCCGAGACGCTCGGGCCGCGCATGTTGCCGTCGTCCTGCATGTTGCTGTAGAAGTCGTAGGGAATCTGCTCGTCGACCGCGACGTGATACATCTGGCCGATCGGCAGCTGCACGCGGTGGAAACCGCGCCCATGCACCGTGGTGATGATCAGGCCGCCGTCGTCGGTGATGACGAAGCGGTCGGGATTCGCGGGGTCGATCCAGATGTCGTGGGTGTCGCCGCCCCAGCGCACCTCGTGGAAGTTCTCCCCGCCATCGAGCGACTGGTGGAAGGAGCTGTTGGCGACCAGCACCTCGTTGTCGCTGCCGCTCGAGACCGCGACGCGGATGTAGTAGCCGGCGCGGCCGATGAGCGCGCGCTGCGAATTGACGCGCCGCCAGTCGCGGCCGGCGTTATCCGAGCGCCACACCGAGCCCTGATCGCGCGTCTGGATGAGCGCGTACAGGCGCAGCGAATTGGTCGGCGCGATGGCGACATCGATCTTGCCGAGCGGCGACTCGGGCAGGCCGTGCTTCTCGAGGTGCTGCCAGGTATCGCCGCCGTCGTGCGTGAGGTAGAGGCCGCTGCCGGGGCCGCCGCTGAATTCACCCCAGGTGTGCATCTCGACCTGCCACATGCCGGCGATCAGGGTGCGCGGGTCGTGCGCATCGAGCGACAGTCCCGAGCAGCCGACCTTCTCGTCCACGAACAGCACCCGCGTCCAGTGCTCGCCGCCGTCGGTGGTGCGGTAGACGCCGCGCTGCTGCTGCGGACCGGTGGTGCGCCCGAGCACGCAGGCGTAGACGATATCGGCATCGGTCGGATGCACGATGATGCGGCCGATGCGTCCGGACTCGGGCAGTCCCTTGAAGACCCAGGTGCGGCCCGCATCGGTGGATTTATAGATGCCGTTGCCCATCACGTCGCTGTCGCGGATCACCCAGGCCTCGCCGGTCCCCGCCCACACGGTGCTGGTCGCCGACGGGGCCACCGCGAGCGCGCCGATCGCCGCGACGTTCTGCTTGTCGAAGATCGGGGCCCAGCGATTGCCGCCGTCGCTCGACTTCCAGACGCCGCCGGAGGCCGCGCCGGCGTAGTACACGGCAGGGTCGCCCGGCACACCGGCGATCGCCGCGATGCGGTTGCCGATGCGCGGGCCGACGAAGCGGAATTTGAAGTTGCCCAGCCGCTCGGGCGCGGCCGCCGCAGCCGGCGCCGGCGCGGGGGGCGCGGTGGCGGCGGCGGCCACCGTGGCGGCCGCCAGCATCAACGTGAGCCCGTAACGCAGTGTTCTCGTTCGCATCGCGCTCCCCTTCGGCGGCCCCTCAAAGGACGCCAACCTTACCTCAGCGCCGCCTGCGCTGTTTCCCCGCAGCGCCCGGATGGGTATTCTTGCCGGGCCGAGCGTCCAAAAAATTCAAAGCCTTACGAATCTCACCCCCCGCATGAACCGCCTGATCATGATCGTCGCGCTCGCCGCCACGTATTTCGTGTTCGCGATGCTGCTCAACAGCGTGGCCCCGGTGATCCTGCAGTCGATGCTGACCTTCGGCGTCGACAAGATCGCCACCTCGACGCTCGATGCCTGCAAGGACCTGCCGATCGCCATCACCTCGCTGTGCGTCGCGGCTTACCTGCCGCGGCTCGGTTATCGCCGCGCCATGATCCTCGGCTTGAGCTTCGTCGCGCTCGCCTGCATGGCGATGCCGCTCGCGCCGGGCTTCCTCACGACGCGCCTCATGTTCGTCGCGGTCGGAGCCGGCTTCGCCCTCATCAAGGTCGCCGTGTATTCCTCGATCGGGCTGCTGTCGCCGCAGCCGAGCCGCCATGCGAGTCTGACGAGCCTGCTCGAGGGCCTGTTCATGCTCGGCGTGCTCTCGACCTCCTGGGTATTCAGCCTGTTCATCAACCGCGACGCGCCCGGCGATCCGGTGTGGCTGCACGTCTACTGGCTGATGGCGGGGATCGCGGCGGCGGCGGCGCTGCTGGTGGCGTTCGCGCGGCTCGATGAGTCGGGCGCGCACGGCGCCGAGGTCACGGCCGGCTCGCCGCTGCGCGGCATGCTGAGCCTGCTCGAGCGGCCGGAGGTGCTGGTGTTCCTCGCGGCAGCGTTTCTCTACGTGCTCATCGAGCAGCAGGTGCAGACCTGGCTGCCGACCTTCAATCGCGAGGAGTTGCGGCTCCCGGTGACGCTCAGCGTGCAGCTCGCGAGCCTTTATTCCGGTGCGCTCGCATTCGGGCGCCTGAGCGCCAGCGTCGCGCTGCGGCACATCTACTGGCGCAATCTCCTCGTCGGGTGCCTGATCGTGGCGGCCGGCATGCTGATCATGTCGGTACGCGCCAGTGCCGCCGGTGCCAGCGACTGGGCGAGCCTGCCGCTGGCGGCCTATTTCCCCGCCGTGCTCGGGCTGTTTCTGGCGCCCATCTACCCGACGATCTGCTCGACCATGCTGAGCTCGCTGCCGCTCGAGAAGCACGCGGCGATGACCGGATTGATCGTGGTGTTCTCGGCGCTCGGCGGGACCTCGGGGTCCTTCATCACCGGGCGGATCTTCGCCGCCACCGACGGCCGCACCGCCTTCGCGCTCGGCCTCGTGCCGATGGCGCTGCTGATCGGCGCGCTCTTCTGGTTCGATCGGCGCTTGCGGCACCGCGTCGCGGGGCAGCCATGAAAGGCCGTGTGGCACTCGTGACCGGCGGCGGGCGCGGCATCGGGCGCGAGGCGGCGCTGCTGCTCGCGGCGGCCGGCGCGCGCGTCATGATCACGGCGCGCACCGCGGCGGAGCTCGCCGCCGTCGGACTCGAGTACGTCGCCGCGGACCTGGGCACCGCTCAGGGCTGTGCACTCGCCGTGGCCGAGACCGCCCGGCGCCTCGGCCCGATCGACGTGCTGGTCGTCAATCACGGCATCGGCTCGGCGCACGAGCGGCTGGTGTGGGAGCAGGACCCGCAGGTGTGGCGCGAGACCATGCGCATCAACCTCGACGGCCCGTTCGAGCTCGCGCGGCTCACGGTCGGCGGCATGTGCCAGCGCGGCTTCGGCCGGCTGGTGTTCACCGCGTCCACCGCGGGCGAGAAGGCCGAGCGCTCCGGCAGCGCCTACACCGCTTCCAAGCACGGCCTCATCGGGCTCGCGCGCGCGGTGGCGCAGGACGCCGGCCCGTTTGGCGTGACCTCGAACGCCGTGTTGCCCGGCTGGGTGCGCACCGCCATGGCCGAGCGCTCGGCCAGTGCCGAGGCCGCGCGGCGCGGTGTCTCGACCGATCAGGTATGGCGCGAGCGCGCGGCCATCTACCCGCAGAACCGCGTGCTCGAGCCGCGCGAGGTCGCGGAAGTCATCGCTTTTCTCTGCAGCGACGCCGCCGGCGGCGTCAACGGCGAGGCGGTGACCGTGGCGCTCGGCGGCATCTGGTGAGGGCGCGGCGCGGCGCTCGTTTTGGCACTCAATCGTCTGCCAGCGCCGGGACCTGCGCGTCCACCTGCGCCGCGATCGCCGCGGGATCGGCGCCGGCCACGGGAAACGATCCGGACCACAACACCGTTCCCCCGTCGACCTTCACCAGCTGCACCGTGAGGCTCTGCGTCGCGCCCGCCCGGCTGACCGCGCCGAACAGCACGTAGGTCGCATCCTGGGCGGCGGCGGCTTTGGCTGCCCTCGCCGCATCGGGCGCTGAGCCCTGCAGGATGCCGATGTGGCCGTGATGCGAGAGGGCGATGCGCCCATAGACCTGTGCGAAGGCGGCGTCGGCGAGTTTCCTGGCCGCGGCATCGCCGGCGGGGGCGGAGAAGGGGATCGCGAGGAGCGGGCTCTCGGCCGCCGCCACCTGCTTGCCGAGCTCGCTGGAGAAAGCCTGGGCGATCTCAACCCCGAGTTTCCCGTAGTCGGTCCCGGCGGAGCCGCCTGCGTAGCTCTCGGAGATCTGGCGCAGCTTCTCGGCGTTCGCCGCGGACAGTCCGGCGCCAGCCGGCGGCGCCGGCGCCGCCTTGCGCGCGCTCGTCGCGTCGCGGTCCGCGTGGCGGCTGGGCGGCGCACAACCCCGGGTGACGATCACGAACGCGAGCCAGATCCACACGATGAACCGGATCCAGCGCGGCAGCCGGCGGAAAAATACCCAGCACGCCTCGAGCGCCCAGCCGAGCACGTGCGCGAAAAAGCGCAGCCGCTGGCCCGGCTCCTCGCGCGGGAACTGCGGGTACGGGCGCTGCGGCCGTGCGCGGTCGCCGCGCGCGGGCGGCGGCTCGGCGGCGCGCCGTGCCGAGGCCGGCGGCGCCGGGGTCTGTCCCGCGAGCAGCCGGCGGCACAGCCCTTCGAGCGCCGGCACCGGCAGTCCGCCGGGCACGCGCGTCCACTGCACGCTGAGGAAGCGCTCCGGAACGCGTGCGCGCCCCTCAGGCGTGTCGTCGATGACGACCGGCAGCAGAAAGGGGTGATCGTCGGCCATGTCGAGGGTGCGCTCGACCGCGAGACGCCACTCCCGGCGGAAGTAACCCTCCAGACGCGTATCGGTTTGCGCGGATATGACCGGCATGAAAAAATCGCACTCGCGTATCTGGCGGCGGATCTTCTGGTCCCACGCATCTCCTCCGTCGAGCCCGCTCTCGTCGTACCAGACTTCGAGTCCATAGGACTCGAGAGCGTCCCTCAGGGCCTGTGCCGCCTTGCGATCCTCGGAGGCGTAGCTGAGGAACACCGATGGCGGTGGCGGCGGGGTCTCGCGGTCGGGTGCGGCGGTGGTCATCGGCGGCAGCGGAGCGGATCGGGTGAGCAAGGTTAGGGCAAAAATGCACGGATTTCACTCGAGGTTCGCGCCGTGACCGACGCAGTAGTGCGGGTGGCCGGCCTGAGGAAGACCTACGCCGGCGGTCTCACGGCCCTCCACCCGATCGACCTCGACATCGAGCGCGGCGAGATCTTCGCGCTGCTCGGCCCGAACGGCGCCGGCAAGACCACCCTCATCAACATCATCTGCGGCATCGTGACGCCGAGCGCCGGCAGCGTCCTGGCCGCGGGCCACGACATCGTGCGCGACTTCCGTGCCGCGCGGCGCGAGATCGGGCTCGTGCCCCAGGAGCTGCACACCGACACCTTCGAGAGCGTCTGGGCCACCGTGACCTACAGCCGCGGACTTTTCGGGCGCGCGCCCGACGATGCCCACTGCGAGCGCATCCTGCGCGAGCTGTCGCTGTGGGAGCGGCGTGACGCGAAGATCATGACGCTGTCGGGCGGCATGAAGCGCCGCGTGCTGATCGCCAAGGCGCTGGCGCACGAGCCGAGCATCCTGTTTCTCGACGAGCCGAGCGCCGGCGTCGACGTCGAGCTGCGGCGCGACATGTGGCAGCAGGTGCGCCGGCTGCGCGAGGGCGGCGTGACCATCATCCTCACCACGCACTACATCGAGGAAGCCGAGCAGATGGCCGACCGCATCGGCGTCATTCACAAGGGCAGGCTCATCGTGGTGGAGGAAAAAGTGCGGCTGATGCGCAAGCTCGGCAAGCGCCAGCTCACCCTGCACCTGCAGCAGCCGCTCGCCGGCATCCCGGCGGGCCTCGCGCAATATCCCCTCGAGCTCACCGACCATGGCGGCACGCTGGTATTCACCTTCGACGCCCACACGCGCGAGACCGGCATCGCGCCGCTGCTGAAGCGCCTCGGCGAGCTCGGCATCGAATTCCGCGACCTGCACTCGAGCGAGAGCTCGCTCGAGGACATCTTCGTCGGACTCGTGAGCAAGCGCCCATGAACGTGTACGCGATCCGGGCGATCTACCGCTTCGAGATGGCGCGCACCTTCCGCACGCTCATGCAGAGCATCGCCGCCCCGGTGCTGTCCACCGCGCTCTACTTCGTGGTGTTCGGCGCCGCCATCGGCGCGCGCATGGGCAGGGTCGACGGCGTCGGCTACGGCTCCTTCATCGTGCCGGGCCTCATCATGCTGTCGATACTCACCGAGAGCGTGTCCAACGCCTCCTTCGGGATCTATCTGCCCAAGTGGTCCGGCACCATCTTCGAGCTGCTGTCGGCGCCGGTGTCCTACGTCGAGGTGCTGATCGGCTACGTGGGCGCGGCCGCCACCAAGTCGGTGATGCTGGGGGTGCTGATCCTGGCCACGGCGCGGGTGTTCGTGCCGTACGAGGTGCTGCATCCGCTGTGGATGGTGGCCTTCCTGGTGCTCACGGCGCTCACCTTCAGCATGCTCGGCTTCATCATCGGTATCTGGGCCGGGAGCTTCGAGCAGCTGCAGGTGGTGCCGCTCATGGTGCTGACGCCGCTCACCTTCCTCGGCGGCGCCTTCTACTCCATCAGCATGCTGCCGCCGCTGTGGCAGAAGATCACGCTGTTCAACCCGGTCGTGTATCTCATCAGCGGATTCCGCTGGAGCTTCTTCGGCACCGCGGACGTCAACGTGGTGGTGAGCGCCGGCGCGACGCTCGTGTTCCTGGCGCTGTCGGTCGCCGCCGTCGCGGTCATCTTCAGGACCGGCTACAAGCTCAAGAACTGAGCGCGCGCATGCGGCAGGGGCGCCGTGTCAGCGGGGTGCGCCGAGATCCTCGAAGCGCACGTTGCCGATGCGGTACGACTTCCAGTCGCGGTAGTCGAAGTGCCACCACTCGAACTCGTAGACCGTGAATCCCTGCGCCTCCATGTGCCGGCGCAGCAGATCGCGCATGCGGCGCTGCTGCGCCGTGCCGCCGCTGTAGGTGGGCCATGCCCGCTCGGTCGCCTCGTCGTACACGCTCGGCATCGGCACCTCGCGGCCGCTCTTGAGCTCATAGAGCGTCAGGTCCACCGCGCAGCCGCGATTGTGGCGCGAGCCCTGCGCCGGATCGGCGACGTAGCGGTGCAGTTCGGGCGGCATCGCATCCCAGAACATCTTCGTCACGTACCACGGCCGGTAGGCGTCGTACACCAGCAGTCCGTACCCCTCGCGGGCGAGCGAGCGCTCGACGCGCAGCAGCGCCATGGCGGCCGGCCGTTGCAGGAAGGCGCGCGCCTGGCTGTACAACGGCGTGCCGAGGAAGTTGCGCGTGGTCGCATAGCGGATATCGAGCCGGATGGTCGGGTCGAGCGTCGTCAGCTCGACCAGGTCCGCGGGGCGGAAATCGCCGTTCTCCGCCGGCGGCGTGGCGGCGAGCGCCTCGGGCAGCAGCTCGGCGACCGGCCGCACCGGCGTGACGTGGAAGACACCTTCGCTGATCGTGCCCGGGTCGGCGTGCGCGGCGAGCGCGGCGCTCAGCGCGAGCGCCAGGGCGGGCAGGAGCGACCGGCGGTACCGCGGCGGGCTCATTCCGCGCTCGCGTAGGCCTTGATCAGGTCGTTGAGGAAGTCGCGGCCCACGTACAGGGACCGCACGCTGCGCCGCTCGTTGAGCCCGTGCACGCCGTTGCCGTCGGGATCCCCCCAGAATCCGGGCACGCCGTACACCGGAATGCCGATCGCCTCGAGGTAGATGCCATCCGTTGCACCGGTCGACATCGTCGGTACCAGCGGCACGCCCGGGAAGTAGCGCGCCACCAGCTTCTCGGCCGGCCCCATGATCTTCGGATCGAGCGGCGGCGGCCGCGCGATGGGCCCGCGGGCACCGGCCGCCACCACCGTGATACGCGGATCGTCGATGGTGGCGACGAGCGCCGCGCGCGTTCCCTCGACCGTCTCGCCGGGGAAGATCCGGCAGTTGACGTTGGCCGTAGCGCGCTGCGGCAGGGCATTCTCCGCGTGACCGCCCGAGAGCAGCGTCGCGACGCAGGTGGTGCGCAGCATGCTGTGGTAGCTGCGATCGCGCGACACGATGGCCTCGGCGGCATGGTCGTCGGGATTCTCCGCGAGCGCCACCATGGCACGCCCCAGCTCGTCGCCGCGCGCGGCACCGGCCCTGGCGAAGAACGCGCGCGTGGTGTCGGTGAACTTCACCGGGAACTCGTGCTCGCGCACCCTGATGAGCGCATCGCTCAGCTCGTAGATGGCGTTGTCGCGCACCGGGATCGAGCTGTGGCCGCCGGGGTTGGTGGCCTCGACGGTGTAGTTCTGCGCGGCCTTCTCGCCGACCTGCATCGACTGCACCAGGAGCTTGCCGTGTCCGTCGGTGCGTCCGCCGCCGCCCTCATTGAGCGCGAACGCCGCCGCGATCAGCTCGGGCCTGTTTTTGGCCAGCCAGTCGGCGCCGTTGAAGGCCGCGGTGGTCTCCTCGCCGCAGGTGAGCGCCATCTTGATGGTGCGCCGGGGGCGATAGCCCGCGCGCTTGAAGCGCATGAGGGCGTCGACCCAGGTGGCATCCATCCCCTTCATGTCCGAGGTGCCGCGGCCGTAGAAGTTGCCGTTCTCCTCGATGAGGGTGAACGGATCGCGGGTCCAGTCGGCGCGCTTCGCCGCCACCACGTCGAGATGGCCGAGCAGCAGCATCGGCTTCGCGGTCCTGGAGCTGCCCGGGAGCACGGCGACGATGCCGCCCTCGAGCGGATGCTCGGGGACGGAGAACAGCGTGAGGTCGCCCTCGGCGAAGCCCGCCTCGCGCAGGTGCGCGGCGATGCGCCCGGCGAGCAGCGTGCAGCTGCCCTTCGGGTAGCTGGTATCGGTCTCCACCATCTCCTTGAAAAGCGCGCGGAAGGCGACCTGGTCGGGCCGCAGCGGCCCCATCGGCTGCTCCACGTCCAGAGCCAGCGCGAGCGCCGGACATTGCAGCAGCAGGGCGATTCCGGCGGCGGTGAGAATTCGCATTGGCAAGACCCCTTCGCACGGGCGCGCCCCCGGGGGGCGCGAGGTCGCAAACTCTACCCGATCGGCGGCAATGATGCGCGTAACAGACCAGGAGCGGGGCAGGGCCTACCCGCGCTGCACGCGCGAGAACATCTGCAACGTCAGCGTCTTCTGGCCGTCATGGGCCGGGCGGCGCCAGGGCGGGCTGCTTCAGCTCAACCGCGATGGCGCGTACCAGCTCGCGCAGATCCGCGTGCTCGAGGTTGGTGAGCACCGCGATAGCGGCGTGGTTGCCGGGGATGATGAAGAGCTCGGTGCTCGTGCCCGACTGGCCGCCGGTGTGCATCACGAAACGCCCGCCCTCGGGGAGCGCAAACCCGAGGCCATAGGGATCGGCGCCGCTCACCGCCGTCGCGGTCCACATTTCCCCGAGGGTGGCGGGCTTCACCAGCCTGCCGGCGAGCAGCGCCTGCGCGAAGCGCACCAGGTCCTCGGCGCTCGTCACGTAGCCGCCGCCGGGAATCTTGTAGCTCGAGTCCATCAGTACCGCATTCTTCAGCGCGCCATCCACCAGCTGATAGCCGCGGGCGCGGTGCGGCACGATCTCCCGGCTGTCGTCGACGAAGGTATGGGTCATGCCGGCGGGCGCAAGCACGTGCGCGGCGACGTAGTCGGCGAAGCGTGCGCCGGAGGCGCCTTCAATCGCGCAGCCGGCCACGGAGTAGCCGTAGGTGCTGTACTGGAAGCCGCTGCCGGGCTTGAAGAGCAGCGGGTCGCCGGCGAACAGCGCGAAGCCATCCGCCAGGTGCTCGTAGTGATGAGTGTACTCGGGCTCCCCGGGGTTGTAGTGGCGGATCCCGGAGGTGTGCGACAGGAGCTCGCGCGTCGTGATCGGCCACTGTTTCACGGGGAACGGCGCGCAGTAGCGCTGCACCGGCGCATCGAGGTCGAGCTTGCCCGCCTCGACCAGCGTCATGGCGGCGACCGCCGTGAAGGTCTTGGCGATCGAGGCCGTGCGGAACAGCGTCGTGCGGGTCGCCGCCACGTGGTTCTCGAGGTCGGCCGTGCCGAAGGCCTGCGAGTAGACGATCCGGCCGCCCGTCATGACCGCGACCGCCGCCGCCGGGATCTGCTGGCGCTGCATCGCCGCGGTGACGATCCGGTCGAGGCGCGCATCCGCCGGCGGGGGCGGTGCAGCCGCGGCGCCGGCGCAGTGTGCCGCGGCCAGCAGCAGCAGCGCGACCATCGCGGATCCGGTCCTCATGTGCAGCACTCCCCCAGGCGAATTCGGCGATATTATCAATCGCGATGATCGCACTGCGCGCCACCGACCTGTTGGATCTCCTCGAGCCCGCCGCGACCGTCGCGCTCGTCGAGGCCGCGGCTCTTGCGGCCGAGAATCGCGACTGCGTCGTGCCCGCACGCGCGCACCTGCGCTGGGGCGAGGGGACGCTGCTCACCATGCCGGCGATCGGCGCGGGCGCATTGGGCGTCAAGCTGGTGTCGGTGGTCCCCGGCAACGCCGCGCGCGGCCTCCCCGTGACCAACGGCCTCATGCTGCTCGGCGATGCCGGCACGGGGCTGCCGCTCGCCATCATGGACGCGGCGGCGCTCACCGCCATGCGCACCGGTGCCGTGGCCGGCATGGGCTTGAAGCACCTGACGCCCCCCGACGCCGCCTCGATCGGCATCGTGGGCGCCGGGGTGCAGGGCGCCTGGGCGGCGATTACGGCGTGCGCGCTGCGGCCCATCCGCACGGTGTTCGCCGTGCGCCGCTCGGCGGCGAGCTTCGAGCGCTTCCTGGCGACGCTCGCCGCGCACGCCCCCGGCGTTGCGGTCACCGCCTGCGCCAGTGCGGCCGAGGTCCTGTCGCGCACGGCGGTCATCGTCACGGCGACGACCGCCGCTGAGCCCGTGCTGCCCGATGATCCGCAGCTGCTCGCGAACCGCCACTTCATCGCCCTGGGATCCTTCGAGCGCCACATGCGCGAGCTGCCGGATTCCGTGCTGCGCCTCGCCGGTCATCTGGTACTGGATTCGGAATTCGCCCGTCACGAGGTCGGCGAGTCCGTGCACGCGCTCGAGCGGGGCATCCTCGCGGATGCGGATGTATTCACCATCGGCGCGCTCCTGACCGGCGCCCGGCGCGTCGACGTCGCCCGCACCACCGTGTACAAATCGGCCGGCATGGCGCTCTACGATCTCTACGTCGCCCGGGCGCTGTACGCCGCGGCGCGCCGCGACGGGATCGGCCAGGAGGTTGTGTTATGACGCGCGTACTGGTTACCGGGGCCTCCGGCGGCATCGGCACGGCCATCTGCTCGGCGCTCGCCACGCGCGGCGCGCGCCTGGTGCTGCACTACCAGTCGGGACGCGCGGCCGCCGAGGCCACCCGCGACGCACTGGCGGGCTCAGGCCACGTACTGGTCGCGGGGGATCTCACCGCCGCGGCCGGCGTCGAGCGGCTGTGGTGCGAGGCGAGCGCGGCGGCTCCCATCGACGCCGTGGTGCACAACGCCGGAGTCTTTCCCAACCACCCGCCGCTCACGACCGACTACGCCGCCTGGACCGCGGCCTGGCAGCGCACGCTCGCCATCAACCTCACCGGTCCGGCCAACCTCTGCTGGTTTGCCGCGCGCTCGATGGCCGAGCGCGGCGGCGGGCGCATCGTCAGCGTGTCCTCGCGCGGCGCTTTCCGCGGCGAGCCGCTGGCACCCGCGTACGCCGCGAGCAAGGCGGGCCTGAACGCCTTCAGCCAGTCCCTCGCCAAGGCGCTGGCGCCGAGCGGCGTCTACTGCTTCGTGGTGGCGCCGGGCTGGGTGTCGACGGCGCGCGTCGCCGCCGCGGTCGCCGACCCGGCGGTGATCGCCGATCAGCCCCTCGGGCGCGTCGCCACGCCCGAGGAGGTCGCGCGGGTGGTCAGCTTCTGCGTGCTGGACGCGCCGGCCAGCATGACCGGCGCGATCCTCGACGTGAACGGCGCGTCGTATCTGCGTTAGTGGCTCGTGCGGCGAATGAAGTCCGCGACGTTGTCGTGCAGCTCCCTGAGCGAGCTCTCCTTGGCATAGACCATGTGTCCCGAGTCGTAGAAGCGGAACTCGATGTTGCCGACCAGGCTCTGCGGAATCGGCAGGTGCTGCATCTCGTAGACGCCCTGGAAGAAGGGCGTCGCCAGATCGAAGTACCCGGCGTTCAGCTGCACCTTGAGGTTGGGGTTGAGCTTCATCGCCTCGGCGAGGTCCGGCATGACGTTGGCGGCCTGCCGCGCCGAGAGCGGCGCCCCGGTCTGGCCCGGCAGCTGGTGCGCGAAGTTCCAGGTGCGGAAGGTCTGGATGCTCGGGTGGAACTCCTCGTTCTGCCCGTAATGCAGCTCCTTGCGTGCGTAGTCGTTGAAGGCGGCCACGTAGGCCGCACCGATGCCGGCGGACTGCGGATCGTAGTCGGCGCGCTGGCTGAGCGGATCGATGTCGGGACCCGAGAAGCGCGTGTCGAGCCGACCGGTGGTGATCGCGCCGTCGGCCTGCAGGTTCTGGCGGAACTCGCCGCCGTCGATGCGCAGGTCCGCCCTGAGGATGTAATCGACCGGGAGCCCGGTGTACTCGTGGAGCTTGGCGGCGACGGCGGCACGCTCGCCGGCGCCGAGCGAGGAGCCGGCGGCCAGCGCCCGCGCGTAGTCGCCGAGGGCAAACTGCTCGACCTCGGTGAGGAACGCCTCGAGGTTCGGATGCTCGCCCGGCAGCTTCTTGTGGTACCACGCCGTGGCGGCGTAGGTGGGTAACGCCGTCTCGTAGGGCACGTCGATGCCGGGATTGCCGGTCGGGCGGTCGGGGCTCAGGTCGAAGTTGAGAATCTGCGAGAGGAGGATGATGCCGTTGAGATCGACCGAGCGCTCGGTCGCCAGATAGCGCGCCACCACGGCCGAGCGCGGCGTGCCGTAGCTCTCACCGAAGAGATACTTGGGCGAATTCCAGCGGCCGTACTTGGTGAAGAATTCGGTGATGAACTGCGTGAAGGCGTAGGCGTCGGCGTCGACGCCGAAGAAATCCTTCTCCTTGTCCTTGCCGGCGATGCGGCTGAAGCCGGTGCCCGGCGCGTCGATGAACACCAGATCGCTCGCATCGAGCAGGCTGTAGGCGTTGTTCACCAGCTGGTAAGGCGCGGCGGGCGTGTGGCTGTCGGTCGCGGTGACGATGCGGCGCGGGCCGAACGAGCCCATGTGCAGCCACAGCGTCGCCGAGCCGGGGCCGCCGTTGTAAAGGAATGTAATGGGCCGCTGCGTGCCGCCGTCTTTCTTGAAGTAGGCGACGTAGAACATGGACGCCTCGGCGGTGGGATTGTGCTCGGCATCCTCGCCGCCCTTGGCGTTGGGATCGGCCGGCACGTCGTCCCAGCCGCGCGGATGAACGATGAGGGTCCCGGCGACCGCCTCGTAGGCGATCGGGTGTCCGCCGACCGTGACCGAGCCGCTGGTCGTGACCGCCTCGGCCTTGAAAGGCTCGAATTTGCGGCTTTCGGACTTCTCCGGCGCGCCTTCGGGGGGAGCGGCGAGCGCGGCGCCCATGAGGACGGCCGGCAGCAATGCGAAGCCGGTGCGGAGCATGCGACGAAGACTCATGGCTTGACTTCCTTCCTGACTGGCGGCCTGCGCGGGGTGCGGAAGTCTAGCCGAGGCGCTCGCCCGCCGCATTAACGTGCGCCGCGGGTGCGGCGCGTCCCCCGGGCTCAGCGGCCGGCGCTGCCCGGCGCGAGCGCGGTGCTCAAGGTGACGGCGTAAACGGCCGCGAGTCTCATCACCAGCGTCGCCTCGCAGCTCACCTCGACGGCGAGGGCGATGCGGCCCCGGCCACGGCGCGCGAGCAGCACGGCGAGGCGCTCGCGTTCCTGCGCGGACGACTCGCGCGCGATGGCGCGAAAGGGCGCGCGCGCCGGCGCGAGGAACTGTGCGTCCGCCTTCTGCAGGACGATTTGCGCCTCGAGTGTGCGCGCCGCGCACCACTGCGTGAGTTGCAGCCAGCCGGCGAGCGCCGCCGCGGAAAACAGGCTGCCGGCAAACGCGGTGCCCTTGTCGTTGACATTCGGGCCGAGCGGCGCCGCGATCGTCACCGGGTCGATGCCGACCAACTCGAGCCCGAGCGCGCGCGCCGGCGCGATGTGCGCGCTCAGGTGCGCCTGCAGCGAGTCGCGGTCGGGGAGCTGCATCGTCGTGCGGCCGCGGGTCTCAGGCGGCGCCGCGCAGCGTGACGTTGGAGAACCACAGGTCCTTCCAGCGCTTGGCCTTGTCGGCGGCGGCGAGCGCCTTCGGCGAGGTCGGCTGCTGCGCGCCGAAGGCGGCGCCTTCGATCACGTTCACGTTGACCGCGGCGTACGACCGCCCGGCCTCGCGGTACAGGGGGCCGATGAGTACCCCGCAGTGCCGGCACAGGATGAGCTCCGCCTGGCCGCTGCCCTGGGCATAGCGGCCGCAGTCGCGCTCGTCGCGGATCTGGATGAGCAGCGAGCCCTGGGGATCGGAGACGTAGGCGGCGCGGTGCTTGCGGCAGAAATCGCAGTCACAGGCGCGCGGATTGTAGGTCCCGGCACTGCGCGTCAGCTCCAGCTCGACGCGGATGTTGCCACAGTGACAACCGCCGCCCAGTCTGTGCATGGGGGAACACTACTACAATGCGGCCCTGGCGTGGAGCGCGAGTCATGACTGAAGTCGAAGGGGAGGCCATCTCGAGGATCCTGGGCGCGGCGACCTTCGCCGCCGAGCGCCACCGCGACCAGCGGCGCAAGGGCAAGGACGCCTCGCCCTATATCAACCACCCGCTCGCGCTCGCCGGCCTCCTGGCCGGCTGCGGCGAGCGCGATGCGACGGTGCTGATGGCGGCGCTGCTGCACGATACCGTGGAGGACACCGCCACCACCTTCGCAGAGCTCGAGCAGGCCTTCGGCCCCGAGGTGGCCGGCATCGTCCGCGAGGTGACCGACGACAAGGCGCTGCCGAAGGCCGAGCGCAAGCGGCTGCAGATCGAGCACGCCGCGCACCTGAGCCGCCCCGCCATGCTGGTGAAGCTCGCCGACAAGATCTGCAACCTGCGCGACATCCTCGTCTCCCCGCCCACCGACTGGAGCGCGCAGCGCAAGCGCGAGTACTTCGATTGGGCGAAGGCGGTGGTCGACCCGATGCGCGGCGTCCACCCGCCGCTCGAGGCGCTGTTCGACGAGGTCTACGCCCGCAAGCCGCCGCCGGCGCCGTGAGCCCTGAGTGCGCGCGGCGGACGGTGCGGTAAGCGCGGCGAGGCACCGGCGCGGGTGCCCGGCGCGCGGGTGGCGCCGCGTATGATGCGCAACATGCGCGCACGTCGCTTTGCAGCACCCCTGGCCCTCGCGCTGTCCGCCGTCACGGCGCTCGGCGCCACCCCGCCGCCCGAGCGGCTGCCGCCGACCATGCACGCCGTCGCCATCGACCGCACCGGCGGCCCCGAGGTCCTGACGGTGCACGAGCTGCCGGTACCGACCCCCGGACCCGATGAGCTCCTGATTGCGCTCGACACCGCCGGCGTCGGCCCCTGGGATCTCGAGGTACGCGAGAAGCTCGCCTACTACCGTGAGAAGACCTTTCCGGTGGTGCTGGGGGTCGACGGTGCCGGCACGGTCGCGGCGGTCGGCGCGGCGGTGCGCGACTTCAAGGTCGGCGATGCCGTGTACGCCTATGCCTGGGACAACCCCCAGGGCGGCTTCTACGCCGAATACGTGGCGGTGCCCGCGAAAGCTGCCGGACACGTGCCGCCGGGCATGAGCCTGACGGACGCGGGCGCCGCGGCGGTCACCGCCCTCACGGCGCTGCAGGGCGTGGACGATGCGCTGCACCTCAAGGCCGGTGAGACGCTCCTCATCCACGGCGCCTCCGGCGCCGTCGGGACGCTCGCGGTGCAGTTCGCGAAGCTGCGCGGGGCGCGGGTGCTGGCGAGCGCCTCGGGCGCCGACGGCGTCGCGCTGGCACGGCGGCTCGGCGCCGATGCGGCGATCGACGGCCACCACGGCGACATCCGTGCTGCGGCGCACGAGTTCGCGCCTGCGGGCGTGGATGCCGTGCTGGCGCTCGCCGGCGGCGACGCCCTCGAGGCCTGCATCGACACGCTCAAGGCCGGCGGCCGCCTCGCCTGGCCGAGCGGCGTGCAGCCTGCGCCGAAGGCGCGCGCGGGTGTCGTCATCCTCAAGTACGACGCGCTCACCGGGCCCGCCGAGTTCGCGCGGCTCGGCGCGGCGATCACCGCGGCGAAGCTCGTGGTGCCGATCGCCGCGCAATACCGACTCGCCGACGCGGCCAGGGCCCACGAGCGCATGGCCGCCGGTCACGTGCTCGGCAAGGTGGTGCTCAGGATCCGCTGAGCGCTTCAGGTCTGCGGCGGCGCGCCGCCCGCGGCGCGGCGGCGGGCGACGAAGGCTGCGAGCGCCTCGCCCACGGCCGGATCCATCGGCGGCGGCTGGAACGCCGCGAGCGTGTTGCGCCACACCGTCGCGGCGCGCTGCGTCGCGGTCTTCGCGCCGTCGTCGAACCACTGGCCGTAGTTGCGCCAGTCGGAGACCAGCGGCGTGTAGAAGGCGTCGCGGTAGCGCTGCATGGTGTGCGCCGCGGAGAAGAAGTGCCCGCCGGGGCCCACCTCGGCCACCGCCTCGATGCCGATCTCGTCCGCGGTCGCCGGCACCGGCTGGAAGACCTCGGCCATCATCTGCAGCATCTCGACGTCGAGGATGAATTTCTCGTAGGAGGCGGTGAGTCCGCCTTCGAGCCAGCCGGCCGCGTGCAGCATGAAATGGCAGCCGCCGAGCAGCGCCCCCCACAGGCTCATCTGCGATTCGTAGGCGGCCTGCGCGTCGGGAGCGTTGCCGGCGGTCGCGCTCGAGCAGCGCCACGGCAGCCCGATGCGCCGCGCCAGCTGCCCGGCGCCGAAGGCGGCCTTGGCGTACTCGGGCGTGCCGAAGGCGGGCGAGCCCGACTTCATGTCGACGTTGGACGTGAAGCTGCCGTACATGACCGGCGCGCCCGGCCGCACCAGCTGCGTGAGCGTGATGCCGAAGAGCGCCTCGGCATGCGCCAGCGTCAGCGCGCCGGGAATGGTGATCGGCGCCATCGCGCCCGCCAGGGTGAAGGGCGTGACGATCATCAGCTGGCCGTTGAGCGCGAATTCGATGATGCCGTCGGTCATCGGCAGGTCGAGCTGCAGCGGGGAGTTGGTGTTGCAGATGCTGTAGCAGCGCGGTTCGCGGCTGAAGGTCTCGGCATCGATGCCGTGCGCGATGCGCAGCATCTCGAAGTTGTCGGCGAGCTGCGCCGCGCCGCGGCAATAGAAATAGGGCGGCTTGTCGCCGAGGGTGAGCTGCGCGAGCGAGGTATCGAGGTGGCGCTCGTGCACCGGCACGTCGCCGGGCTCGGTCATCTGACCGAGCACGTGGATGACGTCGAAGGACTGCGACAGCCGCACCAGGTCGCGATAGTCGGCGAGCGTGCCCTGGCGCTTGCCGCGCTCGAGGTCGCTCACGCTCGGGGGCCCCGCGACCGGGGCGAAGATCACGTGGCGGCCGCCGACGTGGCAGGTGCGCTGCGGGTTGGCGGCCACGAGATTCACCTCGCGCGGCGCCGTGCCGAGCGCCGCGCTCACCATGGCCGGATCGAGCCGCACCATCTGCGTCGCCTCGTCGACGCTCGCGCCGGCGGCGGCGAGCACCGTGCGCCCGCGCGGCGAGAGCACCCGCATGCCCTGACGCTCGAGAATCCCGAGCGCCGCCAGATGCATGCTCTCGATCTGGTCGTCGGAGAAGATGCGCACCGGCTCGAAGGGATTGACGAGGTTGCGGTAGCGGGTCGAGCGCGGCGGCTGGGCGGCGGCTGCCGCGCCGCGCTGGGGCCGGCGCGAGGTCATGACGCACCCCGCTGCTGCGCGATCCATTCGTTCACCAACTGCTCGAGCAGCGTGAGCGGCACGCCGCCGTTCTCGAGTACCACGGTATGGAAATCCTTCAGGTTGAACTTGGGGCCGAGGGCGCTGCGCGCCTTCTCGCGCAGCTCCAGTATCTTGAGCTCGCCGACCTTGTAGGCACAGGCCTGTCCCGGCATCGCCATGTAGCGCTCCACTTCGGAGGTCACATCCGGCGCGGACTTGCCCGTCGTGGCGATCATATAGGCGATTGCCTGCTCGCGCGTCCAGCCGCCGGCGTGGATGCCGGTGTCGGTCACCAGCCGCGCGGCGCGCAGCAGCTCGAGCTGCAGCCGCCCGAGATTGCCGTAAGGGTCGTCCTTGTACATGCCGATCTCGGCCGCGAGCCGCTCGGCATAGAGCGCCCAGCCCTCGGCGTAGGCGGTGTAGAGCGTCTGCTGGCGGATCAGCGGCAGGTTCTTCAGAGCGAGCGCGGTCGAGATCTGCAGGTGATGCCCGGGAATGCCCTCGTGGTAGGCGAGGGTCTTCATGCTCCAGGTGGGCACCTCGGCCATGTCGCGCAGGTTGGCGAAGAAGATGCCCGGCCGTGAGCCGTCCATCGCCGCCTGCTGGTAGTAGGCGCCCGAGGTGCCCTTCTCCTGCGAGGGCGGCACGCGCTCGACCTGCAGACGCCTGGCGGGCAGCGTGCGGAAGTACTCGGGCAGCCGCGCGCGCATCTCGTCGAGGATCTGCCGGTAGCGCGCGAGCGCCTGCTCGCGCCCCGCGGCGTCGTTCGGCAGGAGAAAACGCGGGTCCCTGGCGAGCGCCGCCATGCGCTCGCCGACGCTGCCCTGGGCGAGCCCCTGGGCGGCGAGCAGCGTGTCCATCTCCCGCGTGATGCGCGCAACCTCGGCGAGGCCGAGCGCGTGCACCTGCCCGGGGGTGTAGTCGGTGGTGGTGTTCTGCCTGAGAGCGAGCGCGTAGTAGGCCGCCCCGTCGGGCAGCCGGTCGACTCCGGCGGCCTGCGAGGCGGCCGCCGGTCTCAAGGCCTCGAGGGCGGCGCTCATGCGCGCATAGGCGGGATACACCCGCGCGCCGACCGCCGCCACCGCCGCATCCTCGAGGCGGGCGCGGGTGGCGGCGTCGAGCGAGTGCACCCTCGCCATGCGCGCGCTGAAGCTCCTCACCAGCGCGCTGTCCCTGGGGGCGGCGCTCACGGTGTCGTGGATGACGGTCAACGAGCGCTCGAGGAGCGCCGGCGGCAGCACGACCCCGAGCCGCGCCTGGCGCTGCATGGCGGCGGTCACCTCATCGAGCTTGGTTCCCATGGCCTCGAGCCGCCGCACGTAGTTGCGCGCGGTCTTCAGGTTGTTCACGACATGCGTGGTCTGCATGAAGCTCGCAAGCTCCACCTCGACGCCGAACATCGGGCTCACCGGATAGAGCGCATCGCCCTGCAGCCAGCCGAAACGGCGGAACGCGAGGCCGGTTTCGTACTGATCGACCAGTATGTCGTAGGTGATCTGGTCCTGGCGGCCCAGGGCGGCGCGGTCGAAGCGGTGCACCTCGGCGAGGAAGCGCGCGAGCTGGGCGTAATCGGCGTCGCGCTGCGCGAGCGTGTAGGGCGCGAGCTCGCCCGAGTGGTGGTCGAACACCGTGCCGTCGTCGAGGCCGACGGCGGTGAACATCTCGGGGTTGCGCATCAGGAACTCGAGCGCCTGACGGTCGGCGAGCATGCCGATGCTGAAGGGCTTGCCCCACACCGTGCGGTAGCCGGCCCAGCCGAGCACCGCCACCAGCGCGAGCGCGACCCACCCGGCGATCCGCCATCGTTGCCTCATCGGACGCAATAGATCGTAAAGGGCCGGGGCGGGTCAAGAGCGCCGGCGGCGCGGTGGGCGGCGGCCGCGCTATAGTGCCCGGCCCGCAAGCTCAACCGAGGCTCCCATGACAGAGGTCGCCGGCGTCGCCGAGATCCGCAGCCACTTCCCGGCGCTCGCGCGCCGCCACAACGGCTTCCCGGTGGCGTACTTCGACGGCCCGGGCGGTACGCAGGTGCCGCGCGCGGTCGTGGCCGCGATGAGCGACTATCTCTTCAATCACAACGCCAACACCCACTGGGACTTCCCCTCGAGCCGCGAGACCGACGCGGCGCTCGGCGCGGCGCGCGCGGCGCTCGCGGACTGGCTCGGCGGCACGCCGGGGGAGATCGTCTTCGGCGCGAACATGACCACGCTCACTTTCCACCTCGGACGCGCGCTCGGCAGCGGCTGGCGAGCCGGCGACGTCGTGGTGGTGACCGAGCTCGATCATCATGCCAATTCCGACACCTGGCGCTTCCTCGCCCGCGAGCGCGGCCTCGAGGTGCGCACCATCCGCATGCGGCGCGAGGACGGGCGGCTCGATGCGCAGGACGCGGCCGCGAAGCTCACCGCCGGAGTGCGCCTGCTGGCGCTCGGGGCGGCATCCAATGCGCTCGGCACGGTCAACGAGGTGGCGCGGCTCACCGCGCAGGCGCATGCGGTCGGGGCGCTGGTGTTCGTCGACGGCGTTCACTACGCCGCCCACCAGATGCCGGACGTGCGCGCCTGGGACTGCGACTTTTTCGCCTGCTCGGCCTACAAGTTCTATGGGCCGCATGTCGGAGTGCTGTGGGGGCGGCGCGAGCTCCTGGCCGCGCTCGATGCGCCGAAGCTCGTGCCGGCCTCATCCGACCCTCCGGAGCGGCTCGAGACCGGCACGCTCAATCACGAGGGCATCGTCGGGGCCGGTGCCGCCGTCGACTACCTCGCGGGACTCGCCGGCGGGGAGGGGCCGCGGCGCGCGCGCCTGGCACGCGCGGCGCAGGTGCTGCACGAGCGCGGCGAAGCGCTGCTGCGGCAGCTGTGGGACGGGCTCGAGGCCATCGCCGGCGTCGAGCTCTACGGGCCGCCACCCGGCACGGCGCGCACCGCGACGCTGTCCTTCGCCGTGGCCGGGCACGACAGCGCCGCGGTGGCCGACTTCCTCGCCGGGCGCGGCGTGTTCGTCTCGCACGGCGACTTCTACGCGACCACCGCGGTGAGGCTCCTCGGACACGAGCGCGACGGCCTGGTGCGCGCCGGGTGCGCCGCGTACACCACCGCCGATGAAGTCGCCCGGCTGCTCGAGGGCGTGCGGCAGATCGCCCGCAGCTGAAACGAACGAGCCCGGCCTTGCGGCCGGGCTCGTCAGAGAGCGCTGCGGATGCGCAGCGGATCGCCTAGCGGTGGCCCCTGTTGGCGGCCTCGGCGGCCATCTTCAGCTCGTTGTTGACCTGATCGAGCAGCTCCTTGGCCTTCGCGGCATGGCCGTCCATGTCCCACTCGTTGGCGGCCTGGGCGGCGGTGATCCTCTCCCATGCCTGATGCGAGAGGCGCTGGGCGGCGGCGAGATTCGGGTGTCTCCTGCCGCTGATGTCCTCGGCCGGCGGAGCGGCGAATGCGGCCGTCGTGACCAGTAACAGCGCGGCGGTGCTCAGCGTCAACTTGATCATTGCGACTCCCTCAGCGGTGATGTGTTGTGACCGGATGGCCGGGCCAGCCGGACCGCGCGCAGTCTCGTCCCGGCACCTGCGGAAAGCAAGCCGCGCCCGAGCGCCCGGGCGAGCGGTCCGGGCAATCTGGGCGCACGGTCACACTGCCGGATGCGACCCTCCCGGCCGGTGCGCCCGGCGTGGTACCTTGCGCGCTGGCAGCTGCCTATATAAGGAGTCAGGGAGCGAATGCCCAGCAGAGTTCCTGAGGGCCAGAGCCGCGGCTGGATCATCGCCATCGGCGGCGCGGAGAACAAGGAGAACGATCCGCGCATACTCGCGCGCTTCATCGCCGCCTCGGGCGGCAGCGGCGCCGACATCGTGGTCATCCCGACGGCGAGCCGCATGCACGAGACCGGACCGCGCTATGAGCGGCTGTTCGGCGACCTCGGCGCCGGCCGCGTGACGGTCATGGATTTCGATACCCGCCGCGATGCCTGCGAGTCGGGACGCCTCGAGCGCCTCGGGCAGGCGAGCGGCATCTTTTTCACCGGCGGTAACCAGCTGCGTCTCACGACGCTGCTCGGCGGCACACCGGTGGCGAAGCTCATCCGTCTCGCCAATGCGCGCGGCGTGACCGTCGGCGGCACCAGCGCCGGCGCCAGCATCCTCTCCGAGCACATGATCGCCGCCGGTGACGAAGGCTCGGCCGTGGTCGCCGGGAGCGTGCGTCTCGCCCCGGGCCTGGGGCTGACCAACCGCTTCATCATCGACCAGCATTTCCGCCAGCGCGACCGTCTCGGACGGCTGCTGACGGCCCTCGCCTACAACCCGTTCGCGGTGGGCATCGGGCTGGACGAGGACACCGCCGCGCTCATCGGACCCGACGAGACCGTCGAGGTGGAGGGCAGCGGCGGGGTGACCATCGTCGATGCCGCCGACGTCAGCTACTCCTCGATCGACAGCGTCGAGGAGGGGCAGCCGGCCTGCGTGCTCGGGCTGAAGCTCCACGTGCTGGTGGCCGGTGCCACCTTCAATCTGCATACCCGCGCCGCCAGCGCCGGTACGCTGCGGAAGTCGAAGGAGTGACGCCGCCCTAGCTTCGACCCGCGCGCTTTGGTTGCCTTCAACAACGATTACATCGAGCAACATCCATGCGCATCCTCGATCGTTCCGTGTACGTCGGGCCCTCGCTGTACGCGCGCTTTCCCGTCATCCGCCTCGAGCTCGAGCTCGGTGAGCTCGAGGCCTGGCCCACCGCCCGTCTCGGCGATGCCTTCATCGAGGCGCTCGTGGCCGCTCTCCCCGGGCTCGCCGAGCACGGCTGCTCCTACCGCGAGCCGGGCGGGTTCCTGCGCCGCATGCGCGAGGGCGAGGGCACCTGGCTCGGTCACGTGCTCGAGCACGTGGCCATCGAGCTGCAGAACATCGCCGGCGAAGCGGTCACTTTCGGCAAAACGCGCAGCGCCGGCACCGCGGGCGTCTACACGGTCGTCTACGAATACGCGCAGCGCGACGAGGGCATCGCCGCGGGCGAGCTCGGCTTGCGGCTGCTGGCCTCGCTCCTGCCGCCGGCGCTGATACCGAAGGACTCGGTGCCGGCCGGCTGGAGCTGGCCGGAGGCGCGCGACCAGTTCATCCGCTTCGCGCAGCGGCGCGCCCTCGGGCCCTCGACCATGTCGCTGGTGCGCGCCGCCGAGGCACGCGGTATACCGTGGCTGCGCCTGAACGACCAGTCGCTGGTGCAGCTCGGCCACGGCAAATTCCAGCAGCGCATCCAGGCGACCGTCACCGGCCGCACGCCGCACATCTCGGTGGAGCTGGCGAGCGACAAGGAGGAGACCAACAAGATCCTCGCCGGCCTCGGCCTGCCCGTACCGAAGCAGGAGCTGGTGCAGAGCGAGACCGCGGCGGTGCGCGCCGCGCGCCGCATGGGCTTCCCGGTGGTCACCAAGCCCTACAACGGCAACCACGGCCGCGGCATCTCCATCCGCCTGACGACGGATGAGGAGGTGGCGCACGGCTTCAACGTGGCGCGCGAGCATTCGCGCTCGGTGATCGTCGAGACCTTCCTCGAGGGCGACGATCATCGCCTCCTGGTGGTGAACGGCGAGCTGGTGGCGGCGACCCGCCGCACGCCCGGACACGTGGTCGGCGACGGCGAGCGCGCGATCGCCGAGCTGATCGAGGCGGTCAACCAGGATCCGCGCCGCGGCATCGGCCACGAGAAGGTGCTCACCCGGCTCGAGCTCGACGCCCAGGCGCACAAGATGCTGGAGAAGGCCGGGCTCACACCCGCATCGGTGCCGGAGCGCGGCCAGGTGGTGTACCTGCGCTCCACCGCCAATCTCTCCACCGGCGGCACCGCCACCGATGTCACCGACGTGATCCACCCCGACAACCGCGAGATGGCCGAGCGCGCCGTGCGCGCCATCGGCCTCGACGTCGGCGGCGTCGACTTCCTGTCGAAGAACATCACCGAGAGCTACCGCAAGATCGGCGGCGGCATCTGCGAGGTGAACGCGGCGCCCGGCTTCCGCATGCACGTGGCGCCGAGCGAGGGCACGCCGCGCGACGTCGCCGCCCCGGTGATCGACATGCTGTTCCCGGCCGGCGCGGCCGCGCGCGTGCCGATCGCCGCGATCACCGGCACCAACGGCAAGACCACGACCGCGCGCATGCTGGCGCACGTCGCCAAGATGGCCGGCTACACCCCGGGGCTCACCACCACCGACGGCGTGTACATCGACGGCCAGCGCACCGTGTCCGGCGACATGACGGGACCGGTGTCGGCGCGCATGGTGCTGGCGGACCCGCAGATCGACCTCGCGGTGCTCGAGACGGCGCGCGGCGGGCTGCTGCGCGCGGGCATGGGAGTCAACGAGGTGAACGTCGGCGCGGTCCTCAACGTGCAGGCCGATCACCTGGGGCTCAAGGGCATCGACACGCTCGAGCAGCTCGCCGAGGTCAAGCGCATCGTGGTCGAGGTGGCGACCGACTGCGCGGTGCTGAATGCCGACGATCCGCTGGTCATGAAGATGTCGGGTTACACCGAGGCGAAGCACATCTGCTACGTCACCATGAACCCGCAGCACACGCTGGTGCGCGAGCACATCCGCGCCGGCGCACGCGCCTGCGCGCTGGAGGCCGGCGTCAACGGTCACATGATCACGCTCTACGATCGCGGCGGGCACATTCCGCTGCTCTGGACCCATCTGATCCCCGCCACCCTCGAGGGGCGCGCCACCCACAACGTACAGAACGCCATGTTCGCGGCGGCCATGGCCTTCTCGCTCGGCATGAAGCTCGATGCCATCCGCCAGGGGTTGCGCACCTTCGACTCGACTTTCTTCCAGGCGCCGGGCCGCATGAACGTATTCAACGAGCACCCCTTCAAGGTGCTGTTCGACTACGGCCACAACGCGCACGCCGTGGCCGTGATGGCCGACCTCGCGCAGCGGCTCGACGTCGCCGGAAGGCGCATCGTGGTGCTCGCCGGTCCCGGCGACCGGCGCGACGAGGACCTGATCGCGATCGCGCGCGCCGCCGCCGGGCGCTTCGATCACTACATCTGCCGCCGCGACGACGGCCTGCGCGACCGGGGGCCGGAGGAAGTGCCGCGCATCCAGGCGCAGGCGCTGCGCGCGGCCGGAGTGCCCGAGTCGGCGATCTCGATCATCCCCGACGAGCAGCAGGCGGTCGAAGCGGCGCTCAACATGGGTCAGCCGGGCGATCTGGTGCTGATCTTCGCCGACGCGCTCACGCGCTCGTGGAAGCAGATCACCAAATTCAAGCCGGCGGGAGCCGCCGCGCGTGCCGCGCAGCCGCAGTCGCGGCCGCCGCCAGCCGATGCGCGCCGCGGCGTTGAGGACGGTGGCTTCGCCGGCGCCTTCGGCGCCGACGGGGGCCGCGGCAGCGAGGCCGGGGCGCCGGCGCCGACCCTCGAAGGCCTGATCCGCGACGAGCGCGGCGTGCGCTTCGCTCCGGAGGCCGACGACTGAACTCCCCGGCCGCGCTGCCCTTCGACGCCTCGCGGCGTCTCATCGGCGCGAATCTGTTCTTCGCGTCCGGGGGCGCGCAGCTCGAGACCGTCGGCCTCGAGCCCGACGGGGCGCTGCTCGAGGCGTGGCGCCGGCGCGTGCTGCGGGCGCGCGCGCGGCTCGGCTGGCAGTTGCCGGAGCTCGTCGCGCGCCGCCACGCCGGCGGCGCCTCGCTCGCGCTCGCCGCCCCCCTCGATCAGCTCTACACCGCCACCGAGGTCAACGAGTGGGCGCTGTGCGCGGCGCTCGTGGCAGGCGATGCGGCGCGCTGGGCCCACCTCGAGGCGGCGCTCGCGGCGGCGGCACTCGAGGAGGCCGCCGACCCGGCGACGGTGATCCCGCCGGTGCTGGAAGAGAGCGCGGCGCTCGAGCGCCTGGGGCGTCTCGCCGCGCGCGAAGCGCGCCCCGATCTCATGCGCCTCATCGAAGCCGCCGCCGCGCACGCACTGCCCTACGTGCTCGACGACACGCTGCTGACGCTCGGTGCCGGCGCCGGCGGGCGCGACTTCGGCCTCGACGCACTGCCCGAGCCGCAGAGCGTCGACTGGGGCGCACTCGGCGACGTGCCGACCGCGCTGGTCACGGGCTCCAACGGCAAGACCACCTCGGTGCGGCTGCTCGCGGCCTGCGCCGCGGAGCACGGCCGCACGGCGGCCTACTGCTGCACCGACGGCGTATTCCTCGGCGGCACGCTGCTCGAGAGCGGCGATTACTCGGGACCGCTGGGTGCGCGGCGCGTGCTGCGCGAGCGGCGCGCGCAGTGCGCCATCGTCGAGACCGCGCGCGGCGGGATCCTGCGGCGCGGCATCGCCGTCGCGCACGCGCACGTCGCGCTCGTCACCAACGTGAGCCCGGATCACTTCGGCGAGTACGGCATCGACGATCTCGACGGCCTGGCCGACACCAAGCTCGCGGTGGCCGGAGTGCTCGGCTCCGGGGGGCTGCTGGTACTGAATGCCGACGACGCACGCCTGGTGGCGCGGGCGCCGCAGCTGACGCGGCGCTTCGGCCGCATGCCTGCGCTCGGCTGGTTCGCGCTCGATGCGGACGCGCCGCTGCTCGGCGCGCATCGCGGCCGCGGCGGCGCGACCTGCGGGGTGCGGCACGGACGGCTGCTGCTCGGCTTCGCCGGCGGCGAGCACGACCTCGGCGCGGTCCGCGACCTGCCGCTCACGGTGGGCGGCAGCGCCACCTACAACGTCGCCAACCTCGCGGGCGCGGCGCTCGCGGCCGCCGGGCTCGGTGTGGCGCCCGCCGCCATCGCCGCGGTGTACGCGCGCTTCGGCGCGCGCGCCGCGGATAACTTCGGGCGCCTGATGCGCTTCGAGCGCGACGGCGTGCAGATCCTCGTCGACTACGCGCACAACGTCGAGGGCCTGCGGGGCCTGCTCACCGTGGCCGCGCAGCTGCGTGCGCCCGGCGGGCGCCTCGGGACGCTGCTCGGCCACGCCGGCAACCGCCAGGACGCCGAGATCGAGGCGCTGGCGCGCGTGGCCGCGCAATTCCAGCCGGCGCTGGTCGTCGTCAAGGAGAACGAGGCGCACCTGCGCGGCCGCCCGCCCGGGGAGATCCCGCGCATCCTGCACGCGGCGCTACGCGCCGCGGGGCTCCCGGAGGCGGCGCTGCCGATCCGCGCGAGCGAGCTCGAGGCGGTGCAATGCGCGCTCGCCTGGGCGCGCCGCGGCGACGTGCTGGCTTTACCGGTGCATTCGGCGGCCGCGCGCGCCGCGGTCGTCGAGCTCCTCGGCGGCGGTGCCCCCGCCTAGCCTCCGGTGGCGCCGCGCGGATCGTCGCGCTGCGCCGCCGGGGCGGAGCTGCGCAGCCAGTCGGGCTCCGGCAGTTGCGCGAATACCTCGCGCAAGGCCTCGCTCCAGCGCCGGCGGATGCTGGCGAAGTAGGCGTTGTCGTCGTCGATGCTCACGTGGCGGGCGACCTCGAGCTGATCGCGCTTCACCAGCACCAGATCGAGCGGCAGGCCGACCGACAGATTGGAGCGGATGGTGGAGTCCATCGACACCAGCGCGGCCTTGGCGGCTTCGTTGAGACTGCTGCTGCGGCGGATGACGCGGTCGATGATCGGCTTGCCGTATTTGGACTCGCCGATCTGGAAGTAGCTGGTGTCGGCGGTTGCCTCGATGAAGTTGCCGGCGGAGTAGATGCTGAAGAGCCGCGGCGGCTCGCCGCGGATCTGGCCGCCGAGTATCAGGCTGGCGTTGAACTCGACCGCGAACTGCTTGAGCGCCTCGGCGTCGCGCCGCCAGGCCGCGCGCAGCGCCTCGCCGACACACTGCGCCGCCTCGAACATATTGCGGCAGTTGAGCAGGTTCGGCTGCGAGTCCCCGGCCTGCAGCCCCTCGCGCAGCGCCGAGGTCACCGCCTGGGTGATGGCGAGGTTGCCGGCGCTCTGCAATACCAGCACGCGCTCGCCGGGCTGCTGGAACACGCTGGTCTTGCGGAAGGTGCTGATCTGATCGACGCCGGCCGCGGTGCGCGAGTCCGACAGGAACACCATGCCGGTGTCGAGCAGCATTGCGACGCAGTAGGTCATCGGCAGGCGCGTCCTCGGGCTATTGCTCGCCGGGGCTCTGCGCCGTGACGGTCACTTCCATCACCTCGCGGCCGCCGCCGCGGCGCACGCCGCGCACCGGCGCGGCGTCGAGATAGTCGCGCCCCACCGCGAGCCGGCAATGCTTCGGTCCCATCGGTGCGAGGTGCGTGACGTCGATGCTGAGCCAGCCCTGGCGCTCCTCGAGCCAGGCATCCGCCCAGGCGTGGCTCGCCGAGTCGCTGCCGTCGACGCTGCACAGGTAGCCGCTGACGTAGCGCGCGGGGATCCCGGCCGAGCGGCAGCAGGCGACGAATACATGCGCCTGATCTTGGCAGACACCCTGGCCGCGCGCAAAGGCCTGCGCCGCGGAGTCCTCCACGCTGGTGGCGCCGGGCATGTAGCGCACCGCGCTGCGCACCGCGCCCGCGAGCCGGTAGAGGCGCTCACGCGCGTCGCCGGGGCCGGCGACATGCTCGCGCGCCAGCGCGGCCATGGCGGCATCGGCGGCGGTGAGCGGCGTGGCGGCGAGATAGGCGAGCGGCGAGAGCGTGCCGTCGAATCTCAGGAACTCCTCATCGCCGGTCATCTCCACGACGCCGCGCACGTCGATCTCGATCGCGCGGTGGGGCTCCTCGAGCGTCAGCAGGTGGGTGATGTTGCCGTGGGCGTCGAGCTGCTCGGTGCGCCTGCCCGGAGCGCTGATGCTCCAGGAGAGCGTGCGCTGCGCGCCCTCGCGCCGCGGCGTCAGGCGCAGAGTCTGCGCCGTGTACTTGACGGGCTCCTCGTAGCGGTAGGCGGTGCGGTGCAGGATGCTGAGCTGCATGGGGGTCACCCGCTAGCCGGACGGGACCAGGAAGTCGTCGGCGATGCGCTCGCCCAGGTCGCGCAGGCGCACCTGGAAGCGGTCGAGAAAGGCCGTGACGCCCTCGCCGCACAGGTCGGCGAAGCGCCCGAAGTGAAACTGCGCATGCAGCTCGCCCACGCGGCGCTGGGTCTCACGCGAATGCTGGTTGGCGACCGCGGCGAGGTTCGACTGCAGCTCGTCGAGGCAGCGGTGCACGCCCTGCGGCAGGTCGTCGCGCATCAGCAGCATCTCGGTGACCCGGTGCGGGGTGACGCTGTCGCGGTACAGGCGCCGGAACATCTCGAAGGCCGACATGGCGCGCAGCAGCACCGCCCATTCGGAGGCCTCCTCGATCAGCCGCTCGCCGCGCCCGCCCGGGTCGCGCCAGCGCGCTTCCAGCATGCGGGTGGTGTTGTCGGCGCGCTCGAGGAAGGTGCCGATATGGGTGAAGTGCAGCGCCTCGTCGCGCAGCAGCGTGCCGGAGGTGATGCCGCGCGTCAGGTGGGTGCGGTACTTGACCCACTCGAGGAACTCGCCACGGGCGCCCTCGGGCATGGTGGCGCCGAAGCCGAGGGACTCGAGGTAGGTGCTGTTGAGCGTCTCCCACATGTCGGAGGTGATCGTGCCGCGCACGGCACGGGCGTTCTCGCGGGCCGCGCGCAGGCACTGCAGGATGCTGCCGGGGTTCTCGCGGTCGAAGGCCACGAAGTCGAACGCGCGGCGCGCCGTGACCGCCCCATGCCGCTCGCGGTACGCCTGGTCGGCCCCGAGCGAGACCAGTGTCGCCTGCCAGCCCTGCAGTACCGCTTCCGCCGGGCGCGGCAGCAGCGCGAGACGCTGATGCGCGTCGATCATGCGCGCGAGATTCACGGCACGCTCGAGGTAGCGCGACATCCAGTAGAGGTGGTCGGCGGTGCGGCTAAGCATGCTGCGGCGCCGCCTCAGCGGGCGCCAGCGCCGGATGCACCGCGCCGAGTACCCAGGTGTCCTTGGTGCCGCCGCCCTGGGAGGAGTTGACGATCAGCGACCCCTCGCGCAGCGCCACGCGCGTCAGTCCCCCGGGGACCACCGTCACCTCGCGGCCCGACAGCACGAACGGGCGCAGATCGATGTGGCGCGGCGCGAGCCCCGCCGCCACCAGGGTCGGCGACGTCGACAGGGCGAGCGTCGGTTGCGCGATGTAGCGTTCGGGGTGCGCCTCGATGCGGGCGCGGAATTCATCGAGCTGCGCGCGGCTCGCCGCCGGTCCGATCAGCATGCCGTAGCCGCCGGCGCCGTGTACTTCCTTCACCACCAGCTCCGCGAGGTGCGCGAGCGCATAGGCGCGGTCCTGCGGACGGCGCAGCACCCAGGTCGGCACGTTGGCGAGCAGCGGCTCCTCGTCGAGATAGAAGCGCACCATCTCCGGCACGTAGGGATAGACCGACTTGTCGTCGGCCACGCCGGTGCCGATGGCGTTGGCGATGCTGACGTGACCGGCGCGGTAGGCCGTGAGCAGCCCCGGCACGCCGAGCGTCGACTCGGCGCGGAACGACAACGGATCGAGGAAATCGTCGTCGAGCCGCCGGTAGACGACGTCGACGCGCTGCGGTCCCTGGGTGGTGCGCATGTACAGCACCGCGTCGCGCACGAACAGGTCCTGTCCCTCGACCAGCTCGATGCCCATCTGCTGGGCGAGAAAGGCGTGCTCGAAATAGGCGCTGTTGTACGCCCCGGGCGTCAGCAGCACGACCGTGGGATCGGTGACGCCGTCGGGGGCGACGCTCTTCAGGTTCTCGTGCAGCACGTCGGGGTAGTGCTCGACCGGCTCGATCGCATCGCGCGCGAACAGCTCCGGGAACAGCCGCATCATCATCTTGCGGTTCTCGAGCATGTAGGACACGCCGGAGGGCACCCGCAGGTTGTCCTCGAGCACGCAGAAGCGCCCCGCGCCATCGCGCACCACGTCGATGCCGCTGATGTGCGCGTAGATACCGCCCGGCAGGTCGATGCCCTGCATCTCGGGGCGGTACTGCGGGTTGCACAGGATCTGCTCGGGCGGAATCCGGCCGGCGCGCAGGATGCGTTGCTCGTGGTAGATGTCGGCGATGAAGGCATTGAGCGCGCGCACCCGTTGCTTGAGCCCCTGCTCGAGGAGCAGCCACTCCGTGGCCGGCAGGATGCGCGGCACGATGTCGAAGGGAATCAGCCGCTCGGTGCCTTCGGTCTCGCCGTACACGGCGAAGGTGATGCCGACGCGATGGAACAGCGCATCGGCTTCGGCGCGCTTGCGGGCGAGGTGCTCGGCGGGCTGCTCACGCAGCCAGTCGTAATACTGGCGGCAGTGCGCACGCGGCGCCCCGGAGGGCTCGAGCATCTCGTCGTAGGCTGGACCGGCCGTGGCCATGAAAACCATATTAGACCGCCCCCGCGGAGCGCGGGTGGCGGGCGGGGCGGGTTTTTATCCGCACGCGCGGCTGGGGCGAGCCTCGTGCACCGATACGGTGCGCGCCGCGCCTAGGAAACGGTTGCCTGCAGCGCCGTCCAGCCGTTCCAGATGATCTCGATGCCGATGCACATGAGGATGAAGGCGGAGAGGCGCACCAGCACCTCGAGTCCGGTGGCACCGAGGAGCCGTCCGATCGTCTCGGCGAAGCGGTAAGCGAGGTAGATGCTGAGCCCGATGGCGAGCACGCCGAGTACCGCGCCGGTCGCGTGCTCGGCGAGCTGCGCGATGGGCGGCAGGCCCGCGGCCTTGCGGCTGCCGATGGTGATGGCGACCGACATCGAGCCCGGCCCCACCGTGAGCGGCATGGTGAGCGGGTAGAAGCTGCCGACCTTGCGCGCCGGCGTCCCCGGAGGGCCGCTGTCGACGGCGTGCTCGGACAGCTCCTCGGCCGAGAGCAGCTTCCAGCCGAGCGCGGTCACCACCAGGCCGCCGGCGATGCGCACCACCGGCAGCTGGATGCCGAACACCTCGAGCAACCCCGGCCCGAGCACCATGGCGCCGAGCAGCAGCAGGAAGCCGTTGATCGCCGCCTTGCGCGCCAGCACGCGCCGCTCGGCGGTCGTCAGGCCCGCGGTGAGTCCGAGGAAGAATGGCGCCGACTCGAGCGGATTGACGATCGGGAACAGGCCCGCGAAGGTGAGCAGGAAGGCGCCCGCGACGGCACTCATGGAGGCCCCGCCGCGAGCAGCCGCGCGATGAGCGCCTCGACCGCTCGCGCCGTGCCGTCGCCGACGTGCAGCTCGCCGTAGGCGCGGCCGTGCACCTTTCCGTCGCGGCCGATCGTGTAGAACGCCGGCCAGTAGCGGTTGTCGAGCGCGTTCCAGTAGGAGGAGTCGCCGTCGATCATGACGGGGTAGTCGATGCCGAGCCGCGCCACGGCGGCGCGCACGTTGTCGCTCGAGCGCTCCGCCGGCAGCTCCGGAGTGTGCACCGCCACCACGACGAGTCCGGCCGCGGCCTGGTCGTGCGCGATCTTCTCCATCCATGCCCTCGAGTTCAGGCAGTTGACGCACTCGAACGCCCAGAACTCGACCAGCACCACCTTGCCGCGCAGCTGTGCGAGCGTCAGCGGCGCGCTGTTGAGCCACTCGGCCGGCGCGCGGTGCGTGAACTCGGGGGCGGGATAGGGCAGCTGCTCCGCCGCGCTGCTGCAACCGGGCGTTGCGCCGGCGCCGAGCAGCACCGCGAGGAGCGCCGGGACAGTCAAGTGGACGGCGCGCATGCCCGGTCGACCTTTCATATACCATCCGGCCCGATGACCGTCGGCAGTATGAACGGCAAAACCTGCCTCGTCACCGGGGCGACTCACGGCGTCGGCCTCGCCAGCGCGCTCGCGCTCGCGGCGGCCGGCGCCACGGTGCTCATCCACGGGCGCGACGCGGCGCGCGGCGCCGCGGTGGCCGCCGCTGTGGCCCGCGCGAGCGGTAACGGCGCCGTGCGCTTCGTGCGCGCCGACTTCCTGCATCTGGAGGAGGTTCGCGGGCTCGCCGCCGAGCTCGCACGGCTGCCGCGCCTCGATGTGCTCATCAACAACGCCGGTCTCATCGACACCGCCGGGCGCTGCACCGCCGAAGGGTATGACGCCACCTTCGGCGTCAACCACCTGGCGCCCTTCCTGCTCACGAACCTGCTGCTGCCGCGGCTGACCGCGTCCGCGCCGGCGCGCGTCGTCGTCATCGCCTCGGAAGCGCACCGGCGCGCCGGCTGGCTCGATTTCGACGATCTCATGAACACCCGGGTCGGCTATCTGCGCGCCTACGCCCGCTCCAAGCTCGCCAATCTGCTCTTCATGCGCGCACTGGCGCGCCGCACGCGCGGCAGCGGCGTCACCGTCAACGCCGCGCATCCCGGCGTCGTCAGGAGCCAGCTGTTCCGCGGCTTGCCCGCGCCGCTGCGTTTCGCGCTCGCGACGGTGCTGCGCCCCTTCACCCGCTCGCCCGAGCAGGGCGCGCGCACCGGCGTGTATCTGGCCAGCGCGGCGGAGCTCGAACGCGCCTCGGGCGGCTACTACCGCGATTGCCGCCGGCTCGAGCCGGCCGCGGCGGCGCGCTGCGACGAGGCGGCGGCGCGGCTGTGGAGCGAGAGCGTGCGGCTCACGGGGCTCGAGGCCGCATGAGCCGCGCCTTCACCCGCGAGTCCGACGACGATCCGGGCGTCGTGCCCGAGCGGGCGGTTAGCGCGCACCCGAACCTGGTCACCGCGGCGGGGCTTGCGGCCCTCGAGGCGCAGGTGCGCTCGCTCGAGGGCGAACGGAGCGCGGCGCGCAGCGCCGGGGATGCCGCGCAGCGCGCCCGCATCGAGCGGGATCTGCGCTACTTCACGCAGCGGCTCGCGAGCGCACGTGTCGTCCCGCCGGCGGCTGCTCCCGACCGCGTGCGCTTCGGGGTGCAGGTCACGGTGAGGCGCGCAGGCGGCGGCGAGCAGTCGTTCCGTCTGGTGGGTGAGGACGAGGCGGACGCGGCGCGCGGGCTGCTCTCCTGGGT
>DATKPR010000012.1:0-42641 GCA_035523985.1 Steroidobacteraceae bacterium | reverse complement strand
GACGCGGGTCAGACCGGTCGCGGTGATGTCGGATGCGGAGACCGTCGAGATCGGGCTGATGGAGGTCTCGTTCGGTGTCTTCAGGCGCGATCCGGTGACCACGACCTCTGTGAGCGGTGCTGCGGTGGCCTCTTCGGCCTGTGCCGGAGCGGTCTGGGCGTTCACCGTCGCGACCCCGGCCGATGCCGTAATCGTCGCGAGCGCAAAACGCACAGCCTGTTGCAAGCTGCGACTGTTCGCCATGTTTTCTCCCCTAACTAAGAATGCGAATTGATCTGCAAGGGCAAATCGATCTGCGAGTCATCCCCGGCGCCCCGCGCTGACCGGTCTCGTCTTGAGGCTGTGATCCGGGGCACTTATTCGGGACCGGCCCGCATTAGAGCACCTTGACCCCGTGTTGCCAAGCAGCAGCGCCGGTGGGGGCCGTCCCGAGCGGGACTTTGCGGCTCGCGCGTAGCCCATTGGACATCTTGTTGCAGGGTTGCAACAAGACCCCTAGGGGCGGAAAACCGGCTTTTTTGGCGGCGGGAGGACGCGCGGGCGCGCCGCTTCAGACAAACCAGCAGTTCGTCGCGACCGTGATCCGTACGTCGCGGCCGTAGAAGGGGCTCACTTCGTGGATGACATAGGACGGGAACACGACGATCTGGCCCGCCTCGAGGCGGACCTCGTGGGGTCCGGTGGCGAAGGGTGCCCGCAGCGAGCGATTGCCGGCATCGAGGTAGCTGCCGGCCCCGGCGCGGGTGTCGAAGAAGCGCAGCAGGCCGCTGCCGGGACGGTCCGCCGGCGCTTCCCCGGCGCGCACGCAGTACACGGCCGACCAGGAGGCGAGAGGGTGGTTATGGGCCACGAAGGAGCCGGCGTAGCGGGTGAGGTGATACCAGGTGTGGTTGTGCATCGTGAGGCGCGCGAGCGCGGCGGGCGTGACGGTCGAGGTCTCGAGGAGCGTACGGGCGATCGAGTCCAGCATGAAGGACCGCAGCTCCTGCACGCAGCTCTCCGGCCAGCGGAAGAGGTTGAAGCGGCTCTCGAACATCTCCGCCTGGGGAATGTGGCTCGGGGTGGGGTTGCGGTACTCCTCGTTCTCGCGGGCGAGAAACAGCGCCTCGAGCTCGCCGTTGAGGCGCTCGCAGGAGGCGAGGCGCCCGCTGGCGAAGGGCACCGCAAAGCCGGGAGTCACCTGGAGTGTCGGGGTCACCATGGGGGTGCCGCCTGCTGCCCGGGGTTCGCGAAGCGCGCCCGGACGATCACCAGCACCAGGGCGCCGGCGCCCCGGTTGAGGGCGATCTCATGGGTGAGATGTGCGGGAAAGGCGGCCATCGAGCCCGGCCGCGGACGCCAGAGGTGATGCCCGCCGGCGAACGGAGGACGCAGCCGCCAGGTGGTCGCATCCGCAAACATGCCGCCGAGGCGGGTCTCGTAGAGCCGCAACGCCCCGCTGTCGGCGCGCCCGGCGGGCGCCGGCGGCGCGGCCACGCAATAGACGGCGCACCAGGAGGCGAGCGCGAGGCTCACGGCCGGCAGGCAGCCGTCCGGGCGAATGATGGCGAAGCGTGCCCGGGCCTGGATGCCGAGCTGGTCGAACTCGGCCTCGCTGTGCAGCGTGGTCGCCTGGACCGCCGAACATAAGCCCGCGAGCAGCTCGCCGCGCAGCGTCGCGACCGGCTCATCCGGCCACTCGAACAGGTCCTCGCGGCTCAGGTAGCAGAGGGGATCGCTGCGCGGGTCGCGCTCGCGACGCTCCTCGGTGGCCCGCGCGGCGAGCAGCGCCGCGAGCGACTCGTTGAGCCGGGCATCGAGCGCCAGCGCAACCTCCGCGAACGGGGTCGCGAAGATCGGCAGGAGTGCAGCGGCGGGCTGAGTCGGCTCGGTCATGGAGGCGCCACGCATCCTACGGCGCGGCGAGGTAGGCCGCGAGCGCCTCGAGCTCGCGACGGTAATGGCGCGCGCGCCCGGAGGAGCGGCGGTAGAGCGGCTCGCGTACCTGCCACACGCTCGCGGTCTTCACGGCCGCGCCGCTCGCGGCGCCCGTGAGGCACGCCTCATCCCATGGCAGTCCGCAGAAGGCGAGCAGCCGCTCGAGTGCCGCGCGCGGCTCGGCCACCAGGGCGTCGTAGCTGAAGTCGAGCAGGTCGGCGCCGTAGAGCGAGTGCCAGTGCCGCATGAGCCGGCGGTACTCACGGTAGTAGTGCCCGATATCGGCGAGATCGAGCGCGTAGCCCATGCTCTGATCGAGATGCAGGAAGAAGATCGAGAGGCAGTTGTCGAGCGGGTCGCGCGTCGTGTGCACGATCCGGGCGTGCGGCATGAGGCGCTTGATGAGACCGATGTGGAGAAAGTTGTCGGGCCGCTTGTCGGTGACATACGCAGCGCCGGGAAAGAGCCGTGCGAGAGCGCCGAGGTAGCCCTCGGCCAGCGCGGCGAGGCGCTGCGGCTCGCAGCCGGCCAGCGCGGCCGGGTAGGGCTCGAGCCCGGTGCGCACCAGCGCCGGGAGCAGATCGAGCTCGCCGCCGGCGCGCACCAGCGGGTGCCGCGCCAGCAGCTGCTCGGTGAGTGTCGAGCCGGAGCGGAACATGCCGCAGATGAAGATCGGGCGCGGGCTCGCCGGCGCGGGCGCCGCCGCGGCGCCGGCGGGAGGCGCGGCGTGCGCAAAGGCGCGCATCAGCTCATCGATGCGGCGCTCCTGCGCACTGCGCTCGTAAAGCGGTGCCGCCGGGGCGCTCGCGCGGCTGTCGCGATTGGCGCTCGTGTACGCCGCGAACGCCGCTGCATACTCGCCGCACGCATCGAGCGCGGCGCCGAGCGCGAAGCCGAGGCTGGCGCGCTCGGCGGCGGTCGCCTGCGGATCGGCGAGCGCCGCGCGCAGCCGTGCGATCAGCGGGTCGTCGGCGCGCTGCGGGCGGCGCAGCGCCGCATAGCGCGCCAGGCTCTCGTAGGCGCGCGGGTCGAGCTCGAAGATGCGCACGTAGACGGCGAGCGCCTCCTCGCGCCTGCCGAGGTCCTCGAGCAGGTTGGCGAGATTGCGCAGCGCCGGCAGGTACTCGCCGTTCAGCGCCAGCGCCTGACGCAGCTCGCGCTCGGCGGCGGCGGGCTGGTGCAGATCGTCGGCGAGGATCACGCCGCGGTTGAGGTGCACCTCCTCGGGCTGACGGATCGCGCGTGCCAGCGCCTGCGCGTAGGAGGCGAGCGCCGCGTCGAAGCGGCGCAGCCGGCGCTGCAGGCGAGCGAGGTTGTACCAGCAGTCGGCGAGGGCGGGCCAATACCCGAGGATGCGCTCGTAGGTGGCCGCCGCAGCGGCGAGCTCACCGGTCTGCTCGAGCCGCGCCGCTTCGCGCAGCAGCGCCGCCGGCTCGCCCGGCCCGCTCATGCGGGCGGCGGCGCGGCGGCCCGATCCGTCCATAACTCGACCCGCGCGCACCCGGACACCGCGCGCCAGGCGGTGAGTCCGGCGGAGCGCGCGAGCAGGGCGCGTACCGCGTCGCGCTTATCCGCACCGGCTACCACGAAGAGGGGCTCCTGCACGGTGGCGAGGAACTCGGGGCTCACGCTCACCGCGCTCATGCCGTCGGGGCGTTGCACCGCGAGCGCATAGCGGCCGCGCGCCCGCTCGAGGTCCGCCTGGCTGAAGAGCGAGGCGGTATGGCCGTCGGCGCCGAGACCGAGGAGACCGAGACCGACGTGGATGCCGGAGCTCAGGAGCGTGGTCAGCCGCCCGGCGTAGTCGGCCGCCGCCGCTTCGAGGGGCAGCTCGGTGCGCACCCGCAGGACCTCCTCCTCGGGGAGCGCCAGCGCCGTCAGGAGAGGCTGCGACTGGTGGTAGTTGCTCGCCGGTGAGTCGGCCGGAACGTAGCGCTCGTCGCTGAAGAGCACGTGCAGCCGCTCGTCGCGTCGCACGCCCTGCTGCGCGAGTGTCCGGTAGGCGTTCATCGGTGTCGTGCCGCCCGCGAGCATCACCGCGCGTGTGCCGGGGGCCGCGAGCGTGCGCGCCAGCCGTGCGCTGAGCGCCGCGTCGAGCTCGGCGCGCGAGGCGAAGACGCTGACGGCGAGCTCGGTCACGGCTGCGGCCGCGGCGCCCGCGGGCGCTCGGTGACGCGCGCCGCGAGCTCGAAGGTCTGGCGGCCGCGCAGTCCCTTCAGGGTGACCGTCGAGCCGGGCTTGTGGCGCGAGATACGCCCGAGCACGTCCTGGGCGCCGCGGGGTGCGGTGCCGTCGACGGCGAGCAGCAGGTCGCCGGGGCGCAAGCCCGCCTGCGCCGCGGGACTGCCGGCATAGAGGTTGGCGACTACCACGCCCCCCTGCGCGAGTCCGAGGCGCTGCGCCTGCTCGTCGGTGAGGTCCTCGGGGGCGATGCCGATCCAGCCGCGAATCACGCGCCCGTGGTCGATGATGTCGCTCACCACGCCGCGCACCAGGTTCACGGGGATCGCAAAGCCGATGCCCTCCACCCCCAGGCTCTTGGCGACCATGGCGGTGTTGATCCCGACGAGCGCCCCGCTCGCATCGACCAGCGCCCCACCCGAGTTGCCGCGGTTGATGGGCGCATCCGTCTGGATGAAGTCCTCGACCGGCGCGATGCCGAGCTGCGCGCGGCTCACGGCGCTCACGATCCCGTGCGTCACGGTGTGCGAGAGGCCGAGCGGGTTGCCGATCGCGAGCACCAGGTCGCCCACGCGCAGCTGGTCCGAGCGCCCGAGAGGGGCGACCGGCAGCGACTTGAGGCCGATCTTGAGGACCGCGAGGTCGGTGTCGGGGTCGGTGCCGACGACGCGCGCCTCGGCGATGCGCCCGTCGGCGAGCTGCACGCGGATCGCCTCGGCATTGGCCACGACATGGTCGTTGGTGACGATGTGGCCGGCGCTGTCGACGATCACGCCCGAGCCGAGGCTGCGCTCGATGCGCTGCCGGTAGCGCGGCAGGAACTCCCCGAACAGCTCCCCGAAGGAGGGCGCCAGGCGCTCGGTGACCACGCGGTCGGTGTAGACGTTGACCACCGCGGGCTCGGCCCGCTGCACCGCGTCGGCGAAGGAGGCGCGCTCGGGCGCGCCCGCGCCGTGTGCCGTCCCTGCCGCGGCTGCTGCCGGCATGGCCGCGGGCGGTGCAGCCGCGGGCGCCGCAGCCGGGGCCGGCACGGCCGCAGCGCGCCCCCGGATCAGCTCCGGGCGCAGCGCCACGATCACGAAGGCCAGGGCAAGTCCCCCGACGACCGATCCGGCGACGAAGGTCAGCCCGCGGCCGAGGTGCTGAAGCATGACCACTCCGGGAAAAGCCTCAAAAATTCCGTCCGTGCCTCGCGCACGCCGGGTGCGGGCGCGCCGGAGAGGCAGGTGCGTTTGTGTATAATGCGCCGCCCCCCGCAAGGTACGAAACTGCACCGATGCGCAGTCCGCTTACGTGCGCGATGCGCGACGAACTGCGGCGGGCGTGTAGCAACGCGGGAGAGTGGTGAGATGGCGGATCACGCAGGCGTCGCCGGTGGCGACGAAGTCGACCTCGACCGGCGCAAGTTTCTCACCAGGGCAACGATCGCCACCGGGGCGGTTGGCGCGGCATTTGCCACGGTGCCCTTCATCGAGTCCTGGAGCCCCTCGGAGCGGGCGCGGGCGGCCGGTGCGCCGGTCACGTTCGACCTTTCCAAGCTCGATCCCGGGCAGATGGCCATTCCGGTGTGGCGGCGTCAGCCGATCTACGTGGTGCGGCGCACGCCCGACATGGTGGCGCGCATCGCCGGGCACGACGCGGATCTGAAGGATCCCGAGTCGCTGCACTCCGATCAGCCGCCCTACGCCAGGAACACGCTGCGCTCGCGCACGGCCGAGTTTCTGGTGCTGGTCGGCATCTGCACGCACCTCGGCTGCCTGCCCAAGCAGCGCTTCGCCGCCGGTGAGCTCTATCCCTCCTGGCCCGGCGGGTTCTTCTGCCCGTGCCACGGCTCGCGCTTCGACCTCGCCGGGCGGGTGTTCGACGGGTCGCCGGCCTCGATCAACCTGCGCGTGCCGCCGTACTCCTATCCGCAGGAGCATCTGCTCGTGGTCGGCGCCGACGAGAAAGGAGCCGCCTGATGACCGTCAAGACCGCGACCGGCGCCGCCGCTCCCATGCCGAAGGCGGGCAGCTCGGGCAAGAAGGGCTTCTGGCCGTGGCTCAACAAGCGGCTGCCGGTGGACAAATTCCTCGCCGACCAGGTCACCGAGTACTACGCGCCCAAGAACTTCAACGTCTGGTACTTCTTCGGCTCGCTGGCGCTGGTCGTGCTGGTGCTGCAGCTGGTCACCGGCATCTTCCTCACCATGTTCTACAAGCCGGGCGAGGCGACCGCCTTCGACTCGGTGCAATTCATCATGCGCGAGGTCGACTGGGGCTGGCTCATCCGCTACCTGCACTCGACCGGCGCCTCGTTCTTCTTCATCGTGGTGTACCTGCACATGTTCCGGGCCTTTCTCTACGGCTCGTACAAGGCCCCGCGCGAGCTGCTGTGGCTGATCGGCATGCTGGTGTATCTCGCGCTGATGGCGGAGGCCTTCATGGGCTACGTGCTGCCCTGGGGCAACATGTCGTTCTGGGGCGCGCAGGTGATCGTCAATCTCTTCGGCACCATCCCCGGAATCGGTCCCGACCTGGTGCTGTGGATCCGCGGCGATTACGGCATCGCCGACTCGACGCTCAACCGCTTCTTCTCGCTGCACGTCGCGGCGGTGCCGCTCGCGCTCCTCGGGCTGGTCGCGCTGCACCTGGTGGCGCTGCACGAGGTGGGCTCCAACAACCCCGACGGCATCGAGATCAAGGAGAAGGTCGGCGCCGACGGCAAGCCGCTCGACGGCATCCCGTTCCATCCTTATTACACCGTCAAGGACTTCGTGGGCATCGCCGTATTCCTGGTGCTGCTCGCGGTCGTGGTGTTCTTCGTGCCGAACTTCGGCGGGCTGTTTCTCGAGGCGCCGAACTACGAGCCGGCGAACCCGCTGTCGACCCCCGAGCATATCGCCCCGGTGTGGTACTTCACGCCCTACTACGCGATCCTGCGCGCGGTGCCGGATCAGCGCCTCGGGGCGCTGCTCATGGCGATCGCGGTGGCGGCGTTCCTGTTCGTGCCGTGGCTCGACCGCTCGCCGGTGAAGTCCATGCGCTACCGCGGCTGGATGTCGCGCGGTGCGCTGGCGGTGTTCGTGGTGTCGTTCATCGCGCTCGGCTACCTCGGCCTGCAGCCGGCCGAAGGTCTGTACGTCATGCTGGCGCGCGTCTTCGCGGCGCTGTACTTCGCCTTCTTCTTCCTCATGCCGATCTATACGAAGCTCGATCCGGTGAAGCCCGTGCCTGAAAGGGTGGTCTACCATGCGCACTGACAGGGCCCGCAGCGCCGGCTCGCCCGCGCGCTGGCTGCTCGGCGCGGCGCTGGTGGTGGCGGTGGCCTGCGTACCGCAGCGCCTGCCGGCCGCGGAGGAGGCCGCGGGCAAGCCGGGGGCCGACTGGGACAGCTGGCACGCCAATACCAACGTGTCGGATCTCGCCTCGGTGCAGCGCGGCGCGCGTAATTTCGTCAGCTACTGTCTCGGCTGCCACTCGCTCAAATACGAGCGCTGGTCGCGGCTCGGTGCGGACCTCAAGATCCCGCCGGACCTGCTCGCCAGCGAGCTGATGCCCCCCGGCGCCAAGTCCACCGACTACATCCGAAGCGCCATGCCGCCCGCCGACGCCGAGACCTGGTTCGGCAAGGCGCCGCCGGACCTGTCGCTGATGGCGCGGGAACGCGGCACCGACTACCTCTACCAGCTGCTCACGACCTTCTACGTCGACCCGACCCGGCAGACCGGCGCCAACAACCTGCGGCTGCCGGCGATCGCGATGCCCGACGTGCTCTCCGAGCTCGAGGGGCTCAAGACCGCGGTGTTCCGCACCGAGACGCGCCCCGGTGCGGCACCCGAGCAGGTGTTCGATCATTTCGAGCCGCTCGCTCCCGGGCGCATGAGCCAAGAGGAATACGACGGCTTCGTACGCGATACGGTGAATTTTCTCGACTACGTCAGCGAACCCACGCAGATCGAGCGGCATCAGCTCGGCGTGTGGGTGGTACTGTTCCTGCTGGTGTTCACCTGGCTCGCCTGGCGGGTGAAACGCGAGTACTGGAAGGACGTTCACTGAGGTAGTGGCGTCCGTCCCCCGGGAGCGGGAGTGTCGAGCAGACGATCCATCATGACGTTGTTCTCCGCACCCGATGACCCGTGGAGTCACCGGACGCGGATCGTGCTGGCCGAGAAAGGCATCAGCATCGACATCGTCAGCGTCGAGGCGGGGCGCTTTCCGGAGGACCTGCTCGACCTGAATCCCTACCACAGCGTGCCGACGCTCGTGGACCGCGACCTGGTGCTGTACGACTCGCGCGTCATCATCGAGTACCTCGATGAGCGCTTTCCGCACCCGCCGCTCATGCCGGTGGACCCGTTGACGCGGGCGCAGTTCCGCCTGGCGCTCTACCGCATCGAGCGCGACTGGTACAGCGTCGCCAAGCAGATCGACGCGGAGCCGGACAAGAAGCAGGCGCTCAAGCTCAAGAAGATCCTGCGCGACACGATCCTGCAGAGCACCGAGCTCTTCAAGATCAAACCCTACTTCCTCTCGGATGAGTTCTCGCTGGTCGATGCCACCATCGCGCCGGTGCTGTGGCGGCTGCCGTTCTACGAGATCGATCTGCCGCCCCAGGCGCAGCCGATCGAGAAGTACATGCAGCTGGTGTTCGGCCGCCCGGCCTTCCGCGAGGCCCTCACCGACAAGGAGCAGGAGATGCGGCTGCTCCGCTAGGCCATGACCCGCGCCTTAGCCAAGCGGCCGTTCCTGCTGCGCGCCATGCACGAGTGGATCAGCGCGTGCGGCCATACGCCGCACGTCATCGTCGATGCGGGCCATGAAGGCGCCGAGGTGCCGCGCGCCTACGTGAAGGATGGCAAGATCGTCCTCAACCTGAGCGAGAGCGCGACGCAGCGGCTGCGCCTCGGCAACGACGAGGTGGAGTTCGACGCGCGCTTCGCCGGCGTGGTGCATCACGTGCGCTTCCCCGTGCGGGCGGTACTCGGCGTGTACGCGCGCGAGACCGGCGAAGGCATGGTGTTCTCCGAGCAGGACCTGGGGCCCGATCCGCCCAAGCGGCCGTCGGCGGCCGAGGAGGGCGGCCCGCGCCGCCCGCAGCTTAAAGTCGTCAAGTAAACGCGCGCGTGCAGGTCTTGCGTGGGCGCGGTCTCTTTCCGAGCTTCATGTACGTGGTTCGCGTCCTCGCGAACCACGTAAGTCCCGCGCTTTAGCGCATAAAAAGAGTCGGCCTGTAAGCCGGGTTCTGTCGAGGGCAATCATTCCTCTGGGATCCACGTCGCCGTGGACCTCTAGCGGCCTACCCGGAAGCGCGCGCGGATCGGCGCTGCGTGCCGCCCGTGAGGGCGCACGCGGCTTCCCTATTTGGCCTTGCTCCGGGTGGGGTTTGCCGTGCCGTCGCGTGTTGCCACCGACGCGGTGCGCTCTTACCGCACCGTTTCACCCTTGCCGTTCCCGTGAGGGACTTGGGCGGTTTGCTCTCTGTTGCACTTTCCGTGGGCTCGCGCCCCCCAGGCGTTACCTGGCACCCGATCCGCCGGAGCCCGGACTTTCCTCCACCCCCAAAGCGGGAGCAGCGACTGCCCGGCCGACTCTGAGCCGCACGATAGGGCCGCGGCCGCCGAAGTCAACTGCGCCGTCGCTCAGGGCATTTCCTCGTCCGCGGGCGGCGCAGCCGCGGCATCCCGGGTGGCGGCGAGCGCATAGGCTGCCGCGCGCGGCGCCCCGGTGAGCGCCGCAGCGGTGGCCGCAGCGCGGCCGGGCGGCAGCTCGCGCAGCAGGATGTCCATCGTCCGGCGCAGCTGCGCCGCATCGACGGCGTCCGCGCCGTCCGCGGCGCCCGCCACCACCACGGTGAGCTCGCCGCGCGCGAAGTTCTGCTCGGCCTGCGCCCGTGCGTGCAGCTGCCCGAGGGTGCCGCGGTAGATCGTTTCGTGCGTCTTGGTGAGCTCGCGGGCGACGGCCGCGCGGCGCTGCGGACCGAAATGCGCGGCCATGTCCGCCAGCGCCGCCTCGATGCGGTGCGGCGCCTCGAAGAACACCAGAGTGCGGGTCTCGTGCGCGAGTTGCGCGAGCGCGGCGCGGCGCTCGGCGGCGCGCGCCGGCAGGAAGCCCTCGAAACAGAAGCGATGCGTGGGGAGCCCCGCGACCGAGAGCGCCGCGGTGATGGCCGACGGTCCCGGGATGGTATGCACGGCGAAGCCGGCCGCGGCGGCACGGCTCACCAGCTCGAAGCCCGGATCCGAGAGCAGCGGCGTGCCGGCATCGCTCACCAGGGCGACGTCCATGCCGTCGGCGAGCCGCTCGAGCAGCTCCGCAACCCGCTGCGACTCGTTGTGGGCGTGCAGCGACACGAGCGCCGTGCTCACGCCGGCGGCCTGCAGCAGCAGGCGCGTGTGGCGCGTGTCCTCGGCGGCGATGAGCGCGGCGCTCCCGAGCGCCTCGAGCGCGCGCGGACTCAGGTCGGCGAGGTTGCCGATGGGGGTGGCTACGACGAGCAGCCTGCCGGGCGCCTTGACCATCTATAATCCATCGCTCATGCCGCGCGCAGCCGCGGCCTCTTGGGTTCGGATCCTGCGCGCTAACCGTATGGCCCTTCAACCAATGTCGCCCGCCCGCTGGATCCCCGGCAGCGCCGCTCTCGCGGTGGCATGCGCCCTGAGCGGCTGCCCGAGCCTGACGAACGTCAGCCCGCCGCCTTCGCTCGATCGCGCCGCGCGCCTCGAGCAGGCGGGCGACGCGGGCGGCGCGGCGCGCATTTACGAGGCGCTCGCGGGCCAGAACAGCGGCGCCGATCGCAGCGCGTATCTGCTGCGCGCGGCGCACGCCTGGCTCGGCGCGCACCGCGCCGACGAAGCCGCCCGCGTGCTGAGCGGTCTCGAAGGCACGCTCACGCCCGAGCAGCAAACCGAGCGCGCGCTGCTCAGCGCCGAGATCGCGCTCGAACGCGGACAGATCCAGGAGGCCTGGCGGCAGCTCGATGCGCTCCCGATGCCCGCGAATCCCGCCCAGGCGGCGCGTTACCGCGATCTGAAGGCGCGCGCCGCGGTGGGCGCCGGGCACCCGGAGGCCGCCGAGGCGCTGGCGCGCGAGCAGGCCGAGGTCGCCCCGCACATCGCGCTGCTGCTGCCGGTCACCGGCCGCACCAACGCCGCGGCGGTGAGCGTACGCGACGGTTTCCTCGCGGCGTGGTACCAGTCGCCCGCCGCCGAGCGGCTGCGGGTGCGCGTTTACGACACGGGCACCGAGAGCGTCGCCGAGGCGCTGACCCGCGCCGCGGGCTCCGGTGCCGAGCTCATCGTGGGACCGCTGACGCGCGAGGAAGTCATCGCGGCCGCCCAGTTCGCCGGGACGCGACCGCCCGTGCTCGCGCTCAACTTCCTCGGCCCCGAGACGCCGGCGCCGCCGCGCTTCTACCAGGATGCGCTCTCACCGGAGGAGGAGGCGCGCCTCGTGGCGCGGCGCATCCTCGCGGATCACCACCGCCGCGGGGTGGCGCTCGCGCCCGCCGGTGACTGGGGAACGCGTGTGCTCGCGGCGTTCCGCCAGGAGCTCGAGGCGGGCGGCGGCGAGCTCATCGCCACGGCGAGCATCGACGGAACGCGCACCGACTACTCCGAGGCGGTGACGCAGATCCTCGGCATCAGTGAAAGCCAGGCGCGCTACCGGCGGCTCGAAGGCATCCTCGGCACGAAGCTGCAGTTCGAGCCGCGCCGGCGCGCCGACATCGGCTTCATTTTTGCGCCGGCACCCGCCAACACCGAGCGGCTGCTGCGCCCGCAGCTGCGCTTTCATTTCGCGGGCGACATTGCGACCTATGCGACCTCGGCGGCGTTCGAGCCGGACGTGCGCGCCAACCAGGATCTCGACGGCCTGATATTCCCCGACATGCCATGGATACTCGGCGGGGATCTCGCCGAGGCGGTGCGCGCTGCGACGCGCGACGCGTGGCCGAACGCGGGCTTCGCGCGCAGCCGCCTGTTCGCCTTCGGGTTCGATGCGTGGCGGCTGGCGGTCGCGCTGCTCAATCGCCCGAACGACGTCAACATCGACGGGCTCACCGGACGGCTGAGCTTCGACGCCGAGCACCGCGTGCGCCGCGAGCTCGCCTGGGCGCAGCTGCACGACGGCCAGTTGCGGCCGCTGCCCGCGCCGACCCCGTGAGGCGCCCGCGCGGCTGACGGCGCGCACACGCGAGGCGAGCAGGGATGCTCACGCAGCGACAACGGGCCGGACAACGGGCGGAGGAGCTCGCCGCCGAATTCCTGCGCGCGCAGGGCTGCGAGATCCTCGAGCGCAATTACCGCCGGCGCCTGGGCGAGCTCGACCTCGTCGCCCGCGAGCGCGGCGTGCTGGTGATCGCCGAAGTGCGCACGCGCGCGAGCGCTGAGTTCGGCGGGGCCGCCGCGAGCGTCGACCGGCGCAAGCAGCAGCGCATTGCACGCGCGGCATCCCAGCTCCTGCAGCGTCGCCGCGACCTGGCGAGGCTCCCCGTCAGGTTCGACGTGCTCGTCGTGAGCGGCCCCGAGGGGCCCGCGCCGCGCATCGAGTGGATCCGCCACGCGTTCGAATCCATCTGAGTGGCCCGAAGCCGTCTGAGCGCCGCGGATCCGTCCAGTCGCCCCACTCATGAGGCACTGTATAAGGTTCATTCCCCAAGCCGCTGATTGCTATGACCGAAACCCTGCCGGACGAGGTCCGGGTGGCTGCTCCGGCACTGTTCTTTTCTACATAAGTCGTTGTGACTGCGACGAATTTCTCACTTTTTTCAATTGACATAGTTCGCCCCCGATTCCTATAGTGGCGGCCGGTGGGAAAAGGTGGGGGGAAATGGGCGTAATCCCGCCCTACAGGTCATGTTTCGCGGTGCAACAAAGATCACCCTGGACGACAAGGGGCGGATGGTCATTCCCACCCGCTACCGCGACCAGATCGCGGGCCTTGCCGAGGGGCGCCTGGTGGTCACCGTCGACAAGGACCAGTGCCTCCTCATTTATCCCCTGCCCGAGTGGGAGCAGATCGAACGCAAGCTGATGAGCCTGCCGAGCCTCAATCCGACGGCACGGCGGCTGCAGCGCCTCATGGTGGGCCACGCGACCGATCTGCCCCTCGACGGGCACGGCAGGGTGTTGCTGCCGCCGGAGCTGCGTGAGTTCGCGAGGCTCGGGCGTCACGGGATGCTGATCGGCCAGGGCAACCGCTTCGAGTTGTGGGACGAGGCGCGATGGAACGAACGCCGCGACCTGTGGCTCAAGAATGAAGAGGTGGCGACCGATCTGCCGTCCGAGCTCGAGTCGCTGTCGCTGTAAGTCGGCCGCGAGGCCGCGTTGAGGTTCGCGAGGGGCGCAGTTGCTGCCGCCTCGGGTGGAAATGGGCCGGGTATCGCACCGCTGCTATGGGGGATGAGCACACACCGGTGCTTGCCGCAGAGGCGCTTGCGGGACTGGCCCTGGAAGCGGGCGGTTACTATGTCGATGCGACGTTCGGGCGCGGCGGGCACACGGCACTCATCCTCCAGGCCCTGGGCCCGGAGGGCGCGGTGCTCGCCATCGACCGCGATCCGCAGGCCATCGCGGCCGGAGCTCAGCGCTTTGCCGACGAAATGCGGCTTACGCTCGTCCATGCGTCGTTTGCCGACCTCGGCGCGCTCGTGCCGTTACACGGTGAAGGTCGTGCTTGCCGGGGCGTGCTCTTCGACCTCGGCGTGTCCTCACCGCAGCTCGACGACGCGCGCCGCGGCTTCAGCTTCCGCGCCGACGGCCCGCTCGACATGCGCATGGACCCGACACGCGGCGAACCGGTCTCGGCCTGGCTCGCTCGGGCGAGCTTCGACGAGATACGCGAGGTGATCGCGACCTTCGGCGAGGAGCGCTTCGCGCGCCGCGTGGCCCGCGCGATCGTCGAGGCGCGCGGGCAGCGCCCGCTCACCGGCACGGCCGAGCTCGCCGAGCTGGTCGCGCACGCGGTGCGCACGCGCGAGCCCGGCAAGCATCCCGCCACGCGCACCTTCCAGGCGTTGCGCATGTTCATCAACGACGAGCTCGGCCAGCTCGAGCGCGGGCTCCTCGGTGCGCTCGCGACGCTCAGCGCCGGCGGACGCCTTGCGGTCATCACCTTTCATTCGCTCGAGGACCGCGTGGTGAAGCGCTTCATGCAGCGCGAGTCGCAGCCCGACCCGGCGCTCGCCCACCTGCCGGTGCTGCCGCGCGGCGCCGAACCGTCACTGAAGCTCATCGGCCGCAAGATCCGCCCCGGCGAGGCCGAGGTGCGGCGCAACCCGCGCTCGCGCAGCGCGCTGCTGCGCGTCGCGGAGAAGCTCGCATGAGGGCCCGGATGCTGCTGATCGTCGGCGTGCCGCTGCTGTGGCTCGCGGCGCTCGGCTCCGCCGCGGGCGCGGTGTACTGCGAGCACCGCGCGCGGCAGCTGTTCATCGAGCTCGAGGGGCTCAATGCGCAGCGCGATACGCTGCAGATCGAGTGGGGGCAGCTGCAGCTCGAGCAGAGCGCCTGGTCGAGCCACGCATTCGTCGAGCGGGTCGCCGGCACGCGGCTGCACATGGCGACCCCGCCCCCGCAGGACATCGAGGTCGTCGCCCCGTGAAGACGCGCAGCACTCGCGCGGAGGCGGCGCCGCGCTCGTTCCGCTGGCGCTCGGGCGCGCTGCTGGCGCTGCTCGCGCTCGGCTGCGCCGCGCTGCTGTGGCGCGCGGTGGACCTGCAGCTGGTCGATCACGGCTTTCTCGCGCGCCAGGGCGACGCCCGCTTCTCGCGCGTGCTGCAGATCGCCGCACACCGCGGCACCATCACCGATCGCTACGGCGAGGCGCTCGCGGTGAGTACGCCGGTGGACTCGATCTGGGTGAACCCGGGGGAGCTCGCCGCCGCCGAGGAGCAGATCCCGCGCCTGGCGAGCGCGCTCGGGCTCGACCGCCAGGACCTGGCACGCCGCATCAGCAGCAATCTCGACCGTGAGTTCCTCTATCTCGCGCGCGGGCGCCAGCCCGCCGAAGCCGCCGAGATCAAGGCGCTCGGGATCGCGGGCGTCTACACCTCGCGCGAGTATCGCCGCTACTACCCGGCGGGCGAGGTGACCGGGCACCTGCTCGGCTTCACCAACGTCGACGACGCCGGGCAGGAGGGGCTCGAGCTCGCCTTCGATCACTGGCTCGCCGGGGAAGCGGGCGCCAAGCGCGTCATCCAGGACCGCTACGGGCGCATCGTCCAGGACGTCGAGAGCATCCGGCCGGCGCGCCCGGGCCGGGATCTGGTGCTGTCGATCGACCTGCGCATCCAGTACCTCGCGTACCGGGAGCTCAAGGCCGCGGTGCGCGAGCAGCGCGCCCGCGCCGGCTCGATCGTGGTGCTCGACGTCACCAATGGCGAAGTGCTCGCCATGGTGAACCAGCCGGCCTACAACCCCAACGACCGCGAGCAGATCCAGCCCGACGACTACCGTAACCGCGCCGCCACCGACATCTTCGAGCCCGGCTCCTCCATCAAGCCCTTCTGGGTCGCGGCGGCGATCGCCGCGGGCAAGTACGACTCGCACAGCATCATCGACACCTCGCCGGGCTTCTTCAAAGTCGGCGTGAAGATCTTCGAGGACGAGCACAACTTAGGTCCCATCGACATCGCCACGGTGCTCGCCAAGAGCTCCAACGTCGGCATGGCGCACATCGCCCTCACGCTCGCCCCGCAGCAGGTGTGGACCACGCTCACGAACCTCGGCTTCGGCGAGGTCACGACCAGCGGCTATCCGGGCGAGTCCGCGGGCCTGCTGCCGCGCTACGCGCAATGGCGGCCCATCGGCATCGTCACCATGTCGCACGGCTACGGGCTTTCGGTGACGCCGCTGCAGCTCGCGCACGCCTACGCCACGATCGGCTCGCTCGGCATCTCCCGCCCGGTCTCGTTCCTCGCATCCGACGAGCCCGCGAGCGGTACCCGCGTGCTCGAGGGCGCGGCGTGCCGCGAGCTCCTCAACATGCTGGAGACCGTCGTCACCGCCGAGGGCACCGGCAAGCTCGCGGCCATTCCCGGCTACCGGGTCTCCGGCAAGACCGGCACCGCCTGGAAGGCGACCGCCGGCGGCTACTCCACCGACCGCTACATGGCGGTGTTCGGCGGCGTGGCGCCGGCGACCGACCCGCGCCTCGCGGCCGTCGTGGTGATCGACGAGCCGAGCGCCGGCGAGCACCAGGGGGGGCAGGTGTCGGCGCCCGTGTTTGCGCGCGTGGTGGGCGGCGCGCTGCGGCTGCTCGCGGTCGCCCCGGACCGCCCGGTGCGCTCGCCGGAGGAGCTGCCCGCGAACGCCGCTCCCGACACGCTGCGCACGGCGGCGCTGCGATGAGCCTCGCTCCCGGCACCACCCCGCCCGCGCGGGCGCTGGCCGAGCTCACCGCCGGGCTGATCGCCGTGCCCGAGCGTCTCATGGTGAGCGACGTGACGGCGGACAGCCGCGCCGTGACCCCCGGGGCATTGTTCCTGGCCTGCCGCGGCCGCACCCATCACGGCATGCGTTTCGCCGCCGAGGCGCTGGCGCGCGGCGCGCGCGCGGTGCTCTACGAGACCGGCGGTCCGGCGGGCGAGGTGCCCCCGGCGCCGCCCCCCGGCGCGTTCGTCGGCGGCGTCGCCAACTTGAGCGCGCACGCCGGTGCCATCGCCGACCGCTTCTTCGGCGCGCCGTCCGCGCAGCTCACCGTGGCCGGCATCACCGGCACCAACGGCAAGACCACCTGCGCCTGGCTGCTCGCGCAGGCGCTCGAGGCCGCCGGCAGGCCCGCCGCCTACATGGGAACGCTCGGCTTCGGGCGTCCGCCGCACCTGACGCCCACGGCGCATACCACGCCCGACGCGGTCAGCGTGCAGCGTCAGCTCGCGCTGCTGCGCGCACTCGGCGCCGAGTGCGTGGGCATGGAGGTCTCGAGCCACGCACTCGACCAGCACCGCGTGAGCGGCGTGCGCTTCAACACCGCCGCCTTTACCAACCTCACCCGCGATCATCTCGACTATCACGGCACCATGGAGGCGTACGGGGCGGCCAAGGCGCGCCTGTTCGACTGCGCCGGACTCGCGCACCGCGTGATCAACATCGACGATCCGTTCGGCGCGGCACTCGCGGCGCGCGCGGCGGACGCGCGCCTCATCGTCACCACACGGGCCGCGGCCCGCGCACCGGACGCGGCGCAGTACGTGCGCGCGCTGCGCGTGACGCCCGATCCCACCGGACTCACGATCGCCGTCGACTCGAGCTTCGGACAGGCGGAGCTCGCGGTGCGCCTCATGGGCGAGTTCAACGTCGACAACTCCCTCACCGTGCTCGCGGTGCTGCTCGCCTGGGACGTGCCGCTCGGCGAGGCGGTGCGCGCGCTCGGCCGCAGCCGGCCGGCGAGCGGCCGCATGGAGATGTTCGGCGGCCGGGGTCTGACGCCGCTCGCCATCGTCGATTATGCGCACACGCCCGATGCGCTCGAGAAGGCGCTGCGCGCATCGAGGCTGCATTGCCGCGGGCAGCTGCGCGTGGTGTTCGGATGCGGCGGCGACCGCGACCCGGGCAAGCGACCGCTCATGGGGCGGCTCGCCGCCGAGCTCGCCGACGATCTCATCGTGACGGATGACAATCCGCGCAGCGAAGACCCCGCGCGGATCGTCGCCGACATCCTCGCCGGAATCCCGCACGGCGTGCCGCTGGTGGTCGAGCACGACCGCGAGCTCGCGATCCGCCTGGGTCTCTCCCGTAGCGGCCCCGACGACGTGGTGCTGATCGCCGGCAAGGGCCACGAGGACTACCAGATCCTCGGCAGCGTGCGCCGGCCGTTCCGCGACCAGGCCGTGGTCATGGACGCACTGCGGGAGAACGCCCCGTGAAGCGCACACTGGCGGAATTCGCGCGCCTCGCCGGCGGCCGCCTGCACGGCGCCGACCGCGCCTATAGCGACGTGGTGAGCGATACGCGCTCGCTCGAGGCGGGGCAGCTGTTCGTCGCGCTCAAGGGGCCGAGCTTCGATGGCAACGAGTTCGTGGCGGCCGCGGCCGCCGCCGGCGCGGCCGGCGCCGTGGTGTCGCGCGCGCAGCCGCTGCCGCTCGCCCAGATCGTCGTGGACGATACGCAGGCGGCGCTCGAGCGCGCCGCGCGCGCCTGGCGTGCGCAGTTCCCGGGTCCCCTGGTGGGCGTCGCCGGCAGCAACGGCAAGACCACCGCCAAGGAGATGACCGCGGCCATCCTGTCGCAGGCGGGCCGCTGCCTCGCGACGCGCGGCAACCTCAACAACCACATCGGCGTGCCGCTGACGCTGCTGCGCCTCAGCGACGCCGAGCGGTTCGCGGTCGTCGAAATGGGCGCCAATCACGCCGGCGAGGTCGCACACCTGGTGGACGTCGCACGTCCGACCGTCGGGCTCATCACCAACGCGGGAGCCGAGCATCTCGAGGGCTTCGGCAGCCTCGAGGGTGTGGCGCGCGCCGAGGGCGAGATGGTGGCGGGACTCGCCCCGTCGGGCACCGCCGTCATCAATGCCGACGATGACTTCGCGCCGCTGTGGCGCAGCTCGACGCCGGCGCGCGTGGTCACCTTCGGCGTGCATGCCGCGGCGGATTTTTCCGCCAGCGCGGTCGAGGCCTCGGTCGGGGCGGAGGGCTTCAGCACCCGCTTTCGCCTGAGCGCCCCGCTCGGCACGGCGGAGATTCGCCTGAACCTCGGCGGCGCCCACAACGTCGCCAACGCGCTGGCCGCCGCGGCCGCCGCGGCGAGCGCCGGCGCGCGCCTCGAACACGTCGTGGCGGGGCTGGCCGCGGTGCGCGCCGTGCCCGGGCGCCTGCAGTTCCGCCGCAGCGTCGGCGGCGGCTGGCTGATCGACGATTCCTACAACGCCAACCCGAGCTCGGTGCGCGCCGCCATCGAGCTGCTCGCGTCGCTTCCCGGACGCCGCTGGCTGGTGCTCGGCGACATGGCCGAGCTCGGCGCCTTCGCGCTCGATGAGCACGTGCGGCTCGGGGAGCTGGCACGCGCCGCCGGACTCGAGCGGCTGTACGCGACGGGCGCGCTCGCGGCGCACGCCGCCAGCGCCTTCGGTGCCGGCGCCACGACCTGTGCCGACGTACCCGCGCTGATCGCGACACTGCGCGAGGCGGTCGGCGCGGCCGGCGCCGACGTGCGCCTGCTGGTCAAAGGCTCGCGCTTCAATCGCCTCGAGCGCGTGATCGAGGCGCTCGCGAGCGATGCGGCGCCCGGCGCGGGGGCTCACTAGATGCTCTACTGGCTCACACAGCAATTCACCGGCGTCATCCCCGGCGCGCACGTGTTTGCGTACCTCACCCTGCGCGCCATTCTCGCCACGGTCTCCGCGCTCGGGCTGTCGCTGCTGGTGGGACCGGCGATGATCGCGCGCCTGTCGCGCTACCAGATCGGGCAGGTGGTGCGCGACGACGGTCCGGCGAGCCACCTGCCCAAGGCCGGCACGCCCACCATGGGCGGCACGCTGATCCTCGTGACGACCTTCGTCAGCACGCTGCTGTGGGCCGAGCCCGCCAACCGCCTGGTGTGGACGGTGCTCGCCGTCACCTTTGCCTTCGGCCTGATCGGCTTCTACGACGACTACCTCAAGCTCGTGGTGCGCAACCCCAGGGGACTCGTGGCGCGCTGGAAGTATTTCTGGCAGTCGGTCGCCGGGATCGCCACCGCGGCGACGCTCTACTACACCGCCACCGAGTCCGCGCAGACCACGCTCTACCTGCCGTTCTTCAAGACTTTCCACGAGCCGCTCAGCGCCTTCGGCTTCATCCTGCTCGCCTATCTCATGATCGTCGGCATGTCGAACGCGGTGAATCTCACCGACGGGCTCGACGGCCTCGCCATCATGCCGGCGGCGCTGGTGACCTCGGCGCTCGGCATCTTCGCCTACGCCAGCGGCAACGCGGTGTTCGCCCATTACCTGCAGATCCCGGAGATCCACGGCGCGGGCGAGCTGCTGGTGTTCTGCGCCTCGCTCGCCGGCGCCGGGCTCGGGTTCCTGTGGTTCAACTCCTACCCCGCGCAGGTGTTCATGGGCGATGTCGGCGCACTGGCGATCGGCGCGGCCATCGGCGTGCTCGCCGTGGTGGTCCGCCAGGAGCTGGTGGTGCTGTGGATGGGCGGGGTGTTCGTGCTCGAGACCGCCTCCGTCATCCTGCAGGTCGCCTCCTTCAAGCTCACCGGGCGGCGCATCTTCCGCATGGCGCCGTTGCATCACCATTTCGAGCTCAAGGGCTGGGCGGAGCCGAAGGTGATCGTGCGCTTCTGGATCATCTCGCTGCTGCTGGTGCTCTCGGGCCTCGCGACCCTGAAGCTGCGATGACCGGCGCAAACGACAAACGCCCCTACGCCGTGATCGCAGGACTCGGCCGCACGGGACTGTCCGCGGCGCGCTATCTCGGCGCCCAGGGCTGGCGTCTGGCGGTGACCGACACGCGCGAGCGGCCCCCGGAGCTTCCCGCCCTCGGCGCGCTCGATGCCTCGATCCCGGTGCGGCTCGGCGCCCTCGACGAGGCGCTGCTCGAGGGGGCGTGGTGCGTGGTGGCATCGCCCGGGCTCTCGCCGGCGCTGCCGTTCTTCGCCGCCGCGCGCCGCCGCGGGCTCGAGATCGTCGGCGACATCGAGCTGTTCGCGCGCGCCGCGGATGCGCCGGTCGCGGGCGTCACCGGCACCAATGGCAAGAGCACGGTCACGACGCTGCTGGCGCGCATGGCGCAGCGCGCCGGGCTCAGCGTGCGCGCCGGCGGCAATCTCGGGGAGCCGGCGCTCGACCTGCTCGCGCCCGGCACGGCGCTCTACGTACTCGAGCTCTCGAGCTTCCAGCTCGAGACCACGAGCCATCTCGCCTGCCGCGCCGCCACCGTGCTCAACGTCACCGCCGACCACCTCGACCGCTACGCCTCGATCGGGGAATACGCCGCCGCCAAGGCGCGCATCTTCGCCCGCTGCGACACCGCGGTGGTCAACCTCGACGATCCGCTGGTCATGGCCATGCCGCGCGGTGCGCGGCGCACCCTGAGCTTCTCGCTGCGCGCGACGGTCGGCGCCGATTACGCGGTGGCGGAGCAGGGCGGCGCGTGGTGGCTGACGCGCCGCGGCACACCGCTCCTGCCCGTGGCGCGCATGAAGATCAAGGGGCTGCACAACGCGGCCAACGCGCTCGCCGCGCTCGCGCTCGGTGAGGCGCTCGAGCTGCCGCTCGCGCCGATGCTGGCGGAGCTCGAGGAGTTCCCGGGCCTGCCGCACCGCTCGCAGTGGGTGGCCGAGGTGGGCGGCGTCACCTACATCAACGATTCCAAGGGCACCAATGTCGGCGCCACGCTCGCCGCCGTGGGCGGCATGGCGGGCCCGCTCGTCCTGATCGCAGGCGGCGACGGCAAGAATCAGGACTTTGCGCCGCTCGCCGCCGCCTTCCGCGGCAAGGTGCGTCACACGGTGCTCATCGGCCGCGACGCGCCGCGGCTCGCGCGTGCGCTCGCCGGGGTGTCGACGCTCGAGACCTGCGCGACGCTCGCACAGGCGGTGCATGCCGCGGCGCGCGCCGCCCGTGCCGGGGACACCGTGCTGCTCTCGCCGGCGTGCGCGAGCCTCGACATGTTCCGCGACTACACCGAGCGCGGCGCCGAGTTTGCGCGCGTCGTCGGGGAGCTCGCCGCATGAGCGCCGTCGTCGGTCAGCCGCTCATGGGCTTCGCGCGCTCCGGCGGGCGTGCCGGCGGCGTGCGTCTCGATACGGTGACCATCGCGCTGACGCTGGCGCTCACGCTCCTCGGCCTCGTCATGGTGACCTCGGCATCGGTGTCGATCGCCAGCCAGGAGACCGGCCAGCCCTTCTATTACCTCGAGCGGCAGCTGGCGCTGGTCGCCGTCGGCGGACTGTGTGCGGCACTCACGTTCTCGATCCGCACCGAGTGGCTGGAGCGCGCCTCGGTGCCGCTGCTCGCCGTGGCACTGGTGCTGCTGGTCGCGGTGCTGCTGCCCGGCCTCGGACATTCGGTCAACGGCAGCCGCCGCTGGCTGCACGTGGGCGCTCTCAACTTCCAGGTCTCGGAGCTCGCGCGCGTGCTGGTGCTGCTCTACGTGGCGAGCTATGCGGTGCGCCGCGAAGATGAGCTGCGCGAGAGCCTCGCGGGCCTCGCGAAGCCGCTCGCGCTGCTCGCGCTCGCCGGCGCGCTGCTGCTGGTGGAGCCGGACTTCGGCGCCGCCACGGTGCTGTTCGCCACCGGGTTTGGACTGCTGTTCCTCGCGGGCGCGCGGCTGCGCTACGTGTTCGCGATGATGGCGCTCGCCGGCGGCGGCTTCGCGCTGCTCGCGCTCGGCTCGAGCTATCGCTTGCGCCGCCTCACGACCTTCCTCGATCCGTGGGCCGACCCCTGGCACAGCGGGTTCCAGCTCACGCAGTCGCTGATCGCCATCGGGCGCGGCCAGTGGTTCGGGGTGGGCCTGGGCGAGAGCGTGCAGAAGCTCTTCTATCTGCCCGAGGCGCACACCGACTTCCTGTTCGCGGTGCTCGCCGAGGAGCTGGGACTTCTCGGCGTGCTGGTGACGCTCGCGCTGTTCATGCTGCTCGTCTGGCGCGCCTTCCACATCGCCCGGCTCGCGTCCGAGGCGGGACTGAAGTTCCCGGCGTATCTGGCCGCGGGCTTCGGCCTGTGGGTGGGCATCCAGACCTTCATCAACATCGGCGTCAACATGGGCGTGCTGCCGACCAAGGGCCTGACGCTGCCGCTCATGAGCTACGGACGCTCGAGCCTGGTCGTGACGCTCGCCTGGGTGGGGCTGCTGCTGCGCGTCTATCACGAGGCGAGCTGTGCGGGCCGCGGCTCGGCCACGGTGCGCGGCCCGGGTGCGCGGGAGCGCGCATGAGCCGCCCGATCCTCATCATGGCGGGAGGCACCGGCGGGCACGTGTTCCCGGCGCTGGCGCTGGCGCGGCTGCTGCGCGAGCGCAGCCTCGAGGTCGTGTGGCTCGGAACCGCGCGCGGGCTCGAGGCGCGCCTGGTGCCGGCCGAGGGGATTGCGCTCGAGCGGCTCTCGGTGACGGGGCTGCGCGGCAAAGGACTGCTGCCCTGGCTCGCGGCGCCGCTGCGCCTGACGGTCGCACTGGTGCAGGCGCTCAAGATCATGCGGCGCCACCAGCCGCTCGTGGTGGTCGGCCTCGGCGGCTTCGTCACCGGCCCCGGCGGCGTCGCCGCCTGGCTCACGCGCCGGCCACTCATCATCCACGAGCAGAACGCGGTCGCCGGCTTCACCAATCGCTGCCTCGCGCACCTCGCCCGCGTGGTGCTCGAGGCCTTCCCCGGCAGCTTCGGCCGCGAGGTCCACGCGCGCGTGATCGGCAATCCGGTGCGGCGCGACATCGGCGCGCTCAGCGCCCCGCGCGAGCGCTTCGCGGGGCGCTCAGGCCCGATGCGCCTCCTGGTCTTCGGCGGCAGCCAGGGCGCCGCGCGCCTCAACGCGGTGGTGCCGTTCGCGCTGGCGCGCCTCGTGGGCAAGGTCGTCTTCGACGTACGCCACCAGGCCGGCGAGCGCTGGCTCGAGGAGGGGCGCGCGAGCTATGCGCGTGCCGGCGTGCGCGCCGACGTGCGGCCCTTCATCGACGACATGGCCGAGGGCTATGCCTGGGCGGACCTGGTGGTGTGCCGCGCCGGCGCGCTCACGGTGTCGGAGCTGGCCGCGGCCGGCATCGGCGCGGTGCTGGTGCCGTTCCCCGGCGCGGTGGACGACCACCAGGCCCACAACGCGCAGTACCTGGTGCGCGCCGGCGCGGCGGTGGTGATCGCCGACCGCGAGCTCACCGCCGAGCGGCTCGCCGCCGAGCTCGAGCGGCTGTGCGCCGGGCGCGGCAAGCTCCTCGCCATGGCCGAGCGTGCCCGGCAGCTCGCCACCCCGCGCGCGGCGCAGGAGCTGGCCGAGTCGTGCCTCGCCCTCATCCCGGGGAGCGCGTGATGGCGGAGCGGCGTACCACCATCGAGCGACCCGCCGCCGAGCGGCGCGTCAATCCCGACCGGCGCGACCGCATGCGCCGCATCAACACCATTCATTTCGTCGGCATCGGCGGCAGCGGCATGAGCGGTATCGCCGAAGTGCTGCTGTCGCTCGGTTACGCCGTGCAGGGATCGGATGCGCGCGCCAGCGCCGTGACGCAGCGGCTCGGCTCTCTCGGGGCGCGCATCAGCATCGGCCATGCCGCCGCCAACATCGAGGGGGCCGACGTGATCGTCGCCTCGAGCGCCGTGCCGCGCGGCAATCCGGAAGTGGCGGCCGCAGTCGCCAGGCGCATCCCGGTGGTGTCGCGCGCCGAGATGCTCGGCGAGCTGATGCGCTTCCGCTACTCGATCGCGGTCGCGGGCACGCACGGCAAGACGACCACCACGAGTCTGCTCGCCAGCATCCTCTCGGAGGGGGGCGAGGATCCGACCTTCGTCATCGGCGGGCGCCTGAAGAGCGCCGCGAGCGGCGCGCAGCTCGGCCGGGGCCGCTATCTCGTGGCTGAAGCCGACGAGAGCGATGCCTCCTTCACGCACCTGCAGCCGCTGATCGCGATCGTCACCAACATCGACAACGACCATCTCGTGACGCACGGCGGGGACTTCGGGCTCCTCAAGCAGAGCTTCGTCGATTTCCTGCACAACCTGCCGTTCTACGGGCTGGCGGTGCTCGGTGTGGACGACGCCGGGGTGCGCAGCGTCATGGACGAGGTCGCGCGCCCGATCCTCTCCTACGGCATCGAGACGGCGGCCGACGTCCGCGGCGGCGCTCTGCGCCACGAGGGCCTCAGGACCCACTTCCAGGTGGCGCGCGCCGGCGGCGCGCCGCTCGCGGTGACGCTCAATCTCCCCGGTACCCACAACGTGCGCAATGCGCTCGCGGCGATCGCGGTCGCCACCGAGCTCGGCATCGGCGACGCGGCCATCCAGCGCGCGCTCGCGACCTTCCAGGGCGTCGACCGGCGGCTGCAGCACATCGCCGACGTCGTCACCGGCGCCGGGCGCGTCACGATCGTCGACGACTACGGCCACCACCCGACCGAGGTCGCGGCGACGCTGGAGGCGGTGCGCCAGGGCTACGCCGGGCGCCGCGTGGTGCTCGCCTTCCAGCCGCACCGCTACACGCGCACGCGCGACCTCATCGACGATTTCGCCCGGGTGCTGAGCCTCGCCGACGTGCTGCTGGTGACCGAGGTCTACGCCGCGGGCGAGACGCCGATCGCCGGCGCCGACGGCCGGGCGATCTGCCGCGCGGTGCGCGGCCGCGGACAGCGCGAGCCGTTGTTCGTCGAGCAGGTCGAGGAGCTGCCGCAGGCGTTGCGCGATGTGATCCGCGACGGCGACGTGATCCTCGCCATGGGCGCGGGCAGCATCAGCGCGGCGGCGCACGCGCTGCCGGCGGCGCTGACGGCGCTGCTGCCGCCCGGGGGGTCCGCATGACCGTCGCGGTGGCCGCGGATTTCGGCACGCGCATCAGGCGCCGCGAGCCCCTGAGCCGTCACACCTCCTGGCACGTGGGCGGGCCCGCCGAGGTCTTCTTCAATCCGCGCGACCGCGCCGATCTCGCCGCGTTCCTGCGCGGGCTGCCCGCGGACGTGCCGGTGTACTGGATCGGGCTCGGCAGCAACCTGCTGGTGCGCGACGGCGGCATCCCCGGTGTCGTCATCAGCACGCACGGGACGCTCGATGACCTCGAGCGCCTCGGCGAGACGCGCGTGCGGGCCGGCGCCGGCGTCGCCTGCGCGCGCATCGCACGGCAGTGCATCAAGTGGGGCCTCGGGCCCGCGGAATTCTTCGCCGGCATCCCGGGCACGCTCGGCGGGGCGCTGGCGATGAACGCCGGCGCCTTCGGCGGCGAGACCTGGCGGCACGTGCTCGAGGTCGAGACCATCGACCGCCGCGGCGTCGAGCGTGTGCGTGCGGCGAAGGAGTACCGCGTCGGCTACCGCGAAGTGGTGGCCCCCGCGCCCGGGGAGTGGTTCCTCGGCGCGACGCTCGCCTTCGAGCAGCGCGCCGGCGCACACGCCGACGAGGTGCAAAAGCTTCTGGCGCGGCGCAAGGAGACGCAGCCGATCGGCGAGTGGAGCTGCGGCTCGGTGTTCACCAATCCGCCCGGCGATCACGCCGCGCGCCTCATCGAGGCCACCGGGCTCAAGGGCTATCGCATCGGCGATGCCTCGGTGTCGCAGAAGCACGCGAATTTCATCATCAATCACGGCGCGGCGCGCGCCGCGGACCTCGAGGCCCTGATCGAGCACGTGCGCGCGGCGGTCGAGCGGCGGCACGGCGTCTCGCTCCACCCTGAAGTGCGCATCGTGGGGGTGCCGTAAGCCATGCGTCTCAGCTACCAGCCCGCCGCGCTGCGCCGCGTGACCGACCCGCAGGACTTCGGCCGGGTGGCGGTCATGCTCGGCGGCGACTCGAGCGAGCGCGAGATCTCGCTCCTCACCGGCAACGCGGTGCTGGAGGCCCTCAGGCGCCGCGGCGTCGACGCCCACGCCTTCGATCCGCGCGACGTGGCGCTCACCGAGCTCACCGCGCAGCGTTTCGCGCGCGTGTGGATCGCGCTGCACGGCCCGGGGGGGGAGGACGGGACGCTGCAGGGCGCGCTCGACTATCTGGGCGTCCCCTACACCGGCAGCGGCGTCATGGGCTCGGCCATCGGCATGGATAAGCTGCGCACCAAGCGCCTCGCGCTCTCCTGCGGCGTACCGACCGCGGATTTCGTGGTGCTGCGCGGCCCGCAGGACTTCGCCGTGGCCCTCGAGCGCCTGAAGCTCCCCCTCATCGTCAAGCCCGCGACGCAGGGCTCGAGCGTCGGCATGAGCAAGGTCGAGCGCGCCGCGGATCTGCCCGCGGCCTTCGCCACGGCGGCGCAGCTCGAGACGCTGGTGTTCGCGGAAGGCTGGATCACGGGCGCCGAGTACACGGTGGCGATCCTGCAGGGCGCCGCGCTCCCCTCGATCCGCATCGAGACACCGAAGACCTTCTACGACTACGAGGCCAAGTACTTCCGCGACGACACGCGTTACTTCTGTCCCTCGGGCCTGTCGGCGCCCGCCGAGGCGCACCTCGCGAGCCTCGCGCTCGCGGCTTTCGAGGCCGCGGGCGCCTCGGGCTGGGGACGCGCGGACTTCATGATGGACGGCGCCGGCAGGCCGCTGCTGCTCGAGATCAACACCGTTCCGGGCATGACCAGCCACAGCCTCGTGCCGATGGCGGCGCGCGCCGTCGGCATCGACTTCGACGAGCTCGCCTGGCGCGTGCTCGAGACCAGCCTGGCGCGGCAGCCCGCGGCGCCGGCGCCGCGGAGGGCGTGACGATGCTGCGCCGCAGCCGCAACCGCCGCAAACCCTCCGGGCGCGCACTGAGCCTCCCGCGCATCAACTGGCGGCGGCTGGGCGCCGTCGTGGGTGCGCTCGCCGCGCTCGGCATCGGCGCCGCCGCGCTTGCCGCGGCGCTCGACCAGCCGGTCGAGTCGGTGGCGGTCGAGGGGCGCTTCCAGCGCGTCTCTCCCGGCGACGTCGAGCGCGTGGTGAAGAGCCAGCTGCACGGTGTGGGCCTGCTGTCGGTGGATCTCGCCGCCGTGCGGCGCGCCATCCATACGCTGCCGTGGGTGGATGCGGTGAGCGTGCAGCGCGCCTGGCCGCGGGGCCTGAACGTGCTGGTCATCGAGCAGACCGCCGCGGCGCGCTGGGGCGAGGACGAGCTGGTGAACACGCGCGGGGAGCTGTTCGCGGGCGACGGCCGCCACATTCCGCCCGAGCTCGCGCAGCTCTCGGGCCCCCCCGGCGAGGAGCCGGTCGTGGCGCAGCGCTATCTCGCCGCCGCCGGCCGCCTGACGCAGGCGGGGCTGCGCATGACGGCGCTGCGGCTCGATGCCCGCGGCGCCTGGGAGTTCGATCTCGCCAACGGCGTCACCGTGCGTCTCGGACGCCGCCAGGTGGATGAGCGCTTCGAGAAGTTCATGAGCACCGCGCTGAAGCTCGTCACCGAGCGCGGCGAGGAAATCTCCTACGTCGACATGCGTTACACAAACGGGTTTGCCATCGGCTGGCGCAGCAGCAGCGCGGGCCATGCCGCTGGCAGAGAAGGTGGCCGCAATGCTTAAGCGCTCGGATCGCAACCTGATCGTCGGCCTCGACATCGGCACCTCCAAGGTCGTGTCACTGGTCGGGGAGGTGGGCGCGGACGGCTCGATCGAGCTGCTGGGCGTCGGCTCGCAGCCCTCGCGGGGACTGAAGAAGGGCGTGGTGGTCAACATCGAGTCCACCGTGCAGTCGATCCAGCGCGCGGTCGAGGAAGCCGAGCTCATGGCCGGCTGCGAGATCCACTCGGTGTACGCCGGCATCGCCGGCAGCCACGTACGGAGCCTCAACTCCCACGGCGTGGTCGGGGTGCGCGACAAGGAGGTGACGCACGGCGACGTCGAGCACGTGATCGATGCCGCCAAGGCGGTCGCGATTCCCGCCGACCAGAAGATCCTGCACGTGCTGCCGCAGGAGTTCATCGTCGACGGCCAGGAAGGCATCCGCGACCCGATCGGCATGTCGGGCGTGCGGCTCGAGGCCAAGGTGCACATCGTCACCGGGGCCGACTCGGCGGCGCAGAACATCGAGAAGTGCATCCAGCGCTGCGGACTCGACGTCGACGACGTGGTGCTCGAGCAGCTCGCCTCCAGCTTCGCGGTGCTCACCGAGGACGAGAAGGAGCTCGGCGTGTGCCTGGTCGACATCGGCGGCGGCACCACCGACATCGCCGTGTTCGCCAACGGCGCGATCCGCCACACCGCGGTCATCCCCATCGCCGGCGACCAGGTGACCAACGACATCGCGGTGTCGATGCGCACACCGACCCAGTACGCCGAGGACATCAAGATCCGCTACGCCTGTGCCCTGTCGCAGCTCGCCAACCCCGACGAGAGCATCGAGGTGCCGAGCGTGGGCGAGCGCCCGGCGCGGCGCCTGGCGCGCCAGACGCTCGCCGAGATCGTCGAGCCGCGCTACGAGGAGCTCTTCGGACTGGTGCGCGAGGAGCTGCGGCGCTCGGGATTCGAGGAGGTGATCGCCGCAGGCATCGTGCTCACCGGCGGCAGCGCCAAGATGGAAGGCGCGATCGAGCTCGCCGAGGAAGTGTTCCACGTGCCGGTGCGCTTAGGCCTCCCGCAGGCGATCGAGGGCCTCACCGACGTGGTGCGCAATCCGATTTATTCGACGGGCGTGGGCCTCCTGCTCTACGCCCGCGACAACCTGATGCCCGCACGCCGCGGACACTCGCTCGCCCTCAACGGCAAGTCGGTGCTCGAGCGCATGCGGTCGTGGTTCCAGGGGAATTTCTGAAGCTGACAGCAGAGCGACCGGACTCAACCAACCGTTTGTATTCGTGTAAGGAGCAACAACATGTTTGAACTGATGGACGCATACAGCCAGAGCGCCGTCATCAAGGTGATCGGCGTGGGCGGCGGCGGCGGCAACGCCGTGGCGCACATGCTGACCGCCGGCATCGACGGGGTCGATTTCATGTGCGTCAACACCGATGCGCAGGCCCTGAAGCACGCCAAGGTGAAGACCGCTCTGCAGATCGGCTGCAACATCACCAAGGGTCTCGGCGCGGGCGCCGACCCCGAGGTCGGCCGCCAGGCCGCGATGGAGGATCGCGACCGCATCGTCGAGCTGGTCGAGGGTTGCGACATGTTGTTCATCACCGCCGGCATGGGCGGCGGTACCGGCACGGGCGCCGCGCCGGTCGTGGCGCAGGTGGCCAAGGAGCTCGGCATCCTCACGGTGGCGGTCGTGACGCGCCCCTTCGAGATGGAAGGCAACAAGCGCTCGTGCGTCGCCGACACCGGTATCCAGGAGCTCTCCAAGTACTGCGATTCGCTCATTACAATTCCTAACCAGAAGCTCCTCACGGTGCTCGGGCCGCAGACGACGCTCCTCGATGCCTTCAAGGCCGCCAACCAGGTGCTGCAGGGCGCGGTACAGGGCATCGCCGAGCTCATCACCCGCCCGGGCCTCATCAACGTCGATTTCGCCGACGTGCGCACCGTCATGGCGGAGACCGGCATGGCCATGATGGGATCCGGGGCCGCGAGCGGCGAAGGCCGGGCGCGCGCCGCCGCCGAGAGCGCCGTGTCTTCCCCGCTCCTCGAGGACATCAACCTCGCCGGGGCGCACGGCATCCTGGTGAACGTCACCGCCGGCATGGATCTCTCGATCGGGGAATTCCAGGAGGTGGGGCAGATCGTGAAACAATTCGCCTCCGAGGACGCGACCGTGGTGGTCGGCACGGTCATCGATCCGGAGCTCACCAACCAGGTGCGTGTCACCGTGGTGGCGACCGGACTCGGCCGGCCCGCGGTTGCGGCGCGGCCGGTGCAGCCGCGCGAGGCGCTCGTGGGCCGCGATCCGCGCGAGCCGGCGATGCGGGTGGTGCGGCGCACGCCGCTCTCGAGCGGCGACTATGCCGGGTACGACAAGCCCACGGTGCAGCGCCAGCGGGCGGTCGGCGACGGCTTGCGCCCCGAAGCCGAGGGCGAGGAACTGCTGGATATCCCGGCATTCCTGCGGCGGCAGGCCGATTGATGTGATACGGTAAGGCGTTACATAACGCTTCGGGAGCGGCCCCCCGCCTCGGGGTGGCCCTCCCGCGTACCGTTCGAGGCGCGCGTGTCAGCCGCAGCCTGGGCTCGCGGCGTGGAGTGAAGGACGAGGCGGAAGCCTACAGCATGGTCGGACAGCGAACGCTCAAGAACTCCATTCGTGCCACCGGAGTCGGTCTGCACACGGGCAAGAAGGTACTGATGACGCTGCGCCCGGGCGCGGCCGACTCGGGCATCGTCTTCCGCCGCACGGACCTCGCGCTGCCGGTGGACATCCGCGCGCACGCCGAGAACGTCGGCGACACGCAGCTCGGCACGACGCTCGGCAAGGGCGAGGCGCGCGTCTCGACCGTCGAGCACCTGTTGTCGGCGTTCGCGGGCCTCGGGATCGACAACGCGATCGTCGAGCTCTCGGCCCCCGAGGTGCCGATCATGGACGGCAGCGCCGGGCCCTTCGTGTTCCTGCTGCAGTCCGCGGGCATCGAGGAGCAGCGCACGCCGAAGCGCTTCATCCGCGTGAAGAAGCGGCTGCGCGTCGACGACGGCGACAAGTGGGCGCAGTTCGATCCCTTCGACGGCTTCAAGGTCAACTTCGAGATCGAGTTCAATCACCCGATCTTCAAGCGCCGCGCGCAGCGCGCCTCGATGGATTTCTCCACGACCTCCTTCCTCAAGGAAGTGAGCCGCGCCCGCACCTTCGGCTTCATGCGCGATCTGGAGACGCTGCGCTCGCGCAATCTGGCGCTCGGCGGCAATCTCGACAACGCCATCGTGCTCGACGATTTCCGCGTGCTGAACGAGGACGGCCTGCGCTACGAGGACGTGTTCGTCAAGCACAAGATTCTGGACGCCATCGGCGACCTGTATCTGCTCGGGCACAGCCTGATCGGCGAGTTCTCCGGCCACAAGTCCGGGCACGCGCTCAACAACAAGCTGCTGCGCACGCTGCTCGCCGACGTCTCGACCTGGGAAGAGGTCGTGTTCCAGTCATACGCCGACGCGCCGATCTCCTATATCGAGGCACCGGCGCTGCCCGGTCCGCGCAACTAGTTGAAGCTCGCATCGGGCGTCCTGCCACGATGCTCGCTGTGGCTAGTCCCGCGGACGCACCCGCACCCGCACCTCTTTGAGGCCGGGGGCCGCGGCCAGGATCTGCGCCTCGAGCTCCTGCGCCGCGAAGCGCAGCCGCGCGGACCAGGCGGCCGATTCGGCGAATATGACCAGGGTGCCCTCGCGCTCGACCACGCCGGTGACGCGGGCGCGCACCTCTTGCGGCAGGTGCGAGGACAGCCAGGGGGTCCAGAAACCCGCGCGCCCGGCCTGGGCTGTGACGCGCATCAAGGCCGGTGCACGCTGCGCGATCAGGTCCTTAACAGAATGCGCCCGGCGCGAGGTACGTCCGGCACCAGTGCTCACTGGCGAACCGCCGCGCTTGTCTCGTCGGACCTTCTTGGGCATATTGCCTTGGAAGCTGAATCGGCAAACCCGCTGAAAGGCGGGGACGCAAAGCCACCGGTCTAAAGCGAGGCGCCATGACGGCGGGGTTGCCAGCATCGTACAGAGAATTATCTGAACGAGAACAGGGCGATACACGCTCGGGCCTGTCGGCCGGAACGGGCTGCATGGTGAGCCCGCTGATGACATAAGGTACCCGGACACCCTTTTGGCATGAACGTCATTCTTCTATCCCGGCGCGACGGCAGGGCCCGCCAGTTCAATCTGGCCCGCCCGGTGACGCTGGCCGTCGTCCTGGCGGCGGTCGCGCTCGTCGTCGGGGGGGCGTTTGCGGTCGGCTTACAGCTCGGCAAGGGCGTGCACCGCGAGGTGGCGCTCGCCGAGACCACGCGCTTTGCCGGCCTCCTGGCCGAGCAGAAGCGGGAAATCGCCAATCTCAAGCAGCAGCTGGAGTTGCGGGTCGATGCCATGGCGATGCGCATCGGCGAGGTGAACGCCCATGTCATCCGCCTCGATGCGCTCGGCAAGCGCCTCACCGAGATGGCGGACATCGACAGCCGCGAATTCGACTTCGACCGCGACCCGCCGAGCGGCGGCCCGGAGGGGGAGGGCGTGAGCGCCCAGGTGCCGGATCTCTCGGCCATGCTGACCCAGCTCGAGCAGCGCGCGGACCTGCGCGAATCGCAGCTCGCGGCGCTCGAGAACGTGATCCTGACGCGCGAGCTCAAGGAGGAGATCCATCCCGAAGGACGCCCGGTGTCGAGCGGCTACATCTCCTCGTACTTCGGCGAGCGCGCGGATCCCTTCGACGGCCTCGAGAAGTTCCACAAGGGCGTGGATTTCGCCGGCACCCTGGGGAGCAACGTGGTCGCGGTCGCGGCCGGCGTGGTCACCTGGGCGGGCGAGCGCTCAGGCTACGGCAAGCTCATCGAGATCAATCACGGCGACGGCTACTCGACCCGCTATGCGCACAACGAGCGCACGCTGGTCTCCGTCGGCCAGACCGTCAAGCGCGGCGAGTCGATCGCGCTCATGGGCTCGACCGGTCACTCGACCGGTCCGCACGTGCATTTCGAAGTGCTGCACAACGGCCGCCAGGTCGACCCGCTCTCCTTCATCGGCCGCTGACGGGCGGCTCCCGCCTTGAATTCCGCCGCCCGCGAACCAATTGGGCGGTGATCACGTCTATTGCGTACAATACGCCGCTTCATGCGCCCGGGGCAGAGGATAAGTGCTTGTCGGGCAAGATATTTTTGACACTTTACGGGTAGCCCTTGCTCGACTTCCTGACGCGCATCTTCGGCAGCCGCAACGAGCGGCTCCTTCGCGGCTATGCACGCTACGTGCGCGCCGCCGGTCAGCTCGAGAGCGGGATCCAGCAGCTCAGCGACGAGGCGTTGCGCGCCCGGACGGATGAGTTCCGAAACCGCCTGAAGCAGGGCGCGAGCCTCGATGAGCTGCTGCCGGAGGCGTTCGCGGTGGTGCGCGAGGCGTCGCGGCGCACGCTGGGACTGCGCCACTTCGACGTGCAGCTGATCGGCGGCATCGTGCTGCACAAGGGCATGATCGCCGAGATGCGCACCGGCGAGGGTAAAACGCTGATGGCGACGCTGCCGGCGTACCTGAATGCGCTGAGCGGCGAGGGCGTGCACATCGTCACGGTGAACGAGTACCTGGCGCAGCGCGATGCCGACTGGATGGGCCCGGTCTACCGCTTCCTCGGACTCACCGTGGGCGTCATCAAGAACGCGCAGAGCCAGGCGGAGAAGCGGGCCGCTTACGCCTGCGACATCACCTACGGCACCAACAACGAGTTCGGCTTCGACTACCTGCGCGATAACCTCGCCTTCAGGCTCGAGGACCGCGTGCAGCGCCAGTTGAGCTTCGCGGTGGTCGACGAGGTCGACTCGATCCTCATCGACGAGGCGCGCACCCCGCTCATCATCTCCGGCCCCGCCGAAGAGAGCACCGAGCTCTACCTGAGGATCAACCAGCTGGTGCCGAAGCTCACGCGCCAGAAGGACAAGGACGAGGAGGCCCCGGGCGACTTCTCGGTCGACGAGAAGAGCAAGCAGGTGCACATCACCGAGGCCGGGCACGAGCGCGTCGAGCGCCTCATGGCGGACGCGGGTCTGCTGCGCGAGGGCGAGAGCCTCTACGATCCGGCCAACATCCGCCTGATGCACCACCTGAACGCCGCGCTGCGCGCCCACGCGCTCTACAAGCGCGACGTCGAGTACATCGTGCGCAACGGCGAGATCATCATCGTGGATGAGTTCACCGGCCGCACCATGATTGGGCGGCGCTGGTCCGACGGCCTGCACCAGGCCGTTGAGGCCAAGGAAGGCGTCAAGGTGCGCGAGGAGAACCAGACGGTCGCCTCGATCACCTTCCAGAACTACTTCCGCATCTACCGCAAGCTCTCCGGGATGACCGGCACGGCCGACACCGAGGCGCCGGAATTCCTGCAGATCTACGGCCTCGAGGTGGTGGTCATCCCGACGCACCGCCCCATGATCCGCAAGGACAACTCCGACTTCGTCTACCTCACCCAGAAGGACAAGTTCCAGGCGATCATCGAGGACATCCGCGATTGCGTCGAGCGCGGCCAGCCGGCGCTGGTCGGCACCACCTCGATCGAGACCTCCGAGTACCTCTCGGGCCTGCTGCAGAAGGAGAACGTCGCGCACCAGGTGCTCAACGCCAAGCAGCACGAGCGCGAGGCGCACGTCGTCGCCCAGGCCGGGCGGCCGGGCACCGTGACCATCGCCACCAACATGGCGGGCCGCGGCACCGACATCGTGCTCGGCGGCAACCTCGAGGCCGAGATCCAGGCCGCCGGCGAGCTCGACGACATCGCGCGCGAGGCGCTGCGCAGCGCCTGGGCGGCGCGCCACGAGCAGGTGGTGGCGGCCGGGGGATTGCACATCATCGGCACCGAGCGCCACGAATCGCGCCGCATCGACAACCAGCTGCGCGGCCGCTCCGGCCGCCAGGGCGACCCGGGCTCGAGCCGCTTCTACCTGTCGATGGAAGACAACCTGATGCGCATCTTCGGCGACCCGGTGCGCACCAAGCGGCTGCTGCAGCTGGCCGGCATGAAGGAAGGCGAGGTCATCGAGAGCGGCATGCTGACGCGGCAGATCGAGAAGGCGCAGCGCAAGGTCGAATCGCACAACTTCGACATCAGAAAGCAGCTGCTGCTGTTCGACGACGTCGCCAACGATCAGCGCAAGGTGGTCTACCACCAGCGTACCGAGATCATGGGCACCGAGGACCTGTCCGGGCCGATCCGCGGCCTGATGGAGGACTCGGTGTCGGGGCTGCTCGACACGCATCTGCCGAAGCACGCCGCCGCCGCCGAGTGGGATCTGAAGGGCCTCGCCGAAGCCGTGCAGCGCGACTTCAACACGCGCGTCGACCCGGAGGCCTGGCTCAAGGCCGAGCCCGAGCTCGAGGAGCAGACGCTGCGCGAGCGCGTGGTCAACGCGGTGAGCGAGGCGTACGCGGCCAAGGTGGCGCGCGTCGGCGCCGAGACCATGCGCCTCGCCGAAAAAGAAGTGATGCTCAAGCTGCTCGACCAGCACTGGCGCGAGCACCTGGCGGCGATGGACTACCTGCGCCAGGGTATCCACCTGCGCGGTTACGCGCAGAAGGACTACCGCTTCGAATTCAAGCGCGAGGCCTTCGAGCTGTTCGCGGCGATGCTCGAGCGCGTCAAGTTCGAGACCTCCTCCACCATGGCGCGGCTCGAGATCCGCACCCCGGAGGAGCTGCAGCGCGAGGAAGAGGAGCGCTACGCGCGCCTCATGCGCGCGCTGCAGGCGCAGCACGCCGAGATGGGCTCGTTGCTCGCCGGCGACGGCGCCGGGGCCGAAGCCCAGGCCCAGGCCGCGCTTGGCGCCGCGGCCGCCCCCGCGGCGCGTCCGGGCGCGCTGCGCGCACCGCCCCCGCCACCGCCGCCCGTGCCCGAGTCCGCGGGTCCGTTCGTGCGCGGCGAGCGTAAGGTCGGCCGCAACGAGCCCTGTCCCTGCGGCTCGGGCAAGAAGTACAAGCACTGCCACGGCGCGCTCTCGAGCGTCGAATAGGCGCCGCCCGGGGCGACGAGTCCATGATTCTGGTGGTGGCGGCGGCACTCTACGACGGCGCGGGGCGCGTGCTGATCGCGCAGCGGCCGCCCGGCAGCCATCAGGCCGGCCGCTGGGAGTTTCCCGGCGGCAAGGTCGCGGACGGGGAGTCCGAAAGCGCGGCGCTGGCCCGCGAGCTGCGCGAGGAGCTCGGTGTCGAGGTCGAAGCGAGCCGGCCGTTCATGCGGCTCGAGCACCGCTACCCGGACCGGCACGTCGAGCTCTCGCTGTGGATCGTCGAGCGCTTCAGCGGCAGCCCGCGTCCCCTCGATGGGCAGCAGCTTCGCTGGGTGGCGCCGCAGCTGCTCGGGCGCGAGGATCTGCTCGAGGCCGACCGCCCGTTCGTCGAGGCGCTGCGCGATCTGGCGACCGGCCGGTCCGGGGCGTGCGATACGACGCGTGTACAATGACTTCATTCACCGATTGGAATCGATATGGCAGCTGCGAACGATCTTCCTGAAGTCGAGCTCGACGCGAAGAATCTCTATCGCGAGGACGTGTTCACCGACCGCCGCGCCGGCAGCATCCGCCGCCTGACGCCGGTGACGAGCGACGGCTCCCATGACGGCACGCGCGCCGTGCTGTTCTCGGGCCAGACCCAGCTCCTCACCCCCGCGGGCGTACTGCCGCTCGGTTTCGAGATCGAGGCGGCGACGCTCGAGGAAGCCCTGCGGAAATTCCCCGAAGGCGTGAAGCTCGCCCTCGAGCAGGCGATCGACGAGGCGCGCGAGCTGCGTCGCGAAGCGGCCTCGCGCATCGTCGTGCCCGAGGTCGGCGGCGCCCTCGGTGCCGGCCCCGCGCCGGGCGCGGGCGGCGGCAAGATCAAGTTCCCTTGAGACCGCAGCGCTCGCTGCGCGTCGTGGCGGCGCTCGCCGTCACCTCGCTCGCTGCGGCGTTGCTCGTGGTGGCGTGCGTGAGCGCCTCGTTCGGCAACCGCGAGCCGGCCTCCGGTCCGGGGCCCGGCGGCAAGCCCATGCGCACCGCGACCGAAACCGCCATCGGCCTGCCTGCGGTCAACGAGGCGCCGGTCTATCCGGTCACGGCACGCGTCGGCATCAGCGACAACTTCTTCGGCACGCGCGTCGCCGATCCCTACCGCTGGCTCGAGGATCTCGGCTCCCCCGCGGTTGAGCAATGGGTGGCGGCGCAGAACGCCGTTTCGCGTCCGCGGCTCGAGGCGCTGCCGCAGCGTGCCTGGCTGAAGAGACGGCTCACGCAGCTGTGGAACTACGAGCGCTACGAGTTGCCGGTGCGGCGCGGCCCGCATTACTTCTATCTGCGCAACGACGGCACGCAGAACCAGAGCGTGCTGTACGTGTCCGAGCGCCTGGATGGCGCGGCCCGCGTGCTGTTCGATCCCAACACGGTGCGCGCCGATGCCACGGTGGCGCTCGCCGCGTTCACCCCCGACGAGCAGGGCAGCGTCGTCGCCTATGCCACGTCCGACGGCGGCACGGACTGGCAGATCTGGCACTTCCGCCGCGTCAGCGACGCCACCGACCTTCCCGACGAGGTGCGCTTCACCAAGTTCTGGGGCGTGTCCTGGGCGCACGACGGCTCGGGCGTCTACTACAGCCGCTATCCGGCGCTCGCCGGCGGGCGGGGCGACGATGCGGCGCGCCCGGCGGTCTATTTCCACGCGCTCGGCACCGTCCAGGCAGACGACCGCCTGGTGTATGAGGTGAGCGACAACCCGACGCGCATCCCCGCCGCCCGCGTCACCGAGGACGGCGCCTGGCTCGTCATCACGCAGGTCGAGGGCTACGAGAAGAACGGCGTCTACGTGCTGGACCTGCGCCATCCGGGAGCGCGGCCGCAGCCGCTGCTGGCGGCCTGGGATGCGCTCTATACGTTTATCGGCGCACGCGGCGATGAGCTCTATTTCCGCACTACCCGGGACGCCCCCTTGGGCCGCGTGATCGCGGTCGATGCGCGCGGCGCGCCGCCGGCGCCGCGTACCGTCGTGCCCGAGGGCACGAGCGCGCTCGAGGAGGCGAGCTATGTCGGCGGGCGCATCATTGCCCGCTACGTCGAGGATGCGCACGGCGTGGCGCGCATCTACGAGCGCGACGGCCGCCCGGTGGGGGAGGTGCCGCTGCCGGGCCGGGGCGGCATCGACGGCTTCCACGGCAAGGGCGGCCACAGCGAGACCTTCTTCGGCTACACCGACTATCTGACTCCGCGGCGCATCTACCGGCTCGACGTCGGCACCGATGAGACGACGCTGTGGCACGCGCCGCGCATTCCGGCCGCGACGGATGCATACGTGACGAGCCAGGTGTTCTTCACCAGCAAGGACGGCACGCGCGTGCCGATGTACATCACCCACCGGCGCGACCTGGTGCAGAACAGCGACAACCCGGTGCTGCTCTACGGCTACGGCGGCTTCGACGTCTCGCTCACGCCGCAGTACCGCCCGCAGGTGCAGGCCTGGCTCGAGCTCGGAGGCGTGTACGCCGAAGCCAACCTGCGCGGGGGCGGCGAGTACGGCGAGGCGTGGCACAAGGCCGGCACGCTCGCCAACAAGCAGCGCGTGTTCGATGACTTCATCGGCGCCGCCGAGTACCTGATCCGCGAGCACTACACGCGCACCGCGCGCTTAGGAATCTACGGGCGCAGCAACGGCGGCCTGCTGATCGGCGCGGTGCTGACGCAGCGCCCCGGGCTTTTCGGCGCGGCGCTGCCGGCGGTCGGGGTGCTCGACATGCTGCGCTACCAGACCGCGAGCGCCAACGCGCGCCAGTGGTCGTCGGACTTCGGTCTTGCGGAGGATCCCGGGCAGTTCCGGGCTCTGTACGCCTACTCGCCCTACCAGAACGTGAAGAAGGGCACCTGCTATCCGCCGACCCTCGTCACCACGGCGGATCACGACGACCGCGTCGTGCCGTGGCACAGCTACAAGTTCGCCGCGGCGTTGCAGGCGGCGCAGAGCTGCCCGAATCCGATCCTGATCCGCGTCGAGACGCGCGCCGGTCACGGCGCCGGTAAGCCGGTGTGGATGCAGATCGACGATTTCGCCGATCAATGGGCGTTCCTCGCCAAATGGCTGGGAGTGAACGCGCCGGCCGAGCCGGCGTCGCCGCCGGGCACGGGCTGAGGACGCGGGAGAGCGCCGCGGGTCAGTCGGCCCTGATCAGGGCGCGGAGCGCGAGCGTGTCGGGATCGAACACGGCGAGCACCCGCCGGGTCCCGCCCCACATCACCATGGTATCGGGCTGCCCGGGCGCTATGCCGGCCTGCACCAGACGCGCCCGCAGCGATTGCTTCTCGGCGGGATTGAAGTACTTAAGGTCATCGAGCTTCAAGAGTCTCTTGCGCAGCGCCGGCAGGCCCTCGGACCAGGGGCGGAAGAACCGCGGCATCTGAACCACGTCGGTGCCGCCCGTAATGGTCCCCGCGACGATCTTCTGCGCCTCCTCGGGGTTATCCGGCAGCGGTGCCCAGATCCAGCGGGGACGGCTGTACCAGTACGGAGCGAGACCCGGGTTTTCCCGCTGCCCGACGCGGATGTCGTCGGCTTTGAGATCGGAGGCCTGCACCAGCTCGAGACTGTCCGCGGAGAAGACATAGTAGAGCGGGCGCCCGCCCCAGAGCGTGATGCCGCCGTAAACGAGCGCCGCGAGCTGCACCGCGACGATGACGGCGATGTCGCGCGCCAGCATGCCGCGCGGCTTGCGGGGATTCGCCACGATCAGGGTGAGGGTCGGGCCGAGCACCACGTCCACCATCGCCAGGATCCCCACGACGTGCAGAACGCTCGCCAGGTACCAGCCCGGCCAGCGGTACCAGCCGAGCCAGAAGGCTCCGAGTACGCTCGTGAGGAGGGTGGCGCTGCCGGCGAGGTGCAGGCCGAAGGCACGCAGGCGGAACCTCATCGCTGTGGCGGTCCCTTCGCCGGCTCATCCCCGGCCGAGGCCTCGGCGGGAGCGGTCTCGCCGGGAATCGCCCGCTGCTCGGTGAGCCAGGCGCCGAGGTCGATCAGGCGGCAGCGCTCGCTGCAGAACGGGCGAAAGGGCGATGCACTCCACTCGAGCGCGCGGCCGCAGGTCGGACAGCTGACGGTGGTGGGGCTCATCGCATCAGCGCGCCTCAGGTGCAGCAGCTGAGCGTGAAGGGGACGTCCGCGGTCGTCTGCGTCGGGCGCGAGGTGAGCCCGTTCCAGGACAGGAAGCGCACGTTGCAGCGGTAGTGGCTGCCGCTGATCTCGGGGTACAGACCCGCGGCGGCCGGCAGCGCGATGCGCAGCAGCTGCAGCGGATGGTCGCGCTCGAAAGTGATGTTGAAGGTCCCGCCGCTGGCGATCTCCTCGCGCACGCGGCCGTTCTGCCGCGTGAGCCACAGCAGCTCCGCGATCGCATCGCACAGCGGCCGCAGCAGTGCCAGCCACTCGGCGAAGGCGCGCGCGCGGCGCTCATCGGGCTGGGACAGCCAGAAGTAGTAGTCCGGCAGATCGAACTCGCAGGTGCCGCCGGGAATCGCCGAACGCAGTTTCACCGCGCTGAGGAATTCCGAATCGCGCAGCGGCTGCAGGAACGCGGTGCCGGCGCCCAGCAGCTCGGTCCGCAGCCGCTGCAGGTTGGTCATCAGCGCCTTGAGGCGCGCCGTGTCGACGCCGCTCTTGGACTGGAACTCGTTGAGCCTGCCGAGGTGGCCCTCGAGCTCCTTGAGCACGTCCGAGCGCACGTCGCCGCGCGTCACGATCGCGAGGATGTCGATGAGACTCGCGATCGCGGCGCGGCTGCCCCACTGGCTGGCCATCTCGTTGTGATAGAGCGCCTGGCTGTAGAGGAAGTCGAGCCTGAGGAAGGTACGCATCCGCTCGTTGAGCGGCTGCTCGAACTCGAGGAATCCCGTGGCGGGCTCGGCCGCTACGGTGGCCTCGGACTCGGACAGGGCGGGCTCTGACATGGCGCTATTGTGCTTGACGCACGCGCCGTCCGTAAACGCCGTGCGCCTCAGCCGCGCGGGCTGCGGGCGAGCTCCAGATAGCGTGCATGGAGGGCTGCGACCTGCGCCTGCACGGCGCTCATGTCGGCGTCGTTGGTGATCACGTCGTCCGCGGCCTTGAGACGCGCGGCGCGCGACACCTGCGCATCGAGAATCGCCTGCGCCTGCGGGCGGCTCGAGCCGTCGCGGGCGTGCAGGCGGCGGATCTGCAGCTCCTCGTCGCAATCGACCACCAGCACGCGGTCCACGTGCGCACCGAGGTTTTTCTCGACCAGCAGCGGAATCACCAGGATCTGGTACGGCCCGCCGGCGCTCGCCGAACGCGCCTCGAGCGCGGCGCCGATGGCCGGGTGCGTCAGGTTCTCCAGATCGGCACGCGCCCTGGGGTCGCTGAAGACGATGTCGCGCAACGCCGGCCGGTCGAGGTGTCCGTCGGGGGTGAGGATGCCGCGTCCGAAGCGCTCCACCAGGCGCTCGAGCGGCGGCTGACCGGGCTCGACCACCTCGCGGGCCACCTGGTCGCTGTCGAGGATGGGTACGCCGAGCGCGCCGAAGAACTTGGCCGCGGTCGACTTGCCGCTGGCGATGCCGCCGGTGAGTCCGACCCGGAACACCCGCGCTGCCACCGGCGTACTCACGGGTGCGGCGCGAACAGCGCGAAGTAGCGGCCCACCAGCCCGTGGCCGAACATGAGCACCAGCCAGCCGGCCGCGGCGAGGAACGGGCCGAAGGCGATCGGCGTGGCGCGGCTTTGGCCGCGGACCGTCAGCATGAGGATGCCTACCACGGCGCCGACCACCGCGGCGATGAGGATGACCGGCAGCAGCATCTGCCAGCCGAGCCAGGCGCCGAGGGCGGCAAAGAGCTTGAAGTCCCCGTACCCCATGCCTTCTTTCCCGGTGAGCAGCCGGAACAGATGATAGACGCTCCAGAGACTGACGTAACCGGCCGCGGCGCCGATGAGACTCGAGCGCACGTCCACGGGTACCGGCGCGGCATCCTGCGGCCCGAGCAGGCTCAGCGTGAGTCCGAGCCACAGGAGCGGCAGCGTCAGGCTGTCCGGCAGCAGCTGGGTGTCGAGGTCGATGAAGGTGAGCGCGATCAGGAACCAGGTGAGCGCCAGGGCCGCGCAGGCCCCGACGCCGAAGCCGAAGCGCGCCGCCACGCAGGCGGAAAGCACCCCGGTGAGCAGCTCCACCAGCGGGTAACGCACCGGGATGGGCGCGCCACAGTGCGCGCAGCGTCCCCGCAATGCCACCCAGGAAACGAGCGGAATGTTCTGCAGCGCCGTGATCGGCGCCTTGCACGCCGGGCAGGCGGAGCGCGGCACCATGAGGTTGAAGCGCTCGTGCGCTCCGGCGGCCACGGTGGTGGCGTGCGGATCATGGCCGGCGAGCTCGGCGCACTGCGCGCGCCACTGCCGGTCGAGCATCAGCGGCAG
>DATKPR010000011.1:0-2892 GCA_035523985.1 Steroidobacteraceae bacterium | reverse complement strand
GTCGGTGGCGCCGCCGGCGGCGAGCTGATCGGCACTCACCACCGAGATGCTGTAGGGCACCGACTCGAGCGATTGCTGGCGGCGGTTCGCCGTCACCACCACTTCCTGGAGCGATGCGGCGCTGGCGCCGGTGTCGGCGGTGTCGCCCGGGTCGGCGCTCCCGGCACGGGGTGTGCCGTAGAGTGCCACGCACACCGCGGCCGCCACGCTGGTCGCCGGACGAGATATCGAGATCCCCATGCGCACTCTCCCCCCGCGGTGTCGGCCCGCGTTGCTTGCGGCACCGATAGCATGGCCGCCCGTTGCGGCGCCATTCATTTTTGTCATGGTGCGATAGAGCTTTTCGCTGCGGCGCGCCTCATGCAGCGCGAGGCTTCTGCACCCAGAACTGATACATCGCCAGAAATGTCCCGGGATTGTCGGCCTCGAAGCGCGCCCAGTTGCGCAGGTCCGTTGCCGCCGGGTCGTCACTGAAGCGCTTGCGGTACTGGTACAGGACATCGGTTACCGGCAGCTCGAAGCCGAGGAACTCCAGGCCGTTGTCGGCGAGAAATGCGGCGATCTGCCCGAGGGTCAGCCGGTGCTCCTGCACGTGGAACAGCAGGTCGCGGCAATCGCTCATCGAGTAGAAGTCGGGGATTTCGAGCAGCGCCTGCAGCTCTCCCCCCGAGTCGCGCAGCTCGCGGCGGAAGCGGCGGATGTCCTGGGGGGCACCGGTGTAGCCGCGCGCCGCGATGATCTCGCGAGCCGCGACGATGTGCCGCCGCGCGAGCTCGCTGTAGAAGCCGAGCTGCATGAAGCCGCCGGGCTTGAGCAGCGACAGGAGGGTGCGCCAGCCGGCGAAAGGATCGGCCAGGTGATGCAATACGCCGATCGAGGCGATGATGTCGAAGGTGCGGCCGATCGTGCCCAGATGCACGATGTCGGCCTGCGCGTACTCGATGCTCGTGATGCCGAGCTCGCGCGTCTTGCGCATCGCGTAGCCGAGGCTGCTCAGGCTGAGGTCCACCGCCAGCAGACGGACGTCCCGGTACCGTGTGGCCGTGAAGATCGACTGGCTGCCGGTGCCGCAGCCGGCGATCAGCATCTGCGGGCTGCTGTCGTACTCGAGCGGCGTGAAACGCGCCAAGGGGAACGTCAGGCGCAGGTCTTCGTTGAAGCGGCGTGCCAGATCGTGCCGTGGCAGCTTCACCCAGCGCGGATAGGGGTTTTCCTCGTACTGCTCGCGCACCTGCTGCGACACGCCGTCGCCGATCGGCGTGAGTCGCGCGATGAGCGCGCGCAGGGCCCGCTCCTCGAGCGGCTCGCTCACCTGCTGGCGGAGCACCGCGGCGACGGCCTCGCCGGGCTCCCCGGTGAGGAGCCGCTGCGGCTGCGGCAGAGTGCCGAGCGGGGAGTAGGCGGCTACGGCGAGCAGCAGCAGCGGCGGTACCGTGGCGCCGGCGTCGAGGAGTGCGAGCAGCCTCGCCCGGCAGCGGTCCGCGGCCGCTGCCTCAGCCTCCTCCAGATCGAATACGTACTCGTTGATGAAGCATTGCTGCGCGAGCGCGCCGTAGAACTCGAGCCCCTCGGGATCGGCCGTCCCCGGCGCCCCGCTCCCGGCCGCGCTCTCGAGCAGGGCCGCACGCGCGGCGGTCAGGAAGCGCTCGAATTCCGGCGTGGTCACCGGTACGGTGACGAGCACTGCCCGCAACAGGCGGTCCGCCGCAAGCTTCGCCAGCAGCCCGGAGCCGGACAGCACGGCTGTGGAAAGGCGCTGCGGCCATTGCTCGTTCACCAGGCGCACGCCGGCGGCGATCTCGGGTGTCAGCATGACGAGGCTCAGCGCCGGACCGCGGAACACGAACGGAGCTGCCCAGGGCTCGGTGAGCGCCGCCGTGAGCGCGGCCCGGAGTCCTGGCTCGCGGCCGGCGGTGAATCGCACGGAAGTGATGCAATGAGCGAAGTCGGTCTTCAGCCGCCAGCTGGGCGCGTGCCTCTCGAAGTGGTCCAGAATCAGCCGCGCAGCCTCGAGCATCCGGCCGCTTGCCCGCATCGGCGCCACCAGGTGGTGGAGAATCTCTTCGGAGCCGGGTGCCAGGGTGAGGGCGCGGCGCAGGCTCGCCTCGGCTTCATCGCAGCGTCCGAGGGCGGTCAGCGCAACGCCGAGAGCGTCGTGGGCGGGCGCATAGTCGGGTCGCAGCTCAGTCGCCTTGCGCAGGCTCTCAACGGCCGCCCCAGGGCGGCCGTGCGCCAGCAACAGGGCGCCCAGATTGAAATGCACCTCCGCATACCCCGGATGGATCTCGAGCGCGCGCTGGTAGCTCGCCACCGCCTCGGCGGGGCGCCCGAGTGCGTCCTGGGCATTGGCGAGGGCGACGAAGGCATCCGCGAAGTCCGGCTTGAGGGCGATCGCCGCGGCGAAGTTCGCGAGCGCGAGAGTGAGTTCGCCGGCGGCGGCGTTGAGGTTTCCGAGGTTGTAGTGGGCTCCCGCGTAGTGCGGATCGCACTCGATGGCGCGCTGGTACGCGGCGCGCGCTTCATCGATGCGGCCGCCGCCGAGCAGCAGGTTGCCGCGGTTGAGGTGCGCGCGCGCGCAGCGCGGGTCCGCCTGGACCGCGGCGTCGTAACGCGCCATGGCTTGCGCCGGGTGTCCCTGCGCCTCGAGCGCATTGCCCTCATCGATCAGTGTCATGGCGGGGCTTGGCATCGCCCCGGGACATTCCCACAGGGTGCGGGGTTGCGGCAACAGGTGTGCGCCGTGCACGGTCGGTGCACAGGGCGCGTGACGGTGCTCACAGATAGCACCCCTGGCGGCTGCGCGGTGCCCGGTGAGGGGCAAAATGCCGGGACGGGTAACCGCCATGACCATGCTCCAACTCGTCACCGGAACCGCCATCGGCTTTCTGCTCG
>DATKPR010000010.1:0-20115 GCA_035523985.1 Steroidobacteraceae bacterium | reverse complement strand
GCCTCCATGTTGTAGAGAGCGCCGAGTGTCTGTGCCGAGACCGCGAGCGGTGCCGAGGCATCGACCGGGATCAGGCGCACCTGCGCATAGGAGCCGGGCGCGAGCTTCAGGTCGGTCGCGAGATTGGCGAAATTGCCCGCGGAATCGGCGACCAGATCGACCGTCACCGGGGTCGAGAGCGGGAATTGCGCCCAGCCGCCGTCGTCGGGTCCGGCGGTCGCGTTGCTGTTGAACCAGACGGCCTGCGCGGTGATATAGACGTGGGTATAGAGCGCCGGGCTGTCGCCGGTGGCGGCCACGTTGGTGCGCGTCGAGCAGCCGGCGAGCGCGGCGGCGAGCACCGCGAGCGAAATGCTGAAGAGGGCAGTCTGCGTGCGCGCCATGCAAGAGTCCCTGTGGCTCCGTGGGACGCATCGATCATGTCCCAGTTTCCGGGCCGCCGCAACGCGTGTGCGCGTTACAAGTGTATGAAATTGTGCCTGTTACCGACCGGCGACAACATTATGACCGCGGCATTTGCGGGGCCATGATGGCGTGGCGCACCGGCGCGAGCGGCGCCGCGTCGCTCAAGCGCACGGAGTCGCCCTCGCTCTCGACACCGAGGTCGCGCCACAGTGCCGGCAGATCCGGCGTCCAGGCCGAATCCTTCATGCGGGCGTACAGATCCTCGAGGCTCGTGGTGCCCACCGCCGCATCCCCGGTGCGCAGCACGCGCCCGATCGGCCATTGCGCCCTGAGTCCCCCGCTGGCGTGCGCGATGGCGCGCACCGCGTCCTCGAGTCCGCGCGCGTTGTGGGTGCGGCGGCGGATGTCGACGTCCGCCAGCAGGCAGAACATCGCGCCGCCCCAGTAGGTGCGGCCCCAGGTATGCGTGCGGTCGAGACCGGCGTCGCCCGCCTGCGGCAGACCCCGCGGCATCTGCCGCAGCTCCTCCGCCCATACGTCCTGCTCGCTGCGGTTGCCGGCGTGCACGCGCGCGATGCCTTCCACATAGGTGGCGAGGCCTTCGGACAGCCAGGCGTGCTCGGGCCCGACGTCGGGGAGCGCGAGATGCGTCATCTCATGCACCATGACCCAGTCCGACTCGAGTTGCGCCGCGGTGACCGCGCGGCCGACCCGCACGCGAATCAGCGCGTCCGGGTCGGCGTAGGTGCTGCCGCCCTGGACTCCGGAGCCCGGTTCGGCCCGCAGCTCGATCGTCACCGCGGGAGCGGGAAAAGTGCCGTAGTAGGCGGCGACGATTGCGGCGGAACGCCGCAGCCACGTATCGATCGCGGCGGGGCCGGCGTCGAAGTCGCCGCCGGTGGATTCGACCTGCAGCCGCACGCCGTCGACCGCGAGCACCCGGGGCACGTCCGCGGAGGCCGCGGCGGCGAGCGTCGCGGCGGCGAGCAGGAGGAGGTGTGCGCGGGTCACGGTGTGGATGATGACTCACGCGCGCGCGGCGCGCACGGGGCCGCAGCTCACGGGATGCCGGGAGGGTTCGCGGTGCGCGCCGCGGCGCGCCGCGCGTGCCGTGCGCCGGTCAGCCGCCGTCTTCGGCGAAGCTACGCCCGTCGATCCAGGTCTCGAGGACTTGCAGATCGTCGTCGGCGGCCACGAGGTTGGCGCGCTGTCCCGGCGCGATGCGGCCGTACTCCGCGCCGAGTCGCAGAAACTCGGCCGGCCACTGGCTTGCCATGCGCACGGCCTGCGGCAGCGGCACGCCGAGCAGCGTCACGGCGTTGCGCACGCAGCTCGCCATGTCGATGTTCGAGCCTGCGAGCCGCCCCTGCTCGTCGAGGCATACGGCGCCGGCGACCCGGATGCGCCGCCCCTGCAGCTCGAACGAGGTGGCGTCGGTGCCGACGCCCGGCATCGCGTCCGTCACCAGCATGAAGCGCTCCGGCGGCTTGCAGCGCAACGCCAGGCGCAGCACCACGGGGCTCGTGTGCTCGCCGTCGACGATGATGCCGCACCAGCTCGACCGGTCCTCGAGCGCCGCGCCCACGGTCCCGGGCTCGCGCCCGGTGAGTTGCGACATGGCGTTGAAGAGATGGGTGAAGCCCCGCAAGCCGTGACCGAGCGCCGCGGCGATCTGGGCATACGTGGCGTTGGTGTGGCCGGCGGCGACCACCACACCCGAGGCGCTCAGCTCCCCGATGATCGCGGGCGTCGTCATCTCGGGGGCGAGCGTCACCAGTGTACGGCCGACCTTCAGCGAGGTGAGCAGGCCCACCGCGCTGCGATCGAGCTCACGCAGCTTCGCCGGATCGTGCACGCCCTTGCGCTCGACGTTGAGAAACGGCCCCTCGATGTGGATGCCGAGGACGCCCGGCACGCCGGCCTCGATCGCGGCGCGCACGGCCGCGATCGCGCGTGCCACGACCTCGAGGTCATCGCTGATGAGCGTCGGCAGGAAACCCGTGGTACCGAAACGCCGGTGGGCGCGGCCGATGGCGCGGATCGACTCGACGCCCGGCGCATCGTTGAAGAGCACGCCGCCGCCGCCGTTCACCTGTGAGTCGATGAAGCCCGGCAGCAGCAGCGCGCCGCCGAGATCGTGGCTGCGCAGACCGCTGCGGGGCACGTCCGCGGCATCCACGATTGCGGCGATGCGACCGTCGCGCACCAGCACCGCCTGGCCGACGCTCAGGCCCCCGCCGGCGTGTCCGTCGCCGAGCAGCATCCTGCCGTTGACCAGGGCGAAGCTCATCTCAGAGGGTCTCGGTCACCTTGGCGAGGTGTGGCGGGCGGTCCGGATCGCGCCCGCGTGCCAGCGCGAGCGCATTCGCCATGCGGTAGAAGCTCTGCGCCTGCAGCAGCGGCTCGATGACCGGGTGCGCCGCGAGCGTCGGCAGCGTGGTGGTGCCCGCCACCTCGGCGCCAGCTACCAGCACATCGGCGCCCTGCGAGGCCAGCTCGCCGGCGAGCTGCACCACTCCGGGCCGGCTCTCGTCGCTCTGTGTAAAGAGCAGCAGCGGAAAACGCGCGCGTACCAGCGCCATGGGCCCGTGGCGCAGCTCCGCCGCCGAGAGCGCCTCGGCGTGCAGCCCACAGGTTTCCTTCAGCTTGAGCGCCGCCTCCTGCGCGATGCCGAGCCCGAGACCGCGGCCGATCACGTAGAGGTTGTGCGCCGGCGTGAGGTGTGCGACCGCGGCGCTCCAGTCGAGCGCGAAGGCGCGCTCGAGCTCATCGGGCGCGGCGGCGAGCGCGGCGGTGAGCGCGGCATCCCCGGCCCAGCTCGCGATGAGCTGCACGATCGCACTGAGCGAGGCGAGGTAGCTCTTGGTGGCGGCGACGCTCAGCTCCGGTCCGGCATGCAACGGGATGAGATCGTCGGCGAGCTGCGCGAGCGGGGAGCTCGCGGCGTTCACCAGCGCCACGATGCGCGCGCCGTGGCTGCGCGCGCGGCTCACCGCGGCGAGCAGATCCGGGCTCGCGCCCGACTGCGAGATGGCGAGCATCACGACGTCGACCATGTCCGGCGACACCTCGTAGACCGAGCTCACCGAGGGCGCGGCGGAGGAGGTGAGGACGCCCAGGCGCGTCTCGATCAGGTAGCGCGCGAAGGTGGCGGCGTGATCGGAGCTGCCGCGCGCGCAGGTCACCACGGCGCGCGGCGGCGCCGCACGCAGCCGCGCGGCCAGATGCGCGACGCGTTCGGCGTTGGCGCCGAGCTGGGTGCGCACCGCGGCCGGGGCCTGCGCCGCCTCAGCGTACATCCGCGTGCTCGCTGCGTGGGTGCTCACGTGGAGATGCTGAGCTCCGCGACGAAATCGTAGATGTCGCCGCGGTAGAAGGACTGGGTGAATTCCGCGGCGCGTCCGTCCTGCAGGAAGCCGAGCCGCTCCACCAGCAGGCCCGCATCCTTCTCGTGCGCCTGCAGAAGCTCGGCCTGCTCGGCGGTGAACAGCACCGCGCGCAGCCGCTGCAGCGCCCGTACCGGGCGGTTGCCGGCGCGCTCGAGCGCGGCATAGAGAGAGGACTCGACCGCCTCGAGCGAGGGCAGGCAGGAGGCGAGGATGGTCGCGTACTCGAGCGACATCGGCGCATCGTCCGCGAAGCGGATGCGGTGGAAGCGGTACACGGGCGTCCCGGGGCTGGCGCGCAGCGTGAGCGCCTCCTCGGGCGTCACGGTGCCGGCGGCCTTGCGCAGCCAGACGCTGCGCGGGTTGCGGCCGCGCGCGCGCATGTCCTCCGAGAACGAGGTGAGCTTGGAGAAGTTCTTCTCGACGCGCGCCAGCACGAAAGTGCCCGAGCCCTGGCGGCGCACCAGCAGTCCCTCCGCGACCAGTCCCTCGATCGCCTTGCGCACGGTGATGCGCGAAACGCCGAAATCCTCCGCGAGATCGCGCTCGGGCGGCAGTGCATCGTCCGGTCCGAGCACGCGCGTCTCGATCGCCTGGCGCAGCGCGCGCTGCAGTTGTTGGTACAGCGGCAGGCTGGCCTTCTCGTCGAGCTTGCCGACCGTCTGTGACAGCAGCGTCAAGATGCTTCTCCGCTATACCTCAAGAGCAATCATGCTACCACTATAGAACCAGTCTGTTGCGAGGAGAATACATCTCGGACAATAAGTTCCTAATTTATCAGGTCAAAGGCGACTCGTGCGACATCTGGTATCTAAGGGTGTAGCGTTTCTCGTACATTGGTACTATATTGGCACGTAACTGGTCCGCTCATGTGGACCACTGACTGGAGGCCGGCACGCGCGCTCCAGCGGTCTCGAGGGGGCTTTGCAGCAGTTTTCCGACGTGCACAGGCTAACGACAAACATTCGGGGTGGGTAAATCATGAGAATCGCACGGTCGACCTTGATCGGAACGGCAGTCGCCATGGCACTGTTCGGGGAGAGCGCCGCGCTGCATGCGCAGACGGTAGCCCAGCCACCGGGCGACGGCGGGCAGCAGGCGCAGGCCGCCGCCGCCGACCAGGCCGCAGCCAAGCCGGATGAGCTCAAGGAGGTCGTCGTCACCGGCATCCGTTACTCGATGGAGCAGTCGATCGCGCAGAAGCGCGCCGCCAGCAACGTGACCGAAGTGGTGACGGCCGACGACATCGGCAAGATGCCGGACAAGAACATCGCGGACGCGCTGCAGCGCCTGCCGGGCGTCAACATCAGCTCCGCCGGCGCCAACGAGGGCGGCTTCGACGAGGCCGACCGCGTGAGCTGCCGCGGCACCAACCCGAGCCTCGCGCAGACCACCATCGACGGCCACATGGTGGCCTCGGGCGACTGGTTCGTGCTCGATCAGACCGGCACCGTCGGTCGCAGCGTGAGCTACACGCTGCTGCCCGCCGAGCTCGTGAAGGAAGTGGTCGTCAACATGAGCTCCGAGGCGAGCTTCATGGAGGGCGGGGTCTCCTGCAACGTCGACATCCATACGCGCAACCCGCTCGAATTCCAGAAGACGCAGACCCTCGAGGCGAGCGCGGGCGCGGTGTATGCCACGCTCCCCGCCACGACCGACCCGCAGTTCAACGCGCTCGGCAACTGGATCAACGACTCCCACAGCTTCGGCGTGATGCTGCAGCTGTTCTACGAGCAGCGCCACGAGGAACGCCAGGGCCAGGAGCTGCTCGGCTACAGCCAGATCTCCCCGACCTCGCCGATGGCGGTGGCCAACCCCAATCTCGCCAACGTCTGGTACCCGGACCTGATCGGCTCGGCGTTCTTCCAGCAGGAGCGCAAGCGCTCCGGCGGCCTGCTGAAGGTCGAGTGGCAGGCGAACGACAACGTGCTCATCGACGCCTCGGGATTCCTCTCGAAGCTCTCGGCCACGAACGTCAACGACAACTATCTCTTCTGGGGCAGCAACATCATCAATGGCGGTGCCGGGGAGGCCCCGAGCCCCGGCTACACGGTGCAGAACGGCACGCTCACGAGCGCCACCTTCGCGCCGCAGGCCGGCGTCAACTACGGCGTCTACGACCAGATCTCGCGCCCGGGCGAGGGCTCGGACACGAATTTCGGCAACCTCGATATCCACGTCAACGCGACCGACCACCTGAAGTTCCTCGGGCAACTGGGCGTGACCAGCGGTCACGGCCTGACACCCACTCAGGACGTCTCGGAGACCGTGCCGGCGCAGGGCACCGGAGCCGGCTATACGCTGAACGGCATCACCAGCGCCGCGAACTGGAATCTCGGTTCGACGATCAACACCACGCCGACACCGGGCGGCGTGCCGGTCGCCTTCAGCTGGATCTTCGGCGATCAGAACATGGACGTGCTGGACAAGGAAACCTACGGCAAGATCGACGGCACCTTCACCCTCGACAACAGCGCCTTCACCGACTTCCAGTTCGGCGCGCGCTACGCCGATCACCAGCGTCACCTTTGGGGCGTGATCGGGCAGGGGCCGAACTTCGGTATCGCGGGCTCCACCAGCCCTTCCAACTATCCGACCGGCTACCTGAACTACCCGGCCGCCTTCGGCAACGGCCTGGGCGGCAACTTCCCGACCGGTATCTGGTACTGGTCGCCGGCGCAGCTCGCCGCGTACGACGACGCCTTCACCAACCGCGACCCGATCGGCCGTGCGGACTGGACCAGCGACTACGGCCTCGAGGAGAAGGACGCCGCGGCCTACTTCCAGGCGAATTTCAAGAGCGGCGACCTGTCGGGCAACATCGGCCTGCGCTTCGTGCAGACCAAGGAGAGCGTGGTCAACAACGTCGGCGTGACGCTGCCGCCGGCGCCGGCCCCGGTACCCCCGGGCGTCATCGCCACTTCGGCTTTCGGACCCTACGAGCAGGTGACGACCGACAACACCTACAACGACTTCCTGCCGAGCGCCAATCTCAAGTGGGATATCAGCCCGGATCTGGTCGGACGCTTTGCGGCCTCGCAGACCATGGCGCGTCCGGACTACTCATCGCTCGCCGGCTCGACCTCTCTCGGGGCACCGCCCGCCGGGCCGACCTCGCCGCCGGGCTCGGCGAGCGGCAGCAACCCGAACTTGAAGCCGGTCATCTCGACCGACTTCGACGCCGGGCTCGAATGGTATTTCGCGCCGAAGTCGCTGCTGGCGGCAGACGTCTTCTACATGAACCTGCATGACTACATCTCGTACGGCTCGGTACTGCAGACCTACACCAACTTCAACACCGCCTATCCGAACGGCTTCGCCGCCCCCTACGACGTGACGGTGCCGGTGAATGCCAACGGCCGGGTCTATGGTGCGGAGCTCAACTACCTGCAGCCGATCACCGAGAACTTCGGCGTCGAGGCCAACTACACCTACGCCGACGGCGTGCAGACCTCGAACGTCACCAGTGCCAACGGCACCGGGGACGCGCTGGTCGGCACCTCGAAGACCACCTACAACGTGGTCGCGTACTACGAGACGGCCAGGTTCACCGCGCGGGTGGCCTGGAGCTACCGCTCGGCGTTCTACAGCGGACTCGATCGCAGCACGGCGTTCTTCCAGGACGACATCGGAACCTTGTCGGCGACGCTCGGTTATGCGGTCAACGACCAGTTCACCATTACGCTCGACGGCCTCAACCTCAACAACCCGACCTTGAAGTACTACGCGCTGAACGAGGACCAGCCACGTGCCTTCTACAAGAATGGTACGCAGTACTACCTGAACTTCCGCTTCAAGTTCTGAGGCGGTAGGTTACCGGGCGGGCGGCTCTCTCCCCTCCTTGCCGCCCGCCCGGGGTCCTTTCGAAGAGCTCGGGCCCGCCCACGCCGCGTCTGGCGGCGCGGTGGCGGGGCGAGTAACGTGCCGGCGGTAGCCGTAGCGGCCGCCCCGGGGCCGCAGCCGCTGCAAACACCAATCCCGATGAGCACCGCCACGCTGTTCAACGAGTCCCTGAGCCCGGCGAGCGGCCGCGGGGCGCACTCAGGTCCACCGCCGGTGCGGCGCATCGTGATCGTCGGCGGCGGCACGGCCGGGTGGATGACGGCGCTGCTGTTCGCACGCTCGCTCATCGAGCGCGGCGTCGAGATCACCGTGCTCGAATCGCCGGCGGTGGCCACCATCGGCGTGGGCGAGGGCTCGACGCCCTGGCTGCGGGGCTTCTTCGACAGTCTCGGTATCGAGGAGGCGCAATGGATGCCCGCCTGCCACGCCACCTACAAGTGCGGCATCACCTTCGACCGCTGGTCGACCCGGCCCGGCTTCGAGCGCTACTTTCACCCCTTCGCCTCGATGCTCGACAACCTCACCATGAAGCAGTTCGTCCACAACGTGGACGCACGGGTGAACGGCGCCGACGTGCACGCCCATCCGGACCGTTTCTTCATCGCCGCGCGGCTCGCCGCGGCCTGCCGCGCGCCCAAGGCGCCCGAGAGCTTTCCGTTCGACGTCTGGCACGGCTATCACTTCGATGCAGTGCTGCTCGGGCAGTTTCTGCACGAGAAGGCGGTGGCGCGCGGCGTCCGCTATCACAGCTGCCACGTGACGCAGGCCAATCTCGCCGCCGACGGCTCGATCGCCTCGGTGAGCACGCGCGAGGGCGAGACCATCGCCGCGGAGCTGTTCGTCGACTGCACCGGCTTTGCCGGACTGCTCATGGAGAAAGCGCTGCGTACGCCCTACGTGAGCTTCTCCAGCAACCTCTTCAACGATGCGGCGGTGGCGCTGCCGTCGCCGCTCGGCGCCGAGATCCCTTCGGAAACGGTGTCGACGGCGATGCGGCACGGCTGGGCGTGGAAGATCCCGCTCACCAGCCGCTACGGCAACGGCTACGTCTACTCGAGCGGCCATTGCACCCGGGACGAGGCCGAGACGGAGCTGCGCCGGCATCTCGGACTCCTCGATGCCGACGTCGAGGCGCGCCATCTCAAGATGCGCATCGGGCGCCTCGCGCGTCACTGGAACCGCAACTGTCTCGCCGTCGGGCTCGCGCAGGGCTTCATCGAGCCGCTCGAGGCGACCGCGCTGCTCTTCATCCAGCAGACCGCGAGCAGCTTCCTCGAATTCCTCGAGAAGGGCGACCTCGGCGAGGAGGCGCACCAGCGCTTCAACGAGCGGGTGAACGCGCACTTCGAGGGCACGCGCGACTACATCGTCACCCACTACAAGACCAACACCCGCACCGACACCGAGTACTGGCGCGCCAACGCCGCCAACATGAACCTGTCCGAGCCGCTGCAGCAGCTGTACGCGCTGTGGATGTCCGGCAAGGGCATCGCCGCGGCGGTCGGCCAGCAGGCCCTCGGCAAGGGCTACCCGGTGTTCTCCTGGTACGCGATCATGGCGGGTATGGGGATCTTTCCCGACCCGGGCCAGCTGCACGCGCCGAACGCCCGCGAGGGCGTCTACAGGATGGCCGAGATCGACGATCTGCTCGAGCGCAGCGCGGGCAACTTCCCCGACCATCGCACGGCCCTTCAGGCGATCGCGCCGCGCCGCGCGCGCCCCTCGCTGCAGGTCTACTTCTTCTGATGGCGGGCGCGGCGCCGATCCGCGAATTCCACGGACTCACCGCGGCGCGCGTGCGCGAGGAGGTGCTGGGCTCGTGGCGTCCGGCGGTGCTGCGCGGCCAGGTCGCCGCCTGGCCCGCGGTGGCGCAGGCCCGGCGCGGGTCCGCGGCGCTGGCCGACTATCTGCGGCGGCTCGACAACGGCACGCTCGTGGATGCGATCCTCACCGCCCCCGAGGCCGGGGGGCGCCTCGGCTACGCCGAGGGGATGAACGGCTTCAACTTCGTGCGCAATCGCCTCACCGTGAGCGCGGTCCTCGAGCAGGTGCTGCGCTACGCCGCCTTCCCGCGCCCGCCGGCGGTGGCGGTGCAAAGCGCACCGGTCGATGCCTGCCTGCCGGGCTTCACGGGCGAGAACGCGCTCGGACTGCTCGACGCCGGCGTCGCCGGGCGCATCTGGTTTGGCAACGCGATCACGACTCCGACCCATCTCGATGAGTGGCACAACATCGGCTGCGTGGTCGCGGGCACGCGGCGCTTCACGCTCTTTCCGCCCGAGCAGATCGCCAACCTCTATATCGGGCCGCTCGACTACGCGCCGACCGGCGCGCCCATGTCGCTCGTCAGGCTCGATCAGCCGGATTTCGGGCGCTTCCCCAGGTTTCGCGCGGCACTCGCCGCCGCGCAGACCGCCGAGCTCGGTCCCGGCGATGCGATCTACATCCCGCCACTTTGGTGGCACCACGTCGAGTCGCTCGAGCCCTTCAACGTGCTGGTGAACTACTGGTGGCACGTGCAGGGCGGCACCGCGGTCGGGGCGGTCTCGGGCTTCGACGGACTGCTGGTGTCGATCCTCAATCTGCGCGCCCTCCCGCCCGAGGCGCGCGCCGCCTGGCGCGCGCTGTTCGAGCATTATGTGTTCGGCGACCCGGAGGCCGTGACCGGCCACATCCCGCCGCACCGGCACGGACTCCTCGGCCCCCTCTCGCCGGCCGACGCGCAGCGCCTGCGCGAGCAGGTCGCGCAGCGCCTGAAGACCCCGAAGTGACGCGGGCGCTGAGGCTCAGCTGGCTGATCGTGGCACTGGCCGGTGGCTGCGGCGCGGCACGCGCCGCCGCGCCGTTCGCGGACGTCATCCCGGCGCCCGCGCAGGTCGCCCCGGCCGCGGGCAGCTTCGCGCTGCGCGCCGGCACGCCGATCTCGATCCCGCAAGGGCGCGCCGCGGCCCGCATCGGCGCGTATCTCTCCGGCGCGCTGCGTGCGAGCCACGGCCTGGGGCTCCCGGTGCGCACGCGCGGCGGCACCGCTCTTCCCACGGGCGCGATCGCCCTGGTCCTCGACCCGCCCGCCGCCGGGGCGAGCCCGGAGAGCTATGCGCTCAGCGTGGCGCCCGAGGGGGTCGTGGTGCGTGCCGGCGACCCGCGCGGGCTCTTCTACGGGGCGGTGACACTCTGGCAGCTCGCCACCGCGGCGCCGCTCGCCGCTGGCGCGGTGACGCTGCCGGCGATGCGCATCGGCGATACGCCGCGCTTTCGCTGGCGCGGGCTGATGCTCGACTCCGCGCGCCACTTTCAGTCGCCCGGCTTCATCCTCCGCACCCTCGACTGGATGGCGCTGCACAAGCTCAATGTGCTCGGCTGGCACCTGACGGACGACCAGGCCTGGCGGCTCGAGATCAAGCGCTACCCGCGCCTGACGCGGATCGGGGCCTGGCGCGTGCCCGCCGGCAGCGCGGCGCTGCACGACATCGACCCTGCGACCGGCCGGCCCCGGCTCTATGGCGGTTACTACACGCAGGAGGAGGTGCGGCGGATCGTCGCGTATGCCGCCGATCGCAACATCACCATCGTTCCCGAGATCGACATGCCGGGCCACGCCACGGCGGCGATCGTCGCCTACCCGCAGCTCGCCTCGACCGACAGCCCGCCGACCGCGGTGCCTGCGGACTGGGGCGTCTATCCGAACCTCTTCAACGTCGAGGATTCCACCTTCAGCTTCCTCGAGCGGGTGCTCGATGAAGTGATGGCGCTGTTCCCCGGAGCGTTCGTGCATACCGGGGGCGATGAGGCGGTCAAGGATCAGTGGCGCGCCTCGGCGCGCATCCAGGCGCGCATGCGCGCGCTCGGCGTGCCGGACGAGGCGGCGCTGCAGGGGTATTTCACCGCACGCGTGGGGCGGTATCTTGCGGCGCATGGCCGCCGGCTCATCGGCTGGGACGAGATCCTCGAGGGCGGCGTGCCGGCCGATGCCGCGGTGATGTCATGGCGCGGCGTCGCAGGCGCGATCGCCGCGGCGGCGAGCGGCCATGACACCGTGCTCTCACCCGCCCCGACGCTCTATCTCGACAATCGCCAGGGCGGCGGACCCGATGAGCCTCCGGGCCGCGGCACGGTGATCCGGCTCGAGGACGTCTACCGGTTCGATCCGCTGCCGGGACCGCTGGCGCGCGACGCGCAGCACGTGCTCGGCGTGCAGGCCAACCTCTGGACCGAGCACATCCGCACCGCGGCGGATGCCGAGTACATGACCTGGCCGCGCGCCGCGGCGCTCGCCGAGGTCGGCTGGTCGGCGCCCGCACGCCTCGACTGGGACGGCTTCCGGATGCGTCTCGCGGCTGAGTTCACCCGCTACCGCGCCCTCGGCATCCACTACTCGGATGACGTCTTCGCCCCGCCGCGCCTGCTCGCACCCTTCGATCGTCACTTCAGCCAGGACCTGAAGACCTGCGCGAGCAAGCTGGTCCTCAACCTCGAGGACGATGCGCCGCTGGCGGGGCCACGCGCCGTCTTCCTGGTCGACATCATGGAGCCGTGCTGGCTGATGCCCGCGGTGGATCTGAGTCGGCCGCTGACCCTGACGGCGGCCGTCGGGCAGGTGCCCTTCAACTTCCAGATCGGCCAGGACGTCGGCAAGATCCGTCTCGATGCGCCGCGGACGCCGGCCGGGGAGCTCGAGGTGCGCCTCGACGGCTGCGACGGCTCACCGGCCCTCACGCTGCCGCTCGCGCCGGCCGCGGCGAACGACGCGGTGACGGTGCTGCCGCGGGCGGCGCTGCCGCGCGCCGGCGGCGTGCACACGCTGTGTTTTCGTTTCGCCCAGCGCGGCCTCGATCCGCTCTGGGCCATCGACTGGGTGCAGCTCTCGCCATGAGTACCCTCACGCTGGTCGCGCCCCTCGCCGGCTGGAGCACGCCGCTCGATGAGGCGCCCGATGCGGTGTTCGCCGGGCGGATGCTCGGCGATGGCATCGCCATCGACCCGACCGCCGGGCGGCTGCATGCGCCCTGCGACGGCGAGGTGGCGCACGTGGCGCCCTCGCGCCACGCGCTGACGCTGCGCACCGCCGGCGGCGCCGAAATCCTCATGCACGTCGGCATCGACACCGTGAGCCTGGGCGGGGAGGGGTTCGCCGTCGCCGTGGCGCCGGGCGCGACCGTCAGGAGCGGCGACCTCCTCATCACCTTCGACCTCGACCTCGTGGCGCGCCGCGCGCCGAGCCTGCTCACTCCCGTGATCGTCACCGCGGAGAGCGGCTTTCGCATCCGGCGCCGTACCGAGGGCCGTGGCGTCGCGGTCGGCGATCCGCTCATGGTGATCGAGCCGCAGCCCGCGGCCGCGGCCCTCGCCGCCGCGACCGCCGCCGGCGAGCCGCTCAGCCAGCGCGCCATCGTCGGCTTCGGGCACGGGATTCATGCGCGGCCGGCGGCGCTGCTCGCCGCGGCGCTGCGCAACCTGGCCGCGGACGTGCGCCTGCGTGCCCGCGGGCGCGAGGCCAACGCCCGCAGCACCGTCGCACTCATGGCGCTCGGCGCGCAGCACGGCGATGAGATCGAGCTGCGCGCCAGCGGGCCGGACGCAGCGCTCGCCCTGCGCGCACTCGCCGCGGTGCTTGCCGCCGAGAGCGCCCCGGCGGGCCGCCGGGGCGTGCGGCCGCCGGATCCCGGGACTGCGGCCGTGCCGCCGGTCGAGCCGGCCGTCGCCGCCGGCACCACCGCCGTGCCGGTGGCCGGCGATGTGCTGCGTGGGGTGGTCGCGAGCGCGGGGCTGGGCGTGGGGCGCGCGGTGCAGCTGCGTCGCCCGGAGATTGCGGTGGCGGAGTCCGGCGCCGGGGTGGCCTACGAGACGGCCGCCCTCGAGCGCGCGCGGGCCACGGTGCGCGCACGCCTCGAGCGCCGCGCCGCCGGCGCCGCGAACGAGGCGGGTGGAGGCGCGGCGGCCGAGATCGCCGTCGCACACCTCGAGCTGCTCGAGGACCCGGAGGTCCTGGGCGCGGCGCGCGCCGGGCTCGCCGAGGGCCGCAGCGCGGGCTTCGCCTGGCGCGAGGCGGTGCGCGCGGCGGCGGCGACGCTGCGCACGCTCCCCGATCCGCGCCTGCGCGAACGCGTCGACGATCTGCTCGATCTCGAGACGCAGGTGCTGCTCGCGCTCGCCGGTACCGCCGCGACCCCCGCACCCGAGCTGCCGGAGCGTTCGATCGTGATCGCGCGCGAGCTGCTGCCCTCGCAGCTCCTCGCGCTCGATGCCGCGCGCGTCGCGGGACTGGCGACCGCCGCGGGCGGGGCGACCTCGCACGTCTCGATCATCGCCGCGGCCATGGGAATTCCCGCCCTGGTGGCGCTCGGGCCCGCGGTGCTCGCCCTGCGCGAGGGCAGCGAGCTGGTACTCGACGCCGAGCGCGGGGTACTCGAGGTCGAGCCGCCGCCGGCACGGCTCGGCGCCGCGCTCGCGAGCCTTGCGGCACGGCGCGAGCGTCTGGCGGCCGAGCGCGCCGCGGCGCAGCGTGAGTGCCGCCTCGCCGACGGCACGCGCATCGAGGTGTTCGCCAATGTCGGCTCGGCCGCCGAGGCCGAGGCCGCGGTGCGCAACGGCGCCGAGGGCTGTGGGCTGCTGCGCACCGAGTTCCTGTTCCTCGAGCGCGAGTCGCCGCCCGATGTATCGGAGCAGACCGCCGCCTACCAGCGCATCGCCGATGCCCTCGGCGGGCGGCCGCTCACTATCCGCACGCTCGATGCCGGCGGCGACAAGCCGATCGCCTACCTGCCCCAGCCCGCCGAGGAGAACCCGGCGCTCGGGCTGCGCGGGGTGCGCACCAGCCTCGCCAATCCGCCGCTGCTGCGCGCGCAGCTCGAGGCGATCCTCCACGTGCGCCCCGGGGAGCAGTGCCGGATTCTGCTGCCGATGATCACCGAGGTCGCGGAGGTCGTCGCGGTGCGCGCGCTGCTCGATGAGCTGCGCGCGCAGCTTGGCATGACGCGCGCCGTCGAGGTCGGCGTGATGGTCGAGACGCCGGCCGCGGCGCTGATCGCCGACCGTCTGCTGCAGGTGGCCGACTTCCTCTCGATCGGCACCAACGATCTCACCCAGTACACCCTCGCCATGGACCGGCTGCACCCGCTGCTCGCGCCGCGCCTCGATGCACTGCACCCGGCGGTGCTGCGGCTCATCGCCGGCGCCGCGGCGGCGGCGGCCGAGCGCGGCCGCATGGTCGCGGTCTGCGGCGGCCTCGCTTCCGAGCCGCTCGCGGCCCCCATCCTGGTGGGCCTCGGCGTGCACGAGCTCTCGGCGGTCGGCGCGGTGATTCCACGGCTCAAGGCGGACTTGTCCCGCGTGACGCTCGAGCAGTGCCGCGCGCTCGCGCGCGCGGCGCTGTCCGCGGCCGACGCGCCCGCGGTGCGCGCGCTCGCCCGGCGCGCCTGCGGCGAGGCGGGGGAGGGCACGGCGTGAAGGGGCTGCTCGCGAGCCTGCAGCGCGTCGGCGGCGCGCTCATGCTGCCGATCGCGGTGCTGCCGATCGCCGGACTCCTGTTGCGGCTCGGCCAGCCGGATCTGCTCGACTCCGCCTCCATAGCCGCCGCCGGCGGGGCCATCTTCGACAACCTCGGGCTGCTGTTCGCCGCCGGCGTCGCGGTGGGACTGGCGCGCGAGAACCACGGTGCGGCGGGCCTCGCCGCGGTGGTTGCCTACCTGGTCGCGACCCAGGGTGCGCAGGTGCTGATCGCGGTGCCGGCGGGGGCGGTCGCGGACCTCGCAGGCCGCGCCCACGACCTGGGAGTGGCCGCTTACAAGGCGAAGGAGCTCGCCAAGCTCAGCGTGCCGGTCGGCATCCTCTCCGGGCTCATTGCCGGGGGACTCTACAACCGCTTCTTCAATATCACGCTGCCGAGTTATCTCAGCTTCTTCGGCGGCCGGCGCTTCGTCCCCATCGTCAGCGGCCTCGCCGGACTCGGCCTGGCAGTCATCTTCGGCATGGAGTGGCAGCGCCTCGAGGGCGGCATGGACGCGCTCAGCCGCGCGGTGCTGCAGGCGGGGTCGCTCGGCCTGTTCGCCTACGGCGTGTTGAATCGCGTGCTGATCGTCACCGGGCTGCACCACATCATCAACAACATCGCCTGGTTCCTGCTCGGCGACTACCACGGCGTCACCGGCGACCTGAAGCGCTTCTTCGCGGGCGACCCGAGCGCCGGCGCCTTCATGTCGGGGTTTTTCCCGGTGATGATGTTCGGGCTCCCGGCCGCGTGCCTCGCCATGTATCACACGGCGCTTCCCGAGCGGCGCCGCGCGGTCGGGGGGCTGCTCGCCTCGATTGCGCTCACTTCCTTCCTGACCGGCGTCACCGAGCCGATCGAGTTCACGTTCATCTTTCTCGCCCCGGTGCTCTATGCGGTGCACGCGCTGCTCACCGGCGCGGCCTTCGTCATCATGAACGCGCTGCACGTGCGGCTCGGGTTCAGCTTTTCGGCCGGCTGCATCGACTACTTTCTCAATTTCAGCCGCGCCACGCGGCCGCTGTGGCTGCTGCCCGTGGGTGCGCTGTACTTCGCGCTCTACTACTTCCTCTTCCGCCTGGTGATCGTGCGCTTCGACCTGCGCACTCCCGGGCGCGATCCTCCCGAGGATCGGGCGCCGGCCGCGCCGGCGGGCGCCGCGGCGTCCCGCGCGCACGGCTACCTCGCAGCGCTCGGCGGCGCCACCAACATCGTCTCGCTCGATGCCTGCGCCACGCGGCTGCGTCTCTCGGTCGCCGCCGATGCCGCGGTGGATAGCGGGGCGCTGAAGCGGCTCGGGGCGGCCGGCGTGGTGCGCCCCGCCGCCAACACGCTCCAGGTCGTCGTCGGGCCGGTGGCCGACCAGCTCGCGGGGGAGATGCGCGCGCTGCTGCGCGCTGCCAGCGTCGCGCCCGCGGCCGCCGCGGCGCCGCTGTCCGCCGCCCGCACGGCTGCCGCCGCACCCGCCGCCCGGGCTGCCGAGCCCGTGGACGCCGAGGGGCTGCTCGCCGCGCTCGGTGGCCGCGCCAACGTGCGCGCGGTCGAGGCCGTGGCGGGAAGGCTGCGCGCACTCGTAAACGACACGGCGCTGATCGACGATGCGGCCGTGCGTGCGCTCGGCCTGCGCGGCGTGGCGCGGCCCGCCTCCGGGGTGGCGCACGTGCTCACCGGACCGGGTGCCGCCGAGCTCGCCGCCGCTGTTGAACACCTGCTTAAGTGAAGCCGGCGCCCGCCTTCCCGGGGGGCCGTTTACCATGGCGGGAAGGTTCAAGGACGAGCCTTATTGCGACGCGGCAAAGTTTTTCTTTGGGGTCAATTCCGCGTACCCTTCCGCGATGCGCACGGGGTACCTCTGGCTCGGGTCGTCGTCGCAAGCGCAGAACTATAATCTGGGGGTCAAGAGATGCTGATTCTCACGCGACGGGTCGGCGAGACGGTAATGATCGGCGACGACGTGACCATCACGGTTCTCGGGGTGAAGGGGAACCAGGTCCGCGTCGGCATCAACGCGCCGAAACACGTCGCCGTGCACCGCGAAGAAATCTACGAGCGCATCAAGCGCGAGCAACAGGGCGGCGGATCGGGCGGCGGGCCCGAAGACGATCCGGACAACAGCCCGGAGAAATCGGCGCAGTACGCCACCGGCTGACGGTCAGCGGCTGCTCGGCAGCAGCGAGCGCGCCAGCGACTGCACTTCCGGCAAGCGCGCGGTATTCACGGCTTCCTCGACGTCGAGCGCCAGCAGCCGATCGCTCCTGGCGAACGGCACCTTGAGGCGCAGCGCCCCGCAGGCGGTCGCCAGCTTCGCGGAAGTCTTCAGCGGCGCGCGCAGGTCCACACCCTGGGCCGCCGCGAGCAGCTCGATCGCCGCGACGTACAGCGTGTTGCGCGTCATGCCGATGAGACGCCGCGCGCCGTGCGTCGCCATGCTGACGTGATCCTCCTGGTTGGCGGAGGTCGGGATGCTGTCGACGCTCGCCGGGTGACACAGCATGCGGTTCTCGGCGGTGAGCGCCGCCGCGGTCACCTGCGCCAGCATGAAGCCGGAGTTGACCCCGCTGTCGGGCGCCAGGAACGGCGGCAGCCCGCTCATCTTCGGGTCGACCAGCAGCGCGATGCGCCGCTCGGTGATCGATGCCACCTCGGTGGCCGCGAGCGCCAGGATGTCGGCGGCGAAGGCGACCGGCTCGGCGTGGAAGTTGCCCCCCGAGAGCACCTCGCCCGAGTCGGCGAAGATGAGCGGATTGTCGGTCACCGCGTTCGCCTCGGTGGCGAGCGTCGCCGCCTGCGCGGTGATCAGATCGAGGCACGCGCCCATCACCTGCGGCTGGCAGCGCAGCGAATACGGATCCTGCACCCGCGGGCAGTCGCGATGCGACTCGCGGATGCCGCTGCCGGCGAGGAGCTCGCGGTACACCTGCGCGACGCGCGCCTGGCCACTGTGGCCGCGCACGCTCTGGATGCGCGGATCGAAGGGCGCGTCGCTCCCGGCGAGGGCGTCCACCGAGAGCGCGCCACTCACGATCGCGGCCGCGAACGCGGTCTCGAGCTCGAAGAGCCCGGCGAGCGCGAGCGCGGTCGAGACCTGGGTGCCGTTGAGGAGCGCCAGTCCCTCCTTGGGCCCGAGCGTGAGCGGCGCCAGGCCTTCCTGGGCGAGGGCTTCGGCGGCCGGCAGCACTTCGCCGTGACGGCGTACTTCGCCGAGGCCGAGCACGCACAGCGACAGGTGCGCGAGCGGTGCAAGATCGCCCGAAGCGCCGACCGAGCCCTGCGCCGGCACGCACGGGACGAGGCCGGCGTTGATCAGCCGCTCGAGGAAGCGCACCAGCTCCTCGCTCACCCCCGAGTAACCCTGCAGCAGGCTCGCGAGCTTCAGCACCATGGTGAGACGCACCACCGCGTCATCGAGCAGCGGTCCCACGCCGCAGCTGTGCGAGAGGATGATGTTGCGCTGCAGGAGCGCGCGCTGCGCGCTCGGGATGCGCGTCTGGGCGAGCAGCCCGAAGCCGGTGTTGATGCCGTAGGCGGGGGCTTCGGCGGCGGCGAGCCGCGCGGTGGCGGTGTGCGCGGCGGTGACCGCACCGAGCGCGCCCGGATCGATCGCCACCGTGAGCGGATGCTCGTAGACGCGGCGCAGGTCCGCGAGCTTCAGCGCCCGGGTGCCCAGCTTCAGGGGTTCGTGTTCGGCCATGGGAGGACCTCGGCGCCCCGGACCACGGTCCGGCGCGGGTTGAAACCAATCCAGTAGCACAGCTCATCGGGCGTGCGCACGTTCCACACGACGAAGTCGGCGGCCTTGCCGGCTTCGAGCGTGCCGCACTCGCCGCCGAGGCCGAGCGCGCGGGCGGCATGGCGCGTGACGCCGAGCAGGGCTTCCTCGGCGGTGAGCCCGAAGAGCCGCGTCGCCATGCTCATGGCGAGCAGCAGCGAGGTGCCCGGCGCCGAGCCCGGATTGCAGTCGCTCGCGATCGCCATCGCCGCGCCCGCCGCGCGCAGCAGCGCCACCGGGGGCTTGGCTCCCGCGGCGAGACAGTAGAAGGCGACCGGCAGCAGCACCGCGACGGTGCCGGCGCGCGCCAGCGCCTCGGCCTCCGCCGCCGCGGCGTACTCGAGGTGATCGCAGGAGAGCGCGCCGTGCGCGGTGGCCATGAGCGTGGCACCCGAGTTGCTGAGCTGCTCGGCGTGCATCTTGACGGGCAGGCCGTGCGCACGCGCCGCGGCGAACAGCCGCCCGGCCTGCGCGACGCTGAAGGCGATCGACTCGCAGAACACATCGACCGCATCGATCAGCCCCTCGGTGGCGAGCGCCGGCAGCCACTCGCCGGCCACCGCGTCGATGTAGGCATCGGCGCGGCCGCTGTACTCGGGGGGTACGGTGTGCGCGGCGAGGAACGTGGTGCGCACCGTGACCGGAAAGGCGCGTCCGAGGTGGCGCGCCACGCGCAGCATCTTCGCCTCATCCTCGAGGGTGAGGCCGTAACCGGACTTGATCTCGAGCGTCGTGACGCCCTCGGCGAGCAGCGCCGCGAGCCGCGGCGCGCTCTCCTCGATGAGCTGCGCCTCGCTCGCGGCACGTACCGCACGCATGGTGGAGAGGATGCCGCCGCCGGCGCGGGCGATCTCCTCGTAGCTGGCGCCGTTGAGGCGCATGTCGAATTCGTTGGCGCGGTTGCCGCCGAACACCAGGTGGGTGTGGCAGTCGACCAGGCCAGGCGTGACCAGCGCGCCGTCAAGCGATTGCACCGCGGCGTCAGGCAGGTCCGGCGATGCGGGCAATTCGTCCATGCGGCCGAGCCAGGCTATGCGGCCGTGGCGGATGGCGATGGCGGCATGCTCGATCAAGCCATAAGGCGAGTCGCCGACAAACGTCGCCAGGGTGGCATCCAGCAGCAGGCGATCCCAGCATGGTGCGCTCATGCCCGGGATTCCCTCACGGAGTTTCCGCCTTGTCCGTGGGGGGCTCCTCCGTTTCGCCGTCGTCAGGGGCGGCGCGTT
>DATKPR010000009.1:0-4703 GCA_035523985.1 Steroidobacteraceae bacterium | reverse complement strand
GCGCGGGCCAGCGCGGCCGCAGCCAGTGCGGATGGCGCTCGGCGAGCGCATGGATCCGCGGCAGGGTGAGCGCGGCGATCAGCGCCACGCAGGACGGCGGGATGCCGAGCAGCACCCGCGCGGCGACCCCGTGCGAGCGCGTCAGGTGCCAGGCGTAGGTGAGCGTCAGCCGCGCCACCTCGACCGTGCCCGGCACGCTGAAGAATCCCACCGCGCCGCGCCCCGCCTCCCCCGGCGCCGGCGGCCGCCAGCGGTCGCGCTCGGCGAACCCGGCATCGAGCAGCAGATAGGGACAGGCCGCCGCCCGGCGCCGCGCGGCGGCATCGAGGCCGCTCCAGGCCGCCGCCACCTCGCGCAGCACCGGCCCCGGCGCGCCCGGCGCCCGCGCCTGCTCGGCGAGCAGCGCGAGCGCGAGCTCGTTGAGCTCGGTGAGCGACTCGAGCATCGCGGCGCCGAGCCAGGCCGCCGCCGGCCGCGGCTCCTCCGCCGCATCGCCGTCCATTCCGCACTGCAACAGCATGGCGTGCCTCCCCTGTCCCGGCCCGAGCCTCTCCCCGTCGCGCATGGTAGCCGAGCGCCGCGGCGGCGCCAGAGTGAATTTGGGAGTTTTCTACCAAATTTCATTTGTTGAGTTTTGGGAGATTTCTCCCAAAATGCTCCGATGCGAATCTCCGACGACCGCTACAGCCGCGAGCGCGCGCGCATGGAGCTGGCGCTGCGCTTCCTGCGCCACGAGGCGCGCACCCAGACGATCCGTGCCTGGACCGGCCTGTCGGATGACCGCATCCGCAAGCTGTACCGCTCCTACATGAGCCAGGCGCGGCGCGCGCTGGCGCGCCACCGCGGCAAGTCGCCGCACCAGGTGGCCTACTTCACCCGCTCGCAGCGCCTGCAGCTGGAGAGCGCGGCGCTCGCGAGCCTGCTGGCGATGCTCGGCGTGGTGCCGCCGCCGGGCGCCGCGCCGGCCGCGGCGCTGCCGGGACTCGCGCGCGGGGAGCTCTTGTGCGCGGCGTTCGAGGCTTACCAGGCCTTCGTGCCGGGGGCGCAGATCTCCTTCGAGCACGCGGTATTCCTCGCGAGCGCGCTGACACGCGCCGATCAGCTGCGCCTCGCCGGCTGCGCCGCCTGCGGCAGCCTGATCGTCACCGAGCGCTTTCCGGCGCGCGGCGCGCGCTGCCTGCTGTGCGCCGGTACGCCGCGCGCGCATTGACTCAGCGGCCTGAAGCGCCTGCAGGCGGCGATTGGTCTGACGGCGACTTCGTTGCCGCCCGCATAAAGGCGCGACTCTTGCCGGCTGCGCAGCGGGGACCCCGGCAGGACACTGCTAGAATGCGCGCCCTCGCCCTCCGCTCAAGGCCCGCATGGACCCCGCGCAGCCGAACTTCTTCGCCGGCCCCTATCTCGACCGCCGCGTCGAGGCGCGCGAGGACCCGGAGTGGGTCGCGGCGGCCTGGGGCGACGGCGCGACGCGCTACCTCCTCGGACGCGGCACCACGCACCTGCTCACGGGCGATCCGCCGCGGCTCGCGCTGCTCACGCGCGACGAGCCGCTGGTGCGCTCGGCCGCGGCCACCAGCCTCACGCTCCTCGGCTGGTTCGGCGGCGCGCGCTGCGTGCTGATCTCGCTGCCGGCGAACGCGCCGCTCGAGCCGCCCGCGGGCACGCGCTTCGAGGAGCTGCGGCCGCTGTCGGCGCTGCTGCCGGCGGAGGAGGCGGGGCTGCTCGCGTACGCCCGCGCGCTGGCGGTGTGGCGCACGCGCACGCATCACTGCGGCGTGTGCGGCGCGCCCACGGCGCCGATCCGCGCCGGCCACTGCCTGGTGTGCACCAACGGCGGCTGCGCCGAGGAATTCTTCCCGCGCATCGATCCGGCCATCATCGTGCTGGTGTCCGACGGCGAGCGCGCGCTGCTCGGCCGCCAGGCGGGCTGGCCGCCGCGGCGCTACTCGACCATCGCCGGCTTCGTCGAGCCCGGCGAGAGTCTCGAGGATGCGGTGGCGCGCGAGGTCGAGGAGGAGACCGGCGTGCGCATCGTGAGCGCGCGCTACGATTCCTCGCAGCCCTGGCCGTTCCCCTCCTCGCTCATGCTCGGCTTCCAGGCGCTCGCCCCCGCCGGCAGCGCGGTGCGTCTCTCCGGGGAGCTCGAGGACGCGCGCTGGTTCACGCGCGAGCAGCTCACCTCGGGCGAGGCGCTCGCGCCCCCTTCCCACTCGATCTCCTGGCGGCTCATCAGCGGCTGGCTGGCGGGCGGCGGTTAGCGGCCGATGTGCCTGCTGGTGCTCGCGTGGCAGGCGCACCCGCGCTACCGGCTGATCGTCGCCGCCAACCGCGACGAGTACCACGAGCGCCCGGCGGCCCCGCTCGCGCGCTGGCCCGAGCCGCCCGGCATCCTCGCCGGCCGCGACCTGCGCGCCGCGGGCACCTGGCTCGGACTCGACCCGGCGCGGCGCTTCGGCGTGGTCACCAACTTCCGCGAGCTGCAGCGCCCGCGCCCCGGGGCGCCCTCGCGCGGCAGCCTGATCCCGCGTTTCCTCGGCGGCACGGCGGATGCCGCCGGGTTCTTCCGCGAGCTCGCGGGGACGGCGGACGGCTATTCGGGATTCAACCTGCTGCTCGCCGATGCGCGCACGCTCTGGTACGGGTCGAACCGCGCGCTGCCCTTCGCCCGCGCGCTGCCGCCCGGCGTCTACGGGCTCTCGAACGAGCTGCTCGACACGCCGTGGCCGAAGCTGCTGCGCGTCAGGAGCGGCTTCGAGGCCTGGCTGGCCGGGGCCGCGGGGACGGCCGAGGGTCTCTTCGAGCTGCTCGCCGACCGCACGCAGGCGCTGCCCACCGATGCGCCGCCGCCGGCCCCCGGGGGACTGCCGCGCGAGTGGGAGCGGGTGCTGTCGGCGCCGTTCGTGGTGCACCCCGCCTACGGCACGCGCTGCTCGACCGTGCTGCTGCTCGCGGCGGACGGCGCGGTGCGCTTCGCCGAGCGGCGCTTCGATGCGACCGGTGCGGCGCTCGGCGAAACTGAATTCCGGCTGAACGCCAGCGACTGGCCGTGAGTTGGATCGGCCCGGCGCGGGGAACCGGCGCCGGCGGCCGCACTCTGAACCAAGAGTGCCGAGCGGCTGCGACTGCGAGGCTCTAGAATCCCTGAGTTTCTCCCGATCACACGTCGAGATGGCGCAGCGCAAACCTTTGCCTCGGGCACGCCGACGGCACCGGCGGGGCCCGGTACTCGCCGTGTGTCTGCTCACCGCGTGGGCGGCGCTGCTCGGCGGCACGGCGGCGCGCGCCGCCGGCGTCAACGTCGAGGTGCGCGGGGTGGACGAGACGCTGCGCGCCAACGTGCTCGCGTACCTGAGCTTCGAGCGCTACAAGAAGGGCGGCGTTGATCTCACTCCCGACATGATCGAGCGGCTGCACAACCGGGTGGAGCGCGAGGTCGGGGAGGCGCTGCGCCCGTACGGCTATTACGAGCCGCAGGTGAGCTCCACCGTCACCGACCTCGGCAGGAACGAGTGGCGGGTGGTGGTCGAGGTGAAGCCGGGCAGGCCGGTGCTGGTCGGGGAGATCGAGCTCAAGGTCACCGGCCCGGGCGCCAGCGATCCGCTGTTCACGCGCATCCTGGCGCATCCGCTCCTGAAGAAGGGCGACCGCCTCAACCAGGCCGACTACGAGGGCATCAAGCAGGACCTGCAGCGCACCGCCTCGACCTACGGCTACTTCGACGCCAAGCTGATCCGCAGCGAGCTCGAGGTCGATCCGCCCAACTACACCGCGCGCATCGCGCTCGAGATGGAGACCGGCGCGCGCTACCGCTTCGGACCGACCACCATCACCCAGGACGTCGTCAAGGAGAGCCTGGTGCGCCGCTACCTGCGCTACCACGAGGGCGACCCCTTCGATCTCACCCAGGTGCTGCGCACCCAGTTCGCCCTCGATGACGCGGCGTACTTCGCCAACCTCGAAGTGCGCCCCGGCACGCCGGACCCGGCCACGCACGTGGTCGCCGTCGACATTCGTGCCGACCCCGCCCGGCGCCACCGCTACTCCCTCGGAGCCGGCTACGCCACCGACACCGGACCGCGCGCCACGCTCGGCTTCGAGGACCACCGCATCAACTCGAGCGGTCAGAGCTTCAGCGTCGCGGCGCAGTTCGCGCAGATCACCCGCTACAACGTGGTGACCAGCTACATCTTCCCGGTGGGCGATCCGGCGGTGGAGCATTTCGCGCTCAACGGCAACATCGAGCAGCAGACCCTCGCCGACGTGACCGCCTACACGCAGTCGGTAGGCCCGAGCTTCACGCTGGTCAAGGGCGGCTGGCAGACGCTGTGGAAGGTGAACGTGGTGCGCACCACCAGCGAGGACATCAATTTCACCACCACCGACCGGCTGCTGGTGCCGGAGCTCGACCTCGCCTCGGTGCCCAAGGACTATCTCGGCGAGCCGCTGTTCGAGTATCCGTTCGTCGCGCAGATCCGCGGCTCCGACTCGGTGCTCGGGTCCGACTCGAACTTCATCCAGGCGCACGTGCAGCTCGAGAACACCTTCTCGCTCGGCGGCCCCTGGCACCTGCTGCTGCGCGAGGAGGCCGGCGCGAGCCTGGTGTCGCGCTTCTCCAGCCTGCCGGCCATCTACCGCTTCTTCGCCGGCGGCGACAACAGCGTGCGCGGCTTCTACTACAACCAGCTGTCGCCGACCGATCCGGT
>DATKPR010000008.1:0-2129 GCA_035523985.1 Steroidobacteraceae bacterium | reverse complement strand
CGGAAGGCGCCGCTCGGCACCACGATGAGGACATCGTGGGCGCCCTCGACCGCGCGCGCGAGCTCGCCCTCGACGGCGAGCGAGTCGGGGAAGCCGACACCGGGCAGATAGCGGGTGTTGGCGCGCGCGCGCGCCATGGCGGTGAGCTGCACGCCGTCACGGCCCCAGAGCCGCACGCTGCGGCCGCCGCGCGCGAACTGAATGGCGAGTGCCGTGCCCCACGAGCCGGCGCCGAGCACCGCGACGGGGGCCCCGGCGGGGCGCGCCGTCATCGCCGCGCTCCACCCGGAACCGAAGGCCGCGCGGGCGCGCCCTCAGTTGGTCTGCGCGGGCTGCGGCGGGGATTGCCCCTGGGTGCCGGCATAGAGGGCTTCGAAGTTCACGGGCGGCAGCAGGAACTGCGGGAAGCCGCCCTGGCTCACGAGCTGCGACACGGCGCTGCGCGCGTAGGGGAAGAGCACCCCGGGGCACACGGTGCTGACCGCGCGCTTGACGTCGGTCTCGCCGAGATTGCGGATCAGGAACAGTCCCGCCTGCTTCACCTCGACCAGGAACACCGTGACGTCGTTCTGCTTCGCCGACACGGTGACCGTGAGCACCACCTCGCGCAGCTCCGGCGACAACAGCGTGACACCGGTCTGCAGGTCGAGGTTCACCTGCGGGTTCCAGGCGCCGTCGACCCGCGGGCCGTTCGGCGCCTCGTAGGAGCAGTCCTTGAGGTACACCGTCTGCAGCGCGAGCACCGGGGCGTCCGCGGGCAGCTCAGTGGCGCCCGTCCCGCCGGGAGTTTCATTCACCATACTTAAGCTCCGTTCTTCAATAGAGGGTCGAGGCGCCCGGCGGCATCGAGCGCGTGCAGGTCGTCGCAGCCGCCCACCGGCCGGCCGCCGATGAAAATCTGCGGCACGGTCTCGCCGCCGCCGCGTGCCAGCATCTCATCGCGGGCGCCCGGCACGATGTCCACGTCGATCTCGGTGTAGGCGACGCCCTTGGCGTCGAGCAGGTTCCGCGCCCGCGCGCAGTACGGGCACCAGTCGGTCGCATACATGACCACCTGCGGCTGACTCACGCGGCCTCACGTCCGGCTCAGCGGCAGGTTGTCGGCGCGCCAGGCGGCGAGTCCGCCGCGCAGCGTGACGGCGCGCGTGAAGCCCTGGGCGGCGAGCTGGCGGACCGCCGGCAGGCCGAGGGAGCCGGAGTCGTCGTAGACCACGACGGGCTTTTCCTTGTGGCGCTTGAGCGTGTCGCCGGCCGCGAGCAGCGCCTCGCCGCTCATCTGCCGCGCTCCGGCGAGGTGCCCCTGCGCGAATTTCTCCTGCGGCCGCAGGTCCAGCACCAGGGCCCCCTGGTTCATCAGGCGGATGAGCTCCTGCGGGGACACCGAAAATTGGCTTTCCGTGCGCGCCCGCATTTCGTATACAACTACCAGCGCGGCGGCGACGGCGGTGCCGGTGGCCAGCCAGTAGTGAGCATTGATGAATTGCAACAGGTGATCCATGGGGCCGGGACGCGGAGCAGGGTGTAAAAAGGGCGCGCATTATAGCGCCCCGCGCTGCGCCCCCCTGTTTTTCGCCCTGCTGGCGGGTTTTCCGGCCGCCGCTGCCGCCGCCCGGCCCGCCGAGGACGCGAAAAAGGCCGAGGCGGAGCTCGCGGCGGTCAAATCCGAGATCGAGCGCGTCACCCGCCAGGTATCGGCCGAGCAGGTGGAGCGCGACCGGATGACGCGGGACCTCAGGAGCGCGGAGCTGTCCGTCGGCAAGGTCCGCGAGACGCTCGGCGAGGTGCGCCAGCAGCGCGCCGAGCACGCCGCCCGGCGCGCGGCGCTCGCCGCCGAGCAGCGTGCGCGCGAGGCGCAGCTCGAGAAGAACCGCAGCGACCTCGCCGGCCAGATGCGCGCGGCCTATGCGATCGGCCGCCAGGAGCCGCTCAAGCTCCTCCTCAACCAGGAGGACCCGGCGCTCGCCGGGCGCATGTTCGCCTACTACGGCTACTTCGGCCGGGCGCGTGCCGGGCAGATCAAGGCGATCGCGGATGACGTGCAGCGCCTCGCCGAGCTCACCGCCGAGCTCGACGCCGAGGACGCCGAGCTCGCGCGCCTCGAGCAGCAGCGGCGCGCCGAGCTGAGCAAC
>DATKPR010000007.1:0-4853 GCA_035523985.1 Steroidobacteraceae bacterium | reverse complement strand
GAACCAGGGCCAGGGGGCGCGGAACGGGCGCGGCAGATCCGGGCGGGTCCGGCGCAGCACCAGCACGCCGATGCAAACCGTGACGAAGGCGGCCAGCGTGCCGATCGCCACCATCTCGCCGAGGATCTTCACCGGGAAGAGACCGCCGACGATGGCGGCACACGCTCCGGTCACCGCGGTACCGACCGAGGGCGTCTTGAAGCGCGGGTGCACTCGCCCGAAGACCGGCGGCAGCAGCCCATCGCGCGCCATGGCGAAGAAGATGCGCGCCTGGGCGATGGTCATCACCAGCATCACCGAGGTCATGCCGCAGACCGCGCCGAACTTCACGGCAATACCGATCCAGTAGGGGGCGTTGTGGCGGTCGAGGGCGAGCGCGACCGGCGCGGCGACGTCGAGGTCCTTGTAGCTCACCATGCCGGTGAGCACCGTGGAGACGATAACGTAGAGCACGGTGCAGACGATGAGGCTCGAGAGGATGCCGATCGGCATGTCGCGCTGCGGATTGCGGGTCTCCTGCGCCGCGGTCGAGATCGCATCGAAGCCGATGTAGGCGAAGAAGATGACCCCGGAGGCGGCCATCACGCCGCTCCACCCGAACAGGCCGAACTGCCCGCCGTTCGGAGGCACGAAGGGGTGCCAGTTGGCGGGCTCGATGTAGCTCACGCCGACCAGGATGAACAGCAGGATGACCGTCACCTTGATGGCGACGATCACCGAGTTGAACCAGGCCGACTGCTTGATGCCGATGTAGCAGATGGTCGCAATGAGCGCGACGATCAGTACGGCCGGCACGTTGATGATGGCACCGGTGGAGACGATCTCGAAGGCCTCCTTGCCCATCGGCGTACCGAACGGCGCATTGGTGAGCTGCGCCGGCAGGTGGATATGCAGCTGCTCGAGCAGGCTCACCACATAGCCGGACCAGCCGACCGAGACGGTCGCGACCGCGAACAGGTACTCGAGCACCAGGTTCCAGCCGATGAACCAGGCGATGGCCTCGCCGAGGGTCGCGTAGGAGTAGGAGTAGGCGCTGCCGGACACGGGGATCATGGCGGCGAACTCCGCGTAGCACAGGCCCGCGAAGGTGCAGCCGAGTCCGGCGATGATGAACGACAGGGGCAGGGCGGGTCCGGCGTGGTTGGCCGCCGCGGTGCCGGTGAGCACGAAGATGCCGGTGCCGATGATGCCGCCGATGCCGAGCAGCGTCAGATGCCCCCAGCCGAGCGCGCGCCGCAGCTGATTGCTCTTCGACTCCTGCTCCTGCAGCTCCGCGATCGACTTGGTGGCCAGAAGTTGTCGCACCGTTGGCACCCCCGATTTATTGTCCGAGGACTCTACACAAGCGATTCCGCTAAAGCGAGCCGGCGGCAGCGCGGCAGGCGCCGCTCCGCAGCGCCGCCACCCTCAGCCGCGCAGCTCCTCGGGCACGTGCGGCGCGAGCGTCTCCAGCAGCGCCGCGTAGACCTTGGGATTGCCGGCGAGGATGTTGCCTTCCTGACGATACTCGCCGCCCGTGAGGGTGCCGATGCGCCCGCCGGCCTCCTGGATGAGGAGCGTTCCGGCGGCCGTGTCCCAGGCGCTCAGGCCGAGCTCCCAGAACGCGTCCACGCGCCCCGCCGCGACATAGGCGAGATCGAGCGCCGCGGCGCCCGGGCGGCGCACGCCGGCGACCTGGCCGGTCACCGCGCGCAGCATGCCGAGGTAGGCATCGAGGTAGCGCAGGTTGGCGCGATAGGGAAAGCCCGTGGAGACGAGCGCGCCCTCGAGCGTGCGCGTCTTGCTGACGCGCATGCGGTGGTTGTCGAGGTGCGCCCCGGCGCCGCGGCTGGCGGTGAAGAGCTCCCCGCGCATGGGGTCGTAGACCACCGCATGCTCGAGACGCCCCCTGATCTGGCAGGCGATCGACACGCAGAACACCGGGAAGCCGTGCAGGAAGTTCGTCGTGCCATCGAGCGGATCGATGATCCACAGCGTCTCGTGCTCGCCGCTGCGGCCGCTCTCCTCGGCAAGGAACGCGTGCTGCGGGTAGTTGCGGCGGATGGTGGCGATGATCTCGCGCTCGGCGGCATGGTCGACCTCGGTCACGAAGTCGTTGCGCCCCTTGGACGTGATGGTGAGGGACTCGAGGCGATTCAAGCTGCGGACGATCACCTCGCCGGCACGGCGCGCGGCGCGCACGGCGATGTTGAGAAGCGGCTGCACGGTCTTTAAGCTCGCAGACAGATGTCCGGCAAATCGCCGGACGCGATTTAGCCCAGTGCGGCTAGCGTAACAGATGGAATCCCCCGACATTCGCATCGTGCTGGTTGCGCCCTCGCATCCGGGCAACATCGGCGCCGCCGCGCGCGCCATGAAGAACATGGCGCTCGGCTCGCTGGTGCTGGTGCGGCCGCGGCAGTTCCCGCACGCCGAGGCGACGGCACGCGCTTCCGGGGCCGACGACGTGCTGGCAGCGGCGCGCGTGGTGGACTCGCTCGCCGAGGCGCTCGCGGGCTGCGGCTTCATCGCCGCGACCACCGCGCGCGAGCGCGACCAGTATTTCCGGGTGGCGGACGTGCGCGCGGCGGCGCCGCGCATTCTCGCCGCGGCCGAGCGTGCGCCCGCGGCGGTGCTGTTCGGCGCCGAGCGCACCGGGCTCAGCAACGAGGAGCTCGAGACGGCGCACCTGTTGCTGCGCATTCCCGCCGACTCCGCCTACCCTTCCCTCAATCTCGCCATGGCGGTGCAGCTCGTCGCCTACGAGCTCTACCGGGCGCGCGGTGTGGCGCCGGTCGCGACCGCCCCCGTGGCTGCACCGCTCGCCACGGTGGAGGAGATGCGCGCGCTCTATGCGCACTTCGCGCAGGTGCTCGAGGAGATCGATTTCCGCGACCGCACCGAGAGCGGCACACACCTGATGAGCCGCATCCGCCGCCTGCTGCAGCGCGCCGAGCTCGACCACAACGAGGCCAATATCCTGCGCGGCATCCTCACCGCGGTGCAGAGCCGCCGGCGCCACGCCGGGGAGCGCCGGTGAGTCCGGCGCCGCCCGTGTACCTCGACTACGCCGCGACCACGCCGGTCGATGCGCGGGTGGCCGCGGTCATGGCGCAGTGCCTCACCCTCGACGGCGACTTTGGCAACGCCTCCTCGAGCCACGCCTTCGGACGCGCCGCGGCCGCGCGCATCGAGCGGGCGCGCGCGCAGGTTGCGGCGCTGATCGGCGCGGCGCCGCACGAGATCGTCTTCACCTCCGGCGCCACCGAGTCGGACAATCTCGCCATACTCGGCGCGGCGCGCGCCAACGCCGACCGCGGGCGCCACCTCCTCAGCGCCCGCACCGAGCACAAGGCGGTGCTCGATCCCCTGAAGCATCTCGAGAAGGAGGGCTTCGAGGTCACCTGCCTCACCCCCGGGCGCGACGGCGTGCTGACCCCCGCCGCCGTGGCGGCGGCGCTGCGCCCCGACACGCAGCTGGTCTCGCTCATGGGGGTCAACAACGAGACCGGCGTGCTGCAGGACCTCGCGGGCGTCGGCGCGCTGTGCCGGGAGCGGGGCGTCGCCTTCCACAGCGACTGCGCCCAGGCCGCGGGCAAGGTGGCGCTCGATATGGCCGTGCTGCCGGTCGACCTGCTCTCCTTCACCGCGCACAAGCTCTACGGACCGAAGGGCATCGGCGCGCTCTACGTGCGCGGCAGCGCGCGCGGGCTCCTCGAGCCGGTGATCTTCGGCGGCGGTCAGGAGCGGGGACTGCGGCCCGGCACCCTCGCCAACCACCAGATCGTCGGCTTCGGCGCCGCCTGCGAGCTCGCCGCCGCCGCGCTCCCCGCGGAGAGCGCACGCCTCAGGCAGCTGCGCGAGCGGTTGTGGGAGCGCTTGGGCGCCCTCGGCGGGGTGCATCTGAACGGCGCGGGGGCGCCGCGCGTGCCCGGCATCCTCAACGTCTCGTTCGAGGGCGTCGAGGGCGAGAGCCTGGTGGGGGGGCTTGCCGAGCTCGCGGTCTCGACCGGGGCGGCATGCAACTCCGCGACCGCCGAGGCGTCTTACGTGCTGCGGGCGCTCGGGCGCGATGCGCTGCTCGCGGCGAGCTCGCTGCGCTTCAGCCTCGGGCGCTTCACCGAGGCGGCGCACATCGAGCTGGCGGCCGCCGCCGTCGAGCGCGAGGTGCGGCGGCTGCGGGGCATGTCCCCCGCGGCGGGTCCCGCGGCCGGCGAGGCGCAGGCCGGGGGCGCTGCGGCGGTGAGCGGCGAAGCGGGGGGGCCGGGCCAGGAGACCTGGGTGCGTTTTCGGCTCTCCATCGAGGGCGACACTGTGAAAGACGCACGGGTCCAGGCCTTCGGGTGCCCCCATACTCTCGATGTGGCCGGGTGGCTGTGCCAGCAGCTGCGCGGCCGCAGCCGCAGCGCGCTGCTCCCGGGCACCCCCAGGGACTGGGCGCTCGCCCGCGCGGTTCCGGTCGAAAAGCTCGGCCGGCTGCTGGTGGTCGAGGACGCGCTGCGGGCGTGCCTATTGCACTGGCCGTAAGCGCTACAATCCAGAGGGTCGATGGCCATCTCACTGACTGAATCCGCCGCCAATCGCGTCAAGAGCTTTCTCGCGGCGCGTGGCACCGGCATCGGGCTGCGCCTCGGCGTGCGCAAGACCGGCTGCTCGGGCTTTGCCTACGTGGTGAACTACGCGGAGGCCCCCGAGCCCGGCGATGCCGTGTTCGAGGACCGCGGCGTGCGGGTGTTCGTGGACTCGGCGAGCCTCACGCTCCTCGACGGCACCGTCGTCGACTTCGTGAAGCAGGGCCTCAACGAGGCCTTCCGCTTCCGCAACCCCAACGTCAAGGGCGAATGCGGCTGCGGCGAGAGCTTCTCCGTCTAAAA
>DATKPR010000006.1:0-9068 GCA_035523985.1 Steroidobacteraceae bacterium | reverse complement strand
CCGACCCGCTCGGCACGCCGCATCCATGGTATGTGCTGTGCGAGCTCGGCTCGGCGCGCCCCGCCGAGCCCCTCGAGGCTCTGCTCACCGAAGCACTCGCGGCGGCGCTCGAGGCGGGACTGGTGCGCGATGCGGTGCTGTCGCGCAGCGAGCGCGAGCGCGCCGCGCTCTGGAAGATCCGCGAGACCATTCCCGAGGCGCAGCGTCACGAGGGGCCGGGGCTCAAGCACGACATCTCCGTGCCGGTGAGCGCGCTGCCGGAGTTCGTCGAGCGCGGCGGCGGCTGGATTGCCGCCCACGTGCCGCAGGCACGCCTGCTCGCCTACGGCCATGTCGGCGACGGCAATCTGCACTTCAACCTGCAGGGGCGCGCGGGCGCGGACGGCGCGGCGCTGCTCGGGCGGGCCGACGAGGTGCGCCGCTTCCTGCACGATCTCGCCGTCTCGCTCGGCGGCAGCTTCAGCGCCGAGCACGGCATCGGGCGGCTGAAGGTCGCCGAGCTCGAGCGCTATGCTCCCGCCACCGAGCTCGCGCTCATGCACGCGGTCAAGCGCGCGCTCGACCCGAACGGCATCATGAATCCCGGCAAGGTCCTGCGCAGCGCATGAAGGAGACGCCGATGGCCCATCGCGCATCGTTACTGGTGGTCGCCGCGCTCGCCCTCGCGGCCTGCGGCCGCGGTGGCCAGTCACCGGCACCGGCGGCCGCGCCGCCCGCCGCCGCAGCCGCAGCCGCAACCTCCAACGAGGGACCGCGCATCGTGATGTCGGACGACCTGGTGCATCTGGAGTACCGCGTCCTCGGGCACGGCGAGCCGGCGGTGATGCTGATCCACGGCTGGTGCGCCAACGCCGATTACTGGCATTCGCAGTTCGATGCGCTCAAGGCGCGCTACACGGTGGTGGCGGTGGATCTCGCCGGCCACGGCGCCTCCGGCGCCAATCGCACCGACTGGTCGATCGCCAACTACGCCGGCGACCTCGCCACCATCGCCCGGCAGCTCCCCAACACCCGCATCGTGCTGGTCGGACATTCGATGGGCGCCACGGTGGCGCTGGCCGCCGCGCCGCGCATCGGAGCGCGCGTCATCGGCATCATCGCCGTCGAGGCGCTGCGCTCGATCGGCATGCCGCCGTTGAGCAGCGGCGAGATCGCCGCCAAGGTCGCGCCGTTTCGCGCCGACTTCGTCGGCGCAACACGTGCGCTGGTGACGGATACGCTGTTCGAGAAGGGTGCCGACCCGCTGCTGGTGCAGAAGGTCGCGTACGACATGTCGCTGCGCCCGCCGGCGGTGGCGGTGCCGACGCTCGAGAAACTGCTGGCGCTCGATCTCGCCCCGCTGCTGCCCGGCGTGCGCGTGCCGGTCTACGCCATCAACTCAGACCTGGCACCGACGGATGCCGCGCGCATCAGGAAGTCCCTGCCGGATTTCACGCTCGACGTGCTGCCGCACACCGGGCACTTCCTCATGCTGGAGACTCCCGAGCGCTTCAATCCGCTCCTGATCAGGGACATCGACGCGCTGGCCGCGCGCGCGCCGCGCTGAGGCGGCGCTGCGCCGCCGCCGCTTCAGCGCTGGCGGATCAGCCCTTCCTGCGCGGCGCTCGCGACCAGGCGGCCGTCGCGCGCGAAGACGCTCGCGCGCGAGAAACCGCGCGCGCCCGAGGCGCTCGGGCTGTCCATCGCGCACAGCAGCCAGTCATCGACGCGCAGCGGCCGGTGGAACCACATGGCGTGATCGATCGTCGCCATGATGAGAGAGGGTTTGAGGAAAGAGGTGCCGTGGGGGAGCGTGGCGGTGTCGAGCAGGAAGAAATCCGACACGTAGGCGAGCAGGCGCCGGTGCAGCATCTCGTCATCGCCCACCCTGCCGACCGAGCGCACCCAGATCTGCCGCGCGGGCGGGGCCGGGCGGGGCTTGAGATAGTCGACCGGCTGCACCAGGCGGAATTCGAACGGCCGGGGCTGGGAAAAGAAACGCCGCACTTTCTCCGGCAGCTTCTCGAGCAGCTCGGGCGCCGGGGCCGGATCGGGCAGGCTCTCGGGCGGGGGCACCGTGGGCATATCGATCTGGTGATCGAAGCCCTCCTCGGTCACCTGGAACGAGGCGGTCATGTTGAAGATCTGCTCGCCGTGCTGAATGGCGACGACCCGGCGGTTGGTGAAGCTGTGGCCGTCGAGACTGCGGTCGACCTGGTAGACGATCGGCGCGTTGATGTCGCCGCGGCGCAGGAAATAGGCGTGCAGTGAGTGCACCACGCGCCCCTCGACCGTGGCCGCTGCGGCGGTGAGCGCCTGGCCGAGGACCTGGCCGCCGAACACCTGCGGAGCGCCGATGTCGCGGCTCTCGCCGCGGAACAGGTTCACCTCGAGCGGCTCGAGCTCGAGCAGCTGCAGCAGATCCGCGAGTCGCTGGTCCATGGGCGTCAGTCCGGCACGCCGAGACGCTGATGCATCACGGGGCTGGTGGTGGTGTATTGCAGAAACTGCTTCTTCTGGGGATACAGATGATGCTGGATCGCGAAGGCGGCGAGCGCCGCCTCGTGGAATCCGGAGAGAATCAGCTTTTTCTTTCCGGGGTAGGTGTTGATGTCGCCGACGGCGTATACCCCGGGCACGCTGGTCTGAAACTTCTCGGTGTCCACCCTGAGCGCCTTCTTCTCGAGCTCGAGCCCCCACTCGGCTATAGGCCCGAGTTTGGGGTGCAGGCCGAAGAACACCAGCAGCTGATCCGCGGCGAGCGGCTGCACCGTGCCGTCGCTGGCGCGGACATTGATCCCGCGCAGCGCACCGTCGGCCGTGATCAGCGAGTGCGGCAGGGCCTCGAACAGCCGCATGCGCCCGGCGGCCACCTGCTCGCGCATGCGCGCCACCGAGGCGGGCGCTGCGCGAAATTCCGCGCGCCGGTGCACCAGATCGAGGCTCGCCGCGCGGCCGAGCAGCTCGAGCGTCCAGTCGAGCGCCGAATCGCCTCCGCCGAAGACCACCAGGCGCTTGCCGGCGAGTTGGGCGGCGTTCTTCACCCGGTACTGGATGGCGCCGCCTTCGAAGGCCTCCGCGCCCTCGACGCCGATGCGGCGCGGCTGGAACGAGCCCAGGCCCGCGGCGATCACCACCGCGCCGGCATCGAAGCGCACGCCGCCCGCGGTGGCGAGCGCAAAGCGTCCGTTGCCGGCGCGCGCGAACTCGGTGACCTCGTGGCCGAGATGCAGCGGCGCCCTGAAGGGCTTGATCTGCTCGAGCAGCCGGTCGACCAGCTCCTGGGCGCCGCACACCGGCAACGCCGGGATGTCGTAGATGGGCTTCTCGGGATAGAGCTCGGCGCATTGCCCGCCCGGATGCGCGAGCGAATCGACCACGTGCGCGCCGATGCCGAGGAGCCCGAGCTCGAATACCTGGAACAGACCGCAGGGACCTGCGCCGATGATGACCACTTCGGTGCTGATCGGCGCCGCGGCGGCGTTGGATGAGGTGTCGGTCAAGGTGTCGGGCTGCGGTGCGCGTCAGGGTTACAGGCCGCGTCATTCTAGTGGGTCTTGCCCGTGCCCGCATGCGATCAGCGTATAGTACGCAAGGCTATGATCAGGCTGAACGTCAACGGCCGGGACGTGAGCGTCGAGGTCGATCCGGCGATGCCGCTGCTGTGGGTGCTGCGCGATACGCTCGGCCTCACCGGCACCAAGTACGGCTGCGGCGCGGCGCTCTGCGGCGCCTGCACCGTGCACCTCGCGGGCGAGCCGGTGCGCGCGTGCGTCACGCCGGTGAGCGCCGTGGGCGAGCGGCCGGTCACGACCATCGAGGGCCTGTCGCGCGACCGCAGCCATCCGGTGCAGAAGGCCTGGATCGAGCTCGACGTTCCGCAGTGCGGCTACTGCCAGTCCGGACAGATCATGGCGGCGGCGGCGCTGCTCAAACGCAACCCCCAGCCCTCGGACGCGGACATCGACGCGTTCATGTCCGGGAATCTGTGCCGCTGCGGCACGTATCAGCGCATCCGCGCGGCGATACACCGCGCGGCGCTGCTCGCGCCCGGCGGCTGACCCTCTCTCCTCAACCTGAAGGACCTGCGCCTTGACCTCCAACGCCGAACTTCACGCGCGCCGCCAGCAGGCCGTGCCCCGCGGTGTCAGCAACTCGCTCGCCGTGTACGCCGAGCGCGCCGCCAACGCCGAGCTCTGGGACGTCGAGGGCAAGCGCTACATCGACTTCGCGAGCGGCATCTCGGTGCTCAACACCGGTCACGTGCATCCGAAGGTGAGCACGGCGATCGCCCGGCAGCTCGAGAAGCTCACCCACACCTGCTTCCAGGTCACTCCCACGGAGAGCTACGTGGCGCTCGCCGAGGCGCTGAACGCGCTCGCTCCGGGAGCGGGACCCAAGAAGACCATCTTCCTCACCACCGGTGCCGAAGCGGTCGAGAACGCCATCAAAATCGCGCGCTTCCACACCAGGCGCTCGGCGGTGATCAGCTTCTCCGGCGGCTTCCACGGGCGCACGCTCGCCTGCATCGGTCTCACCGGCAAGGTGCAGCCCTACAAGGTGGGCTTCGGTCCCATGCTGCCCGAGGTATATCACCTGCCCTTCCCGATGCCCTACCACGGCGTCACCGTCGAGCACACGCTCGCGGCCCTCGAGCAGCTCTTCAAGGCCGACGTCGATCCGGCGCGCGTCGCCGCCATCATCATCGAGCCGGTACTCGGTGAGGGCGGCTTCTACGCGGCTCCCGCGGAGCTGCTCAAGCGTCTGCGCGGCGTGTGCGACACGCACGGCATCGTGTTCATCGCCGATGAGATCCAGTCGGGCTTCGGCCGCACCGGGCGCATGTTCGCCATCGAGCACTCCGGCGTCGAGCCGGACCTCATTACCATAGCCAAGAGCGTCGCCGGCGGCGTGCCGCTCTCGGCGGTCACCGGCAAGGCCGAGATCATGGATGCGCCCGGACCGGGCGGACTCGGCGGCACCTTCGCCGGGTCGCCGCTCGCGTGCGCGGCGGGACTCGCGGTGCTCGAGGTGATGCGCGAGGAGCAGCTGCTGAAGCGCTCACAGGAGATTGGCCGCTTCCTCGCCTCGCGCCTCAAGGGCCTGCAGGTGCGCTTCCCGTGCGTCGGCGAGGTGCGTAATTCAGGCGCGATGGTCGCGCTCGAGCTGGTGCGCAACATGCGCGCCGATGCCCCCGACCCCGAGCTCACCCGAAACCTGGTCCAGGCCGCCGGACGGCTCGGACTCATCATTCTCTCGTGCGGCGTCTACGGCAACGTGATCCGCTTCCTCGCGCCGCTCACGATTTCGGACGCGCTGCTCAAGGAAGGCTGCCACCTCTTCGAGCTGGCGCTGGAGGAAGTCGCCGGTCCCGGCCTGAAGGCGCGCGCCGCCGGCTGAGGCCGCGGCGACTAGGCGCGTCCGGCGTTCGCGTCGGTCGGCGTGTGGAAGTATTCGCTCTCGGAGGCGAGCTGCTCGATCAGCCGCTTGAGCTCGGCCATGCGGCCCTGGGCGGTGCTGATCGGCAGGCAGTCCTGGCAGCGCGGATCGCCGCACGGCTGGCGCGAGTACAGCCAATACTGCAGAGCGCCGGCCAGTAAGCCATCGGCGATGTCCCACAGGTCCGCGTCCTTGTCCTTGTCGGCGATGCGGTTGCCGAGATCCACGGCCTTGGAGAAGGCCGCATCGAAGGTGTCGGCGAGTGATTCGGTCATGCTTGGCGGCTGCCCTTCATCGTTCACGCTAGTATAGGACAAACGTCCATCCGCCCCTCAACGGCTTATGTAGCATGCGCAAGACGAGCCCCGAAACCGACCGCTCCGAGCCGGCGCAGGCCGCGCCGCAGCCGCCGCGTTCGGCCTGGCGCACCCGCATGCCGCGCCTCGGCGTAGGCTCGCGCCTCGCGCTCGGGCTCGCGGCCGTCGCCGCGGTGCTGGTGGTGGGCGAAGTGCTCGCGACCCGCACCGCCCGCGAGGCACTCGACGCGCTGCGCACCATGCAGAAGAACAACGAGCCGCTCGCCGGCCGCGCGAGCGCCGTGCTGGTGCGCCTCGTCGCCTTCGACCGCGCGGTGAGCGACTACGTCCAGGCGCACCCGGCAGCCGACTTCGCCGGCATCGCCGCCGCCGGCACGGCGCTCGAGGAGGCGCTCGGCGGCTACTTCGAAGGTACCCCGCGTCCGCCGGTGACGCCGGCTGCGCTCGAGCTGCGGGTGCGTCTTTCGCAGCACATCGCCGACGGCCGCATCGTCGCCAGCCACGCGGCGCAGCGCGCCCAGTGGCTCGAGGAGCGCCGCGCGGCGCTCGAGGACGTCTATCAGCGCATCGCCTCGGCCGGCGGCTCGGGGCTCGCGATCAACGGCACCCAGGTGGTCGCGCGGCGCTCGCTCGCGGAGCTGCAGTCGGCCATCGACGAGATTCGCGGCAACGTCGACTCGGCCGCGGTGGCGCGCCGCGAGCGCGACTTCGCCGCGGTGCTGAACGCGCATGCGGCCGAGCTCGAGAGCTCGCCGGGGCGCGCCTGGGTCGCCATGGTGCGGCAGGATTTCGCCGAGGCCGTGCGGCTGCGGCAGACGATCGCGCGCTACGACGGGGAGGAGCGCGGCGAGTGGCACCGGCTGCTCGAGGCGAGTGCGGCGCTCACCGCCGACGTGCAGGAGCTGCTGGAGAAGCCGGCCAGGCGCGGTCTCATGCAGGCCTCCGAGCATGCCGCGACCGCGGCCGCGCTCGCCGAGCGCACACTCGCGCTGTCGGGCGCCGGCGTGCTCGCCCTGCTGCTGCTGGTTTCGGTGCTGCTGACCCTCAGCATCAGCCTGCCGGTACGGCGGCTCACCGCCGCGACCCGCCTGCTTGCCGGCGGCGACCGCGGCGCGCGTGCGCCGCGCGGCGGCTCGGCCGAGATCGACGAGCTGGCCGAATCCTTCAACACCATGGCCGACCGCATCGTGCGCGCCGAGGGCGAGCTGCGCGCCCACCAGGCGCAGCTCGAGCGCCACGTCGACGAGCGTACCCGTGCGCTCCACCACCTCGCGCACCACGACCCTCTCACGCAGCTGCCCAACCGGCGGCACCTGTCGGCCAGGCTGAGCGCGGCCCTGTCGCGCGCCGGCAACCGCTCGCAGCTGGCGCTGCTGTTCGTCGACGTCGACAATTTCAAGTCGATCAACGACACCCTCGGGCACAGCTTCGGCGACCGCGTGCTGCAGCACATCGCCGACCGCCTGCACACCGCCACCGGCGGAACGGGATTGCTGGCGCGCCTCGGGGGCGATGAGTTCACGGTGCTGCTCGAGGATGTCACCTCGAGCGAGGAAGTCGCGGCTTGCGGCAACCGCATCGTGAGTGCGCTGCAGCAGCCGCTCACCGTCGACGGACGCTTGCTCACCACCAGCGCCAGTGTCGGCGCGAGCCTCTACCCCGATCACGCCGCCGATGCGGAAGGACTGCTGCGCGCCGCCGACGTCGCGCTGTTTCGCGCCAAGGAGCTCGGCCGCAACCGCTTCGCGCTCTACAGTCCCGAGCTCTACGACGCCGCGGCGCAGCGCTTCCGTCTCGAGCAGTCGCTGCGGCGCGCGGTCGAAGGCGGCGAGCTGGTGCTGCTGTTCCAGCCGATCGTGGCGCTCGAGAGCTGCGAGACCACGGGGCTCGAGGCGCTGCTGCGCTGGCGGCGGCCCGACGGGCGTCTGGCGACCGCCAACGAGTTCATTCCGGTGGCCGAGAAATCCGGCCTTATCCACGAGCTCACCGGCTGGGTGCTGCGCACCGCGGCGTGCACGGCCGCCGGCTGGCGCGCGCAGGGCTGGCAGCGCGCCAGTGTGGCGGTGAACGTCTCGCCGCAGCAGTTCTTCGAGAGCGACTTCGTCGAGCAGGTGGCGCGCACGCTCGAAGCGACCGGTCTGCCGCCGAGCGCGCTCGAGCTCGAGATCACCGAGAGCGTCGTGCAGACCGGCAGCGCCACGGTGGAATCGCTGCACCAGCTGCGCTCGCTCGGCGTCTCCATCGCGCTCGATGACTTCGGCATGGGCTACTCCTCGCTCACCTCGCTCGAGCAGCTGCCGATCACCCGCGTGAAGCTCGACCGGCTGCTGGTCGCCGGCGTCGACTCCAACCCGCGCTCCGCGGCAATCGTCCGCTCGATCGTCGCGCTCTGTCATGGTCTCGGACTGCAGGTGGTGGCCGAGGGCGTCGAGCGCGCCGCACAGCTGGAGTTTCTCGCCCGCTGCGGTCCGCTCGGGGTGCAGGGGTTCCTGCTCGCCCAGCCGGTCGAGGCCATGGCGGCCGCCACCGAGGCGCAGGCCGCCGCCGAGCGCGCGCGCCACGCGCTCGCCGCAGCGCACCGCGGCACCCGCCACGAGGCGGACGATCACCTGGTGTTCGTTGGCAGCTCGGGCCGCCGCCGTATCCCCTGAAGTGCGCGGCTTTGGCCCGCGAACGGCCTGCCGGTAGACTCCGCTCATGTTCCTCACCGAGCAGGATATCTATCACTTCCGCGAGGGCACCTATTTCCGCGCCTACGAGCGGCTCGGTGCGCACACGTTCGAGCGCGACGGCCGCCCCGCGACCCACTTCGCCGTGTGGGCACCGAACGCCTCGGCGGTATCGGTGGTGGGGGATTTCAACGGCTGGCAGCGCCGCCGTGATCCGCTCACGCCCCGTCACGACTCCTCCGGCATCTGGGAAGGCACCATCGAGGGCGTCGCACCGGGCGCGCTCTACAAGTATCACGTGGTCGCGAGCGACGGCCACGGCGCCACCGACAAGGCCGATCCCTACGCTTTGCGCGCCGAGCTTCCGCCGCGCACCGCCTCGGTCGTCTGGGACCTGGACTATGAGTGGCACGATGAGGCGTGGATGCGCGCACGCGCGGGCGCCAACTCGCTGAGCGCTCCGTGGTCGATCTACGAGGTGCATATCGGCTCGTGGCGGCGCGTCCCCGAGGAAGGCAACCGATCGCTCAACTACCGCGAGCTCGCCCACGCGCTCGCCGACTATCTCGCCGCGACCGGCTTCACCCACGTCGAGCTGCTGCCGGTGATGGAGCACCCGTTCTACGGCTCGTGGGGCTATCAGGTGACCGGCTATTTCGCGCCG
>DATKPR010000005.1:0-2820 GCA_035523985.1 Steroidobacteraceae bacterium | reverse complement strand
CCGGTGTCGTACTCGCCGCGTCCGAGCTTCTCCCAGAAGTGCCGGTACTCCTCGCTCGCGGCGTACGCGGGCTCGACGAACATGCGGTGGTGCTGGCCGCGGATCTCCTCGAGCGTGTAGCCGACGGCGTCGAGGAAATTCTGGTTGGCGGTGAGGATCGTGCCGTCGAGGGCGAATTCGATGACCGCCTGGGCGCGGCTGATGGCGGCGACCTGCCCCTTGGCCTCGGCCGCGGCTTCGACCTGCGCGGTGACCTCCCACGCGTAGGTGATCGCCTTATAGGGCTTGCCGGAGGCATCGGGGATCGGGTTGACGCTCGCCTGCACCCACACCTCGCGCCCGCCCTTGGCGATGCGCTTCTGCAGGCCGGCGAAGTGCTCGCCGCGCGCGAGCTTCTCGAGATTCTGGTGCGTGCCGCCGCTCGAGCGCTGCGCCGGATCGAGCAGCATCATGAGATTCTGGCCGCGCAGCTCCTCGAGCGTATAGCCGAGGAGCTTCTGGTAGTTCTCGTTCGCGGTGAGGATCGTGCCGTCGAGGGTGTACTCGACCACCGCCATCGACTTGTGGATCGCCGCGGTCTGGCTCTGCAGCTCGCGCAACTCGGCGGCCCTGCCCGCCGCCTTGCCGGCGGCCTTCGCGGCGCCGCCGCGGCGGACCGATTTCCTGACACGCTTGACCATGATTCAGATCCTTTGAAAAACAGTGCTTCCGTTCGTGAGAGCTCAGGCCGCGCGCGCGGCCTCGCTGAGAGCCGCGGCATCCGCCAGCGGCCCGGTCATCTGCGCGCCGATCAGCTTGTCGATGTCGAGCAGCACCACCATGCGCTCGGCGATCGCGACGAGGCCGCGGATGTGATCGGTGGCGGCGCGCGAGCCTAAGTCCGGGGTGGGCTTGACGGCGCCGGCCGCGACGTCGACCACGTCGGAGACGCCGTCCACCACCACGCCGAAGTCGCGCCGTCCGGCTTCCGAGCGCACCGTGAGCACGATGATGACCGTGATCGCGGTGTATTCGGCCTGCGCCAGGTTGAAGCGCTTGCGCAGGTCGACGATCGGCACGATCGAGCCGCGCAGGTTCAGCACCCCGAGCACGTGCGGCGGGGAGTTGGGGATCTTGGTGACGGCCGACCAGCCGCGGATCTCCTGCACGCGCAGGATGTCGACGCCGTAGGTCTCCTCGCCGAGCACGAAGGTCAGCACCTGGTGGGTGTCGGTCTCGCTGGCGTTGTGGGCGGGGTTGCTGCTCATGTCGCGTTTTCCTGGGAGTGGTGCGGGCGGCGCGGACTCACGCCGCCTCGCGTCGGGAAGCCGAACGAATCACGCCGGCCACGTCGAGGATCAGCGCCACCGAGCCGTCGCCGAGGATGGTGGCGCCGGAGATGCCCGGGACCTGGCCGTAGTTGGTCTCGAGGGACTTGATGACCACCTGCTGCTGGCCGCGCAGGTCGTCGACGAAGAGACCGACGCGCTGGCCGTCGCCCTCGGCGACCACCACGAGGCCGTCCTGCACGGTGCGCGAGCGGGGCTCGACGCCGAAGAGGTCGTGCAGCCGCACGAGCGGCAGGTAGTCGCCGCGGAAGGAGATGACCTCGCCGGCATTCGACAAACGGTTGACGCCGCTCGCCCGGATCTGAAGCGACTCGACGATCGACACCAGCGGCACGATGTAGGTCTCCTCCCCGACGCACACCGACTGGCCGTCGACGATCGCGAGCGTCAGCGGCAGCGAGATGGTGAAGCGCGAGCCCTGGCCGCGGGTGCTGCGGATGTCGATCTTGCCGCCGAGCGACTTGATGTTGCGCCGCACGACGTCCATGCCGACGCCGCGGCCCGAGAGATCCGTGGCCTGCTCCGCGGTGGAGAAGCCGGGCAGGAAGATGAGCTCGAAGATGGCCTCCTCGCTCGGGGTCTCGTTCGGGCCCACGAGGCCGCGGCTGCGCGCCTTGGCGAGGATGCGCTCGCAATCGAGCCCGCGGCCGTCGTCGCTCACCTCGATGATGATGGCGCTGCCGCGGTGGAAGGCCTCCAGGTGCACGGTGCCGACCGCGCTCTTGCCGGCCGCGATGCGCTCCTCCGGCTTCTCGATGCCGTGGTCGATGCTGTTGCGCACCAGGTGCACGAGCGGGTCGCCGATGCGCTCGAGCACGGTCTTGTCGAGCTCGGTCTGCTCGCCGGTGAGCTTGAGGTCGATCTGCTTGCCGAGGCGCTGCGCGACGTCGCGCACCAGGCGCGGGAAGCGGCTGAAGGCGAAGCCGATCGGGAGCATGCGCACCCGCATGACGCTCTCGTGCAGCTCGCGCACGTTGCGCTCGAGCTGTGCGAGGCCGCTGCGCAGCCGCTCGGCTGCCGGACCCTCGGCGAGTGCGCCGAGCTGCGCCAGCATGGACTGGGTGATCACCACCTCGCCCACCGTGTTGATGAGCTCGTCGATCTTCTGCGTGCTGACGCGGATCGAGCTGGCATCGCCCCCCGCGGCCGCTTCGGCCTTCGGCGCGGCTTTGGCCGCGGCCGGGGCTTCGGGCGCGGGCGCTGCGGCAGCGGGACTCGGGGCGGCGGCGGCCGGCGCGGGCGCCGGGGCCACCGGGATCGCGGCAGCCGCCGGGGCGGCCGCTGGCGCGGCGCTGGCCGCGCTGCCGGCGGGCGTGATGCTGTAGTCGCAGTCGCCCTCGACCCATTCGAAGGCCTCGGCGATCTGCTCTTTCGATGCGGCGCTGCGCAGGCGCAGCTGCCAGCGCACGTAGCAGCGGTGCGGGTCGAGCGTCGCGAGCGGCGGTATCTCATCGACCGCGGCCTCGACCGCGAGCTCGCCATGCTCGGCGAG
>DATKPR010000004.1:0-16796 GCA_035523985.1 Steroidobacteraceae bacterium | reverse complement strand
TTCTCGCGGTCCTCGTCGTCGACGATGACGACCATGCGCCCGGCCCGCAGCTCCGCCAGCAGCTCCTCGACCGAGGCGAGCGCGGGGGGCGGGGCGGCGGCCGGCTTTCCGGGCAGGGACAGGACCTTGGACATGGGCGGCAGGGGCGCGGGTTTGCGGGCGTGCCAGTATACCCGACGACCCTTCCCGGGCCGGCGGCCGCTCACCTCCGCGGCGCGGCAGCGCTCGGGCCCGTCGGCGCAAGCAGCGGCTCGACGATGGCCTCGAGGAGCTGCTCGGTCAGGGGAGTTCTGCTCGGCAGCAGCCGCGCGCGGATGACACCGTCGGTTCCGATGATATAGGTGATGGGGAGCGCCTGCGGATTGCCGAAGCCGTTGGACCTTGCATCGCTCAGCAATGCCGCCGGATAGGTCAGGCCGTGCATCGCCTTGCTGACCGCCTTGCGCTCATGCGGATCGTCGGCGCTCAGGCCGAGGACGATCACACCCTCGGCGGCATGCTTCTCATAAAACGCCTCGAGGAGCGGCATCTCGGCGCGACACGGCGGGCACCAGCTTGCCCAGAAATTCACGATCACGACCTTGCCGCGCAGTGCGGCAAGATCGAGATCGTGTCCGTCGAGCTGCCTGACCACCAGCGCCGGCGCCGGCTGCCCCACATCATCGGCTGCGACCACCCGCGCGAGAGCGGTCGCCACGAGGATCACGAGGCCGAAGCACCCTGCGCGATAGCCTGCCGTGGTCACAAACGCCTGCCTCAGAAGCTGTAGGCCACCATGAACTTCAGCAGCACCGGGGCGACCAGCTGCCCCTGGGTGCCTTCCGTCGCCACCGAAGGCGCGGCGTTCGCATCGTGATAGACGCGGAACTCGGCGTCAGCGTACAGCTTCCATTTGCCGATGTCCGCCTCCAGACCCGGCGAGAGGAGCACCCGCTGGTAGCCGCTGTTGGGCGGGTCGGCGTTGACGCCGCTGTCGTGCAGGCGATCGGAGCCGATCACCTGCAGGAGCGCGGTGAGCTCGGCGTCGCTCGTCAGGCGCATGCCGCCGTAGAGCAGCCCCGCCGCGACGTCGGTCTCGTTACCCGGCCGATAGCCCTCGCGCGTATCGAACGCGCGCTCGAACAGACCCTCGACGAACCATTGCAGGTGATGCGCGGCGCTGATGGTACCGAGGTGATAGCCGCCCACCAGCAGGTCCGTGGTTCCCGTGCCGATCGAGGTGTCGCGATCGAAATTCGGATAGGTCCAGTCGCCCGTCGGCAGCTTCACTCCCACCGAGAGCCCCGTCGACATGTCGGGCGAGAATCCGGTGTAGGTGCCGAGCACGCGGATGTCGCCGAGCGCACTGTGACGGTAAGTCGCCAGATCGGGAGCGCCGGCGGTGCCGATGTCAGTGCGGAAGGTGCGCGACCAGTACGGCACCTTCACCGACATTCCCCAGTCGCGGTTGAAGTTGTAGTCGAAACCGACGCCGCCGAAGTGCGTCTCGATCTCCTTGTCGGTGTTGTTGGCCGCCGGCGCGGACTGCGACCCCACCCAGTTCTGATCCTGGTCCTGGTAGTCGTCCTCGAGATACAGCATGCCGCCCGGGTGCGTCAGAATCATGGCGGCGGTGCCGACGTCGAACACCCCGCAACCGCAGGCACACGCCAGCGCCGCGCCCGGAACGAGCGTGGCCGCGAGCAGCACGGCAAGCAGGCGACAGGACCGGCGCGCGCGCGCCGGCCGGAATCTGCAGATGAGCGTCATGGATCGTCTCCCCATTTTTTTCCGGACGGGTGCCACCCCGCGACCGCGCCCACCATGGGCGCGCGCGGGCCGGGACCGCCCGCAGTCAGGACTGCACTCGGATGATCGGGCTCAGACGGCCGCAGGCGGGCCGCGTGCCTCGGGGAGATGGACGAGTCGGATGGGCAGGGTCGGTGCGCAGTACGAGCCGACTGCGACCGGCTCGGCCGGGGGGCTCTCGAGCGCCGCCGCCGGTTGCGAGGGGGGGCCGTTGGCGGCGGCGGCGGCAAACACGCAATGCTCGCCGCCGCCGTGCCCGCCGCCGCCGTGGCCGCCGCCCCCGTGATGATGGTGATGTCCGGCGTGCGCGAGCAGCGCGGCCGGGAACCCCTCGGGGCAGATCGCGAGCGACAGCGGCGCGTCGTCGGCCGGCATGAAGCCGGCGGGTACCAGCAGGTGCAGCCACAGCACCGGCAGCAGCCCGGGCAGCGCCCAGCGGCGGCAGCGTGCGCGCAGTGTGCGCAGCGGCGACATGCGCTGCAGACTACACCGGCGCGCCGCGCGGCGTCGATCGCGCGATGCGCACGGCCGCGCTCACGGGGACGGGGCCATCAGCCGCTCGAGATAGCGGGCCAGCTGATCGACTTCGAGGTTGACGCGCGCGCCCGCGCCGAGCGCCCCGAGGGTGGTGACGGCCAGCGTATGCGGGATGATGTTGACTCCGAAGCTCGCGCCCGCGATCTCGTTCACCGTGAGGCTCACGCCGTCGAGCGTCACCGAGCCCTTGCGGGCGATGTAGCGCATCAGATCGGCCGGCACCGCGACCGTGAGGCGCCGCGAGCGCCCATCGGCCTCCACGCTCGTGATGCGGGCGATGGCATCGACATGACCCGAGACGAGGTGTCCGCCGAGCACATCCCCGGCGCGCAGCGCCGGCTCGAGATTCACCGCCGCGCCGACCTCGAGCTCGCCCAGCGTGGTGAGCGCGAGCGTCTCGCGCGAGAGATCCGCCGCGAAGGTCGCACCGGCCCGCGCGGTCACGGTGAGGCAGCAGCCCTGCACGCAGACGCTGTCGCCGACCCCGAGGCGGGTCTCATCGAGCTGCGCGAAGGCGATCCCCAAGCGCAGGTCGCCGCCGCGCGTCTCGCGCTCGACCACCGTGCCCAGGTCCTGAACGATGCCCGTGAACAACCGAACGCTCCCGTCAACGCGGCTGCGGCGCAGCGGCGGCGGGCCGCAGGCGCAGCCGCAGATCATCCCCTACTCGCGCGACTTCCGCGATTCGCAGTTCCGGCGCCGCCGCGAGGCTCGCAGGCTCCGGGAGCGCCAGCAACGGCCGGGCGGCGGGTCCGAGCAGCTTCGGCGCCACGTACAGCAGCAGCTCGTCGCACAGCCCCTGCCGCAGCAGCTCCCCGGCGAGGGTCGGGCCGGCCTCGACCTGCAGCTCGTTGATCTCGAGCTCGCCCAGGCGCTCGAGCACCGCGGCCAGCGGCACGCGCGCCTGCGCGGCGGGCAGCGTCTCGATGCGTGCGCCGTGCGCGGCGAGCGCGGCGCAGCGCGGCTCCCAGCGCGCATCGCTCGCGCCGAGCGCCGTGATGATCAGCACCTCCCCGGGAACGGTGAAGAGCCGCGCCGCGGGCGGCGTGCGCAGCGTGCTGTCGAGCACCACGCGCAACGGCCGCGGCGCCGGCACCGGCGCGTCGGCGAGGCGCACGTCGAGCCGCGGGTCGTCGGCGAGCACGGTGCCGACGCCGGTGAGGATCGCCGCGCTGCGCGCGCGCCAGTGCTGGACGTCCGCACGCGCCGCCTCCCCGCTCACCCAGCGGCTCGCGCCGCTCGCGAGCGCGGTGCGCCCGTCGAGGCTCATGGCGAGCTTGACCCGCACCAACGGCCGCCCGGTGCGCATCCGCTTGAGGAAGCCGGCGTTGAGCTCCGCGGCCTCCGCGGCGAGCAGCCCGGCCGCGACGCGCACGCCGGCCGCCTCGAGGCGCGCGCCGCCGCCGCCGGCGACCCGCGGATTGGGGTCGGGCAGCGCGTACACCACGCGGGCGATGCGCGCGGCGAGCAGCGCGTCCACGCAGGGGGGCGTGCGGCCCTGATGGTTGCAGGGCTCGAGGGTGACGTAGGCGGTCGCGCCGGCGGCCTCGCTCCCCGCGGCGGCCAGGGCCGCGACTTCCGCGTGCGCCTCGCCGGCACGCGCATGCCAGCCCTCCCCGACGATTCTGCCGTTGCGCGCGATCACGCAGCCCACCCGCGGGTTCGGGTGCGTGGTGGCGAGCCCGCGCGCGGCGAGCTCGAGCGCGCGCTGCATCGCCGTGCGGTCGAAGTCGGAGTACATCGTCGGCTCGATCATGTGGCCGCCGCGGATATTCCCTCAGCCCTTGGCGCCGTCGTCCGGCTCGCCGTCATCGTTGGCCGGCTCCGGCAGGAGCGGCAGCTGGTCGCGGCTCGCGCCGCGGCCGGCGCGGCGCCTGGGTGCGGGCGGCGGCTGCGCAGCCGGAGCGGCGCGGCGCGCGCTGCGCAGCTTCTCGATCTCGTCGTGAAAAGCCTGCACGTCCTCGAACTGGCGGTAGACGGAAGCGAAGCGCACGTACGCGACCTCATCGAGATGGCGCAGCTCCTCCATGACGAGCTCGCCGACCGCGCGCGAGGACACCTCGCGGTCGCCGAGACTGCGCACCTTGTGGACGATGCGGCTCACCGCCTCGTCGAGCTGCTCGCGCGGCACCGGACGCTTTTCCAGCGCCTTCTCCATGCCGGCGCGCAGCTTGCCCTCGTCGAAGGCCTCGCGCGCGCGGTCGCCCTTGACCACCACCGGCATGACGAGCTCGGCGGTCTCGAAGGTGGTGAAGCGCTCGCCGCACTTCAGGCACTCGCGCCGGCGGCGGATCTGCCGCCCCTCGCCGGCGAGCCGCGAGTCGTTGACCTTGGTCTCTTCGTGGCCGCAGAAGGGACAGTGCATGCGGCTTTAAGCGGCGCGGCGCGGGCTTACGGGCCGTACACCGGGAAGCGCCCGCACAGCTCGAGCACCTGCGGACGCACGCGCTCGATCACCGCCGCTGCGCCCTCCGCGTCCAGCACCTGCGCGATGAGATCCGCGACCTGCTCGACCTCGCGCTCCCTGAAGCCGCGCGTGGTCGAGGCCGGCGTGCCGAGGCGCAGCCCGCTCGTCACCATGGGCGGGCGCGGATCGTTGGGCACGGCGTTCTTGTTGACGGTGATGTTGGCGCGTCCGAGCGCCGCATCCGCGTCCTTGCCGGTGATGTTGCGGTCGGCGAGGCTCATGAGAAAGAGATGATTGTCGGTGCCGCCGGAGACGATCTGGTAACCGTTCCGGGCGAGCCGCGCCGCCATGGCGCGCGCGTTGGCGAGCACCTGGCGCTGATAGTCCTTGAAGTCGCTCTGCAGCGCCTCCTTGAGCGCGACCGCCTTGGCGGCGATCACGTGCATCAGCGGTCCCCCCTGGGTGCCGGGGAACACCATGGAGTTGAGCTTCCTGGCGATCTCCTCGTTGGCGCGCGCCAGGATCAGCCCGCCGCGCGGACCGCGCAGCGTCTTGTGGGTGGTGGTGGTCACGACGTCGGCGTGCGGCAGCGGGTTGGGGTAGAGGCCGGCCGCCACCAGACCCGCGACGTGCGCCATGTCGACGACGAAGTACGCGCCCACCGAGCGGGCGATCTCCCCGAAGCGCGCCCAGTCGACGATGCGCGAGTAGGCGGAGAAGCCGGCGATGATCATCTTCGGGCGGTGCTCCTCGGCGAGGCGCTGCACCTGGGCGTAGTCGATCTCGCCGTTGTCGGGGCGGATGCCGTACTGGAAGGCGCGAAAGAATTTTCCGGAGAAGTTGACCTTGGCGCCGTGCGTCAGATGGCCGCCATGGTCGAGACTCATGCCGAGGATCGTCTCCCCCGGCGGCACCAGGGCGAAATAGGCGGCGGCGTTCGCCTGCGAGCCCGAGTGCGGCTGCACGTTGGCGTACGCGGCACCGAACAGCTGCTTGGCCCGGTCGATCGCCAGCTGCTCGACCACGTCGACGAATTCGCAGCCGCCGTAGTAGCGCTTGCCGGGATAGCCTTCCGCGTACTTGTTGGTGAGCACCGAGCCCTGCGCCGCCAGCACCCGCGGACTCGTGTAGTTCTCCGAGGCGATCAGCTCGACGTGCTCCTCCTGGCGGCGGCGTTCGCCCTCCATCGCCCGGGCCAGCTCGGGGTCGAAGTCGGCGATGGTCTCGGTGGTGCGGAACATCTTCGGTCTGCCTCGGGTCGGGAAGCGCGGCGGGGATGTGGGATTGTACCGGATGCACCCGGGCGCCGCCCTTGTCGGCGGCGCGCGTGCGGGCAGAAGCTTCGCGACAGCGCGTGCCCTGCTACAGCAGGTTCTCGAGCACCGCGTTCCAGGCCTGCGCGAGGTTGCCGCGGTTGTAGCCCCCGCCGCCGAGCGCCAGCACCCGCCCGTGGCCGAGCCGGTCGGCCAGCTCCCTGAGGGAGCGGGCGGCGTGCCCGTGCGAGCGGGCCGAGAGACGCAGATGCGTGATCGGATCGCCCTCGAGACTGTCGGCGCCGCACTGCAGGATGATGAACTCGGGCGCGAAGCGCTCCAGATGCGCGAGCACCCCCGGCCAGACCTGCTCGAACACGGCATCGTCGGCGCCCGGCGGCAGCGGCACGTTGAGCTTCATGCCGGCGGCGGCGCCGCGGCCGGTCTCCCCGCTCGCGCCGGTGCCGGGATAGAGATAACGCCCGTCCTCGTGCAGATCCGCGAACACCACCGCCGCATCGTCCTCGAAGGCGTAGAACACGCCGTCGCCGTGATGCGCGTCGATGTCGACGTAGGCGACGCGCTTGAGGCCGGCCCGCTTCAAGAGCTCGATCGCCACGCCGCAGTCGTTGAACACGCAAAAGCCCGCGGCGCGCTCGCGCGCCGCGTGATGCAGTCCCGCAATCGGCACGAACGCGCGGCGGCAATCGCCGCGCATGATGGCCTCCATCGCCGCGAGCGTCGCACCGACCACGCCTGCGGCCGCCTCGTACACGCCGCGGAACGCCGGCGTATCGCCGGCATCGAGCAGTCCCATGCCGCTCGCCGAGCGCTCGCGCACGAACTCGAGGTAGCCGCGGCTGTGGAAGGCGCGCAGCTCCTCCTCGGAGGCGGTGCGCGGCTCGAGCACCTGCACGCGGCGGTCGAGGCCGCGCGCCTCGTACTCGCGCATGAAGGCGGCGAGCCGGTCGGGGCCGAACGGATGACCGTCGCCAAAGCTGTAGCGCGCGAGCCGCTCGCTCACCACCACTCCCACGCCCTCGCTCATGTGCGCTCCCGGCTGCCGCGCCGTTCCCCTCGGGGGAGCCTAACACAGCGCGGCTGCTGGCCGCGGCGGGCGGCGCGCCGCGCCGCACACCTAGCCCGGGCGCGGCGGCCTCGCCCATAATCGCGGGGCAATGGCCCAATACATCTACACGATGAACCGCGTCTCCAAGGTGGTCCCGCCCAAGCGGGTGATCCTGCGCGACATCAGCCTGTCGTTCTTTCCCGGCGCGAAGATCGGCGTGCTGGGCCTCAACGGCTCCGGCAAGTCCTCGCTCCTGCGCATCATGGCGGGGCTCGATCAGTCCTTCGACGGCGAAGCGCGCCCGCAGAGCGGCATCCGCGTCGGCTTCCTGCCGCAGGAGCCGCAGCTCGATGCCGCGAGCGATGTGCGCACCACGGTCATGGAAGGACTCGGCGCGACGTTCCGCCATCTCGAGGAGTTCAATCACATCAGCGAGCGCTTTGCCGGGGAGCTCTCCGAGGACGAGATGGCGAAGCTCCTCGAGCGCCAGGCGCAGCTGCAGGACGCGATCGACGCCGCCGGCGGCTGGGAGCTCGAGCGCAAGCTCGAGATCGCCGCCGACGCGCTGCGCCTGCCGCCCTGGGAGGCGGGCATCGCGACGCTCTCGGGCGGCGAGAGGCGCCGCGTGGCGCTGTGCCGCCTGCTGCTCTCGGCTCCCGACATGCTGCTGCTCGATGAGCCGACCAATCATCTCGATGCCGAGTCGATCGCCTGGCTCGAGCGCTATCTCGAGGAATACCCGAGCACCGTCATCGCGGTCACGCATGACCGCTACTTCCTCGACAACGTCGCCGAGTGGATCCTCGAGCTCGACCGCGGCTATGGCATCCCCTGGCACGGCAACTACTCCTCGTGGCTCGAGCAGAAGGAGCAGCGCCTGGCGGTCGAGGCGCGCGAGCAGGAAGCGCTGCGCAAGGCGCTCGCCCACGAGCTCGAGTGGGTGCGGCAGAACCCCAAGGCGCGGCAGGCCAAGAGCAAGGCCCGGCTGCAGCGCTACGAGGAGCTCGCCTCTCGCGAGTTCCAGGAGCGCAACGAGACCAACGAGATCTACATTCCGCCGGGCGAGCGCCTCGGCGACCTGGTGATCGCCGTCCAGGGGCTGCGCAAGGGCTACGGCGAGCGGCTGCTCATCGACAATCTGAGCTTCAGCCTGCCGCGCGGCGGCATCGTCGGCATCATCGGCCCGAACGGCGCCGGCAAGACGACGCTGTTCCGCATGCTGACCGGCGCCGAGCAGCCCGACGCGGGCGAGATCCGCTTAGGTCCCAGCGTGCGCCTCGCCTACGTCGATCAGTCGCGCCAGGCGCTCGATGACAAAAAGACCGTGTGGCAGGAGATCTCCGGCGGCCTGGATCTGATCAAGGTCGGCGCCTACGAGACCGCCTCGCGCGGCTACGTCGGCCGCTTCAACTTCAAGGGCGCGCAGCAGCAGCAGCTGATCGGCGAGCTCTCCGGCGGCGAGCGCAACCGCGTGCACCTCGCCAAGGTGCTGCGTGCCGGCGGCAACGTGCTGCTGCTCGACGAGCCCACCAACGACCTCGACGTCGAGACGCTGCGGGCGCTGGAAGAGGCGCTGCTCGCCTTCCCGGGCTGCGCCGTGGTGATCTCCCACGACCGCTGGTTCCTCGATCGGATCGCGACCCACATCCTCGCCTTCGAGGGCGACTCGCAGGTCGTGTGGTTCGAGGGGAATTACCAGGAGTACGTCGCCGACTTCCAGCGCCGCCGCGGCACCGAGGCGCTGCAGCCCCACCGCATCAAGTACAAGCCGCTGACGCGCTGACGGCGGCGCGCTAGATGGCCGCCGCGAACTCAGGCGACGCAGGATTGGCGGCAGACCGCAGCCGCTGGCGGTGGGTCGGACCGATCGCGGCGCTCGTGGTGTTCAGCGTGGTGGTGCTGATCCTGCACCGCGAGCTCGCGCACCTGCACGTGAGCGGCGTGTTTGCGCACCTGCACGCCATCCCGCGCCGCCAGGTGCTGGCGGCGCTCGGCTTCACCGCCGCGAGCTACTGGCTGCTCTCCAACTACGACGTGCTGGCGCTCGCCTACCTGCGCCGGCGCATCCCCTACCCCCGCATCCTCTTCACCTCCTTCATCGCCTATTCGTTCGGCCATACGCTCGGCTTCGCGGCGTTCACCGGCGCGGCGATCCGCTTTCGCCTGTACGCCACCGCCGGCGTGAGCGCGATCGACGTCGCGACCATCTCGGCCTTCTGCAGCCTGTCGCTCGGCATCGGGCTCGCCACCATCGCCGGGCTGTCGCTGTACCTCTCGCCGGCGCACGCCGCGCAGATCCTGCACCTGCATCACAACTGGTCCCTGGTCGCCGGCACGGTGTTGCTCGCCGCGGTGGCCGCCTACGCGGCCTGGGCGACGCTCGCGCGCGGCACACTCGAGCTGCGCGGCTGGGCGCTGCGCGCGCCGGGGCCGGCGATCGGACTGGCGCAACTGGCGCTCTCGGTGGCGGACCTGTCGCTGTCGGCGGCGGTGCTCTGGTCGCTGCTGCCGAGCGACGCCCACATCGGCTTCGTGCCGTTGCTCGGCACCTACGCGCTCGCGGTCATCGCGGGGATCGTGAGCCACGTGCCGGGCGGGGTCGGCGTGTTCGAGGCGGTGATGCTGCTCACCATACCGGGCGTGCCGGCGGATGCCCTGCTCGGCTCGCTGCTCGCCTACCGCGGCGTCTATTACCTGGTGCCGCTGGTGTTCGGTACGCTGCTGTTCGGCACCAAGGAGCTTGCCCTCCAGCGCAGCCGCATGATGCGGGCCCAGGAGCTCGCCTCGGTGTACATCGCGCCGGTGGTGCCGCAGATCGCCGGTGCCCTCACCTTCCTCGCCGGAGCGCTGCTGCTGTTCTCCGGGGCCACGCCCGCGGTCGAGGAGCGGCTCGCCTTTCTCGACCGCTTCCTGCCGCTCGCGGTCCTCGAAGTCTCGCACCTCGCCGGCAGCCTGATCGGCTTAGGCCTGCTGGTGCTGTCGCGCGCCCTGTTCCGCCGCGTCCAGGGCGCCTACCACATCACGGTGTGGCTGCTGGTGGCGGGCATCCTTGCCTCGCTCCTCAAGGGCCTCGACTTCGAGGAGGCGACGCTGCTCGCGCTGGTACTCGGCGTCCTGGCGCTCGGCCGGCGCGCCTTCTACCGCCCGACCGCGATCCTCTCCGAGCGCTTCACGCCGGTATGGATCGCGAGCATCGCCGGCGTGGTGGCGCTGGCGCTGTGGCTCGGCATGGTCTCCAACCGCCGCGTCGAGTACAGCCACGAGCTGTGGTGGACCTTCGCGCTCGATGCCAACGCGCCGCGCGTGCTGCGTGCCTCGCTCTCGATCGTGGTGCTCGGCATCGCTTACGTGCTGCTCAACATGCTGCGCCCGGCGCGCCCCGAGCCCGCGGTCGCGGGGGCGGACGAGCTCGAGCGCGCGCGCGCGCTCATCGCGCGTTGCGACAGCACCCTGGCCAACGCCGCCCTCAGCGGCGACAAGCGGCTGCTGTTCAGCGACGCCGGCAGCACCTTCCTCATGTACCAGATCGCCGGCCGCAGCTGGGTCGCGCTCGGCGACCCGGTGGGCGCGCGCGCGGGGGCCGAGGAGCTCGTGTGGCGGCTGCGCGAGATGTCCGATCATCACGGCGGCGACACGGTGTTCTATCAGGTGGGCGCCGACCGCCTGGCGCTGTACGTCGACCTGGGTCTCGCGGCGCTCAAGATCGGCGAGGAAGCGCGCGTGCCGCTCGAGGGCTTCTCGCTCGAGGGCGCAGCGCGCGCGGATCTGCGCCAGGCGCACCGGCGCGCGCAGCGCGACGGGGCGAGCTTCGAGGTGGTGCCGCCCGCGGGTGTGGAAGCGCTCCTGCCCGAGCTCAAACGGGTCTCGGACGCCTGGCTGCAGGCCAAATCGACCGGCGAGAAGCGCTTCTCGGTGGGCGCGTACTCGCCGCAGTACCTGCGGCAGTTCCCGCTCGCGGTGGTGCGCGCCGAAGGCGCACTGGCCGGCTTCGCCAATCTCTGGACCACCGCCACCCGTGCCGAGCTCTCGGTGGACCTGATGCGCTTCGGTCCCGAGGCACCGCGCGGCACCATGGATTACCTCTTCATCGAGCTGATGCTCTGGGGCCGGAGCGCCGGCTACCGCAGCTTCAACCTCGGCATGGCGCCGCTCTCGGGACTCGAGACCCATCCGCTCGCGCCCGCCTGGCACCGTGTCGGCAACTTCATCTTCCGCCACGGCGAGCATTTCTATAATTTCGAGGGGCTGCGCCGCTACAAGGCCAAGTTCGATCCGGCCTGGGAGCCGCGCTACCTGGTGGCGCGCGGCGGCATCGCGCTGCCGCGCGTGCTGATCGACGTCTCGACGCTGATTGCCGGTGGTGTGAAGGAGCTGTTCGCGCGATGAGCCTCAAGTCCCTGTGGCTGACGGTGGCGCTGCTCGCGCCGCTGACGCCGGCGCCCGCCGGCACCCCCGCGGGCACCCCGCCCGCGCCGGCCCCGCGCGCCGCGCCGCCGGCGCGGGGCGCACCCGCCGACGGCGCCGATGCGCACGTGCACGCCGGGCGCTTCGGCACGGTGAGCGTGTACATCCCGCCGGGGGAGCCCAGGAGCGTCGCGATCTTTCTCTCCGGCGACGGCGGCTGGGAGCTCGGCGTCATCAACATGGCGCGCGCCCTGCGCGACAGCGGCGCGGTGGTGATCGGTGCCGACATCCGCCACTACCTCGCGAGCCTCGGCGCCGCGGCGCACGCACCGCACGCGCCCTGCCAGATGATTGCGGCGGACTTCGAGGCGCTCAGCCACAAGGTGCAGAAGGAAATCGGCATGCGCGCGTACCACGTGCCGGTGCTGGTCGGCTATTCCTCCGGCGCCACGGTCGTGTACGCCACGCTGGTGCAGTCCCCGCCCGGCACCTTCGCCGGCGCGCTGAGCCTCGGCTTCTGCCCGGACCAGGATTTCGCCGGCGCGCAGCTGTGTCCGGGAGCCGGGGTGCGCTACACGGCCAACACTCAGCACGAGCTGGTGTTCGCGCCCGCCGCAAACTTAAGGCAGCCGTGGATCGCGTTGCAGGGCGACAAGGACCAGGTGTGCAGCGCCGCGACCGCGGCCGGCTTCGCCGCGCAGGTCGCCAACGGCGCGATCGTGCGGCTGCCGCTGGTCGGCCACGGTTTCTCGGTGGAGCGCAACTGGATGCCGCAGTTCCGCGCCGCCTACCTCAAGCTCACCGCGCCGGCCGCCGCCGCGCCGCGTGCGCCCGAGATCGGCGATCTGCCGGTGAACGAGGTGCCCGCCGGCGGCTCCGCGCCCGAGCTCGCGCTGCTCCTCACCGGCGATGGCGGCTGGGCCGGGCTCGACCAGGAGCTCGCGGCGCGCCTGGCGCAAGGCGGCGTGCCGACGGTCGCACTCAACTCGCTCAAGTATTTCTGGTCCGAGCGCACGCCCGAGGAGACCGCGCGCGACGTGGCGCGCCTCATGCGCCACTATCTGGAGACGTGGCACAAGCAGCGCGTGCTGCTGGTCGGCTACTCCTTCGGCGCCGACGTGCTGCCGTTCGTGGTCAACCGCCTGCCGGCGGACCTGCGCGCGCGCGTCGTGAGCGTCAGCCTCCTCGGCATCGATGCCAACGCTTCCTTCGAGGTGAGCGTCGCCGACTGGGTGGGCGGCGGCGACGGCGGTCCGCGCACCGTTCCGGAGGTCGCCGCGCTCGCCCCGCTGCCGGTGCTGTGCATCTACGGTGCGGGCGAAGCGGACTCGATCTGCCCGGGGCTGCCGGCGGGCGGCGCCGTGACGCGCGCGCAAGTCGGCGAGGGCCACCACTTCAGCGGCGAGTACGCGGCGCTCGCCGACCGCATCCTCGCCTTCGCACGCGCCGCTCACCCTGTGACATAACGCGCGCCGCGCCCGGCCGGCGCGGAGAATCGGTTACCATGGGCTGCGCCTCGCGACGGACGGATTACAACAGTCCGCGCAGCGCCCGATGAAGGCTATGTCCCTCTATATCGACACGGCGAGCCGCCTGCATCACGACCGGGAACAGAACCTGGTGGTGACCTGCCCGCATTGCCAGACGGTCGCGCACATCACGCCGTGCGCGGTGCCGCGCTTCGAGGACCTGCAGCTCTACCGCCCCAGCCAGGCCGGAGTCGTGTACCTGTGCGACGCCTGCCATGCGCCGGTGTTCCTGCGCTTCACGGTGCGGGTGTACGGCGCGGCGCGCATCGAGCTGTCGCCGCAGTTCACCGAGGTGGAGCGGGCGCGCGAGAAGTTCAGCTTCACCTACATCCCCGAGGAAGTGGAGCTGCTGTTCCGCGAGGCGCTCACCTGCTTCTCGAGCGGCGCCTTCAACGCCTTCGCCTCGATGTGCCGGCGCGCGGCGCAGGCCATGTTCACCGACCTCGGCGAGGCCGGGCGGCTGCGCCTGTTCGACGAGCTCAACGAGGTGCGCGAGCTCGCCAACATCGCCCCGGAGATCTTCACCAAGATGAAGAGCGTGCTGTTCGGCGCCGAGCTGGATGCCCGCTCGCAGCTGCCGCAGCTGGATGGCTACGAGGCCGGCATCATGCTGGAGGTCGTCAAGGACCTCTTCTACGAGGCCTACGTGCGCCGCGGCAAGCTGCAGCAGGCGATCATGGTGCGGCGCTTCTTCCTGGACGAGACCGGCACCAACGTCACGCCCTTCGTGTCGGCGAGCTAGCGGCGCGGCCCGTCAGCCGACAAAGCGGCGCGCGTTGCGGAACAGGCGCGTCCAGCCACTGAATTCCCCGACATCCCGCGGGTGCCACGAGTTCTGCACGTAGCGGAAGCAGCGCTCCGGGTGCGGCATGGTGATGGTCACGCGGCCATCGGCGTTGCTCAGGGCGGCCATGCCAAAGGGCGTGCCGCTCGGATTGGCGGGATAGGTGGTAGCGATGCTGCGGTCGTGGTTGACGTAGCGCAGCGCGACGAGCCCGCTGTTGCTGCAGGCGGCCGCGGCCTGCGCACCGGGAAACTCGGCCCGCCCCTCGCCGTGCGCCACCACGATCGGCAGCAGCGAGCCCTCCATGCCGGTAAACAGCACCGAGGGTGACTTCACGACCTCCGCCTGCACCAGGCGCGCCTCGTACTGTTCGCTGCGGTTCTGCACGAACCTGGGCCACAGCTCGGTGCCGGGGATGATCTCCTTGAGCGCCGCGAACATCTGGCAGCCGTTGCAGATGCCGAGGGCGAAGCTGTCGCCGCGCGCGAAGAAGCGCTCGAACTCGGCGCGCAGGCCCGCGTGGAACAGGATCGACTTGGCCCAGCCCTCGCCCGCTCCCAGCACGTCGCCGTAGGAGAAGCCGCCGCAGGCGATGACGCCCTTGAAATCCCTGAGCGCGACGCGCCCGCTCAGCAGGTCGGTCATGTGCACGTCGTGCGGGGTAAAACCGGCGCGGTCGAACACCGCGGCGGTTTCCACCTGGCTGTTGACGCCCTGCTCGCGCAGGATCGCGACCGCCGGGCGGGTGCCGCGCGCGATGTAGGGCGCGGCGATGTCGTGCTGCGGGTCGAAGGTCAACGCCACGGTCAGGCCGGCATCGCCTTCGGCGGTCACCGCGGCGTACTCCTCATCGGCGCACTCGGGGTCGTCGCGCAGGCGGCGCATGCGCCAGGAGACCTCGGACCAGGCGTGCTTGAGCTCGCCCCATGACTCGTCAAGCTGGGCGGCGCCGACGCGGATCTGCACCCGCAGGTCGATCACCGGCGCGCCGAGGTAGAGGGCCGCGTCGCTCAACCCGTGGCGCCCCAGGATCTCCAGGAACGCCGGCTCGTCGCCGGCGAGGATCTGCACCACCACGCCGGGTTCCTCGGCGAACAGCTGCGCGAGCGCCGGCCCGCGCGCGGCCGGCAGGGCGATGTCCAGCCCGCAGTGGCCGGCGAACGCCATCTCGATGAGGGTCGCGAACAGGCCGCCGTCGGAGCGGTCGTGGTAGGCGCGCAGCTTGCCCGCGCCGCGCATCTCCCGCAGCGCGGCGGCCAGCTGCACCAGGCGGTGCGGGACGTCCAGGTCGGCCGGGGCGCCGCCAGCCTGCCCGTACACCTGCGCCAGGGCCGAGCCGCCCAGCCGGTTCCTGCCGTGGGCCAGGTCGATGAGCCACAGGGACGTCGGGCGCTCGTCGAGCTGCAGTGCCGGCGTGAGCGTGCGGCGCACGTCGGCGACGCGCGCGAAGGCGGAGACGATGAGCGACACCGGCGCCACGACGCTCTTGTCGGTCGTGCCGTCGCGCCAGGCGGTCTTCATCGACAGCGAGTCCTTGCCCACCGGAATCGCGATGCCCAGCTGCGGGCACAGCTCCATGCCCACCGCGCGCACCGTCTCGTACAGCGCCGCGTCCTCTCCGGGCTCGCCGCAGGCCGCCATCCAGTTGGCGGACAGGCGTACCTCGGACAGGGCGTTGATGTCCGCGGCCAGGATGTTGGTGATCGCCTCGGCGACCGCCAGCCGCCCGGAAGCCGGCGCGTCGATGACCGCCACCGGCGTGCGCTCGCCCATGGCCATGGCCTCCCCGGCCACGCCCTGGTAGTCCGCCAGCGTGACCGCGACGTCGCTCACCGGCACCTGCCAGGGGCCGACCATCTGGTCGCGGCTGATGAGGCCGCCGACGGCACGATCACCGATGGTGATGAGGAAGGTCTTGTCGGCCACCGCGGGCAGCCGCAGCACGCGGTAGGCCGCGTCCCTGAGTTCGATGCCGCGCAGCTCGAATTCCTCGCGCGCCGGCACCACGCTCGCCACCTCCCGTGTCATGCGTGGCGGCTTGCCCAGCAGCACGTCCAGCGGCATGTCCACCGGGTCGTTGTGGAACAGCGGGTCGTGCACGACCAGCCGTCCGCTGCCGTCGATGTCGCCGATGACCGCGAACGGGCAGCGCTCGCGCGTGCAGATGGCCGCGAACTCCTCGACCGCCTGCGCGGCGATCACCAGCACGTAGCGCTCCTGCGCCTCGTTGCACCACAGCTCGAGCGGCGACATGCCGCTCTCGGCGCTCGGGATGCTGCGCAGATCGATGCGCGCGCCGCGGGCGCTGTGCGCCACCGCCTCTGGCACGGCATTCGACAGGCCCCCGGCACCCACGTCGTGGATCAGCACGATCGGGTTGCGCGTGCCGAGCGACCAGCAATGGTCGATCACCTCCTGCGCGCGCCGTTGCATCTCCGGGTTGCCGCGCTGCACGGAGGCGAAGTCGAGGTCCGCGCTCGAGCTGCCGCTGCCGACGGACGAGGCCGCCCCTCCCCCGAGGCCGATCAGCATCGCCGGGCCGCCGAGCACCACGAGGCGCGCACCGACCGGGACCTCCGGCTTCTGCACGTGCGGCCGGCGCACGTTGCCCAAGCCCCCGGCGATCATGATCGGCTTGTGGTAGCCGCGCACGCGGCCCGGGGGATCCCCGGCCGCATGCTGCTCGAAGGTGCGGAAGTAACCGCAGATCGCCGGCCGCCCGAACTCGTTGTTGAAGGCCGCCGCGCCGATCGGGCCCTCGATCATGATGTCGAGCGCCGAGGCGATGCGCGCCGGTGAGCCGAAGTCCTGCTCCCACGGCTGCACGTAGCCCGGGATGCGCAGGTTGGACACCGAGAACCCGGTCAGCCCCGCCTTGGGCTTCGCGGTGTCGCACCTGCGCATACCGCAGTTCGTGCAGCCCTGGGAGCAGAGCGGCAGCCGTCCGCCGCGCATCGCCTCGGCGCTGCAGATTATGCTGGAGGGGCCGATCGGCGCGGCGGCCTTCAACAACGAGTTCGGCCGC
>DATKPR010000003.1:0-63933 GCA_035523985.1 Steroidobacteraceae bacterium | reverse complement strand
CGTCGGGGATGATGAACGCGTACGGCGCCTGCTCCAGGCCGCGCTGGTAGGAGTGGAGGTTCTTCAGGTAGTAATTGCGCAGCAGGGTCTTGGACTGCTGCGCCGTGTCATCGAGCGCCGCCAGCATCGCGGTCTCGTTGTAGTTGACGTTGTCGCGCGCGGACCAGAGGAACGAGTTGGCAGCCGGCGGCGGCAGGGGCCGGTACCACTCGACGCTGGTCTCCTGCCCGGGCTGCTCGGAGCGCATGGTCTCGGCACTGCCGTTGCCGAAGGTCTCGTAGCCGCGCCCGTCGGCGTTGTGGTTGGTGCCGATCGAGTCCAGGAACAGGTGGGCCCAGTCGTCGCCGAAGTTCCAGGTCCACACCCCCGGCATGCCGAAGCCGGTGAGCGCCTGTACCTCGTGGAAGCTCATCTCGAGGCGCTCGGCGTAGGTCAGCGGGTCGACGTGCTCGTTGATCGGGTTGGTGCCGTTCCAGGTCAATAGCAACGCGACGCTCTCGTGCAGGTCGTGGACGACCTGCGGGTGCCAGTCGAACAGCATGCGGTAGACCGCCTTGGTGGTCTCGTGCACCGCCTGGTGGGCATCGCGGTTGATGTCGACGAAGGCGTACTTGGACCAGTACGGCGGCGCCTGGCGCGGCAGGTCGGCCTGGACGGTCTTGCCCTTGAGGTAGCGGTAGAACCATTCCACCTGCTTGTCGCGGCCGTCGGGGTTGGCGACCGGGTTGATGAGCACCACCAGGTTCTCGCGGATGCGCCGGATCATGGGCTGCTCGGAGACCGCGAGCCGGTAGGCGAGCTCCAGCACCGACTCGGTGGACCCGGTCTCATCCGAGTGCAGGCCGGCGTTGAAGTAATAGACCGGGCGCGCCGTGGCGATCAGCCGCTCGGCGGTCGCGGCGTCCGTGCGGCGCGGGTCCGAAAGCGCCGCGGTGGCGGCCTTGAGACGCTCGAGGTCGCGGATCCCGGCCTCGTCGGCGATCGCCAGCAGCACGATGTCGCGGCCCTCCTCCGAGCGTCCGATGGTGAACAGGCGCACCCGCGGCGAGGAAGCCGCGAGCGCGCGGCAATAGCCATAGGCTGCCGCGGAGTCCACGAGCTCCCCGGGCGCGCCGGGGATGCGGTGCAGGAAGGCGCGCGGCGACACCACGCTGGCGGACGCCGGAAGGTACGACACCCAGGGCGAGAGGAAGCGCGGCTCGGTGGTGGCGCGCGCGATCTCCTCGATCGAGCCGGCCTCCGCCGTATCGGGTGCGACACCCTGCGCGGGCACGAGCCCCGGCGCGAGGGTCATGAGGATGGCTGAGACCAACCACTTGTGAAGCATGGGCGCTGCACTCCCTGAGGGCGATCGCGCGCCAGTATAGCGCCGCGCCGCCGCCGCTCTCTATTGAACAAACGCTCAACGAGAGGCAGACTGCGGCCGATGGCGCGCAACCCGCGGTACGACCTGCTGTTCGAGCCGGTGAAGATCGGCCCGGTGACCGCCCGCAACCGCTTCTACGCCGTGCCGCACGCCGCCGGCATGACCAACTCCATGCCGCAGATGCGCGCGGCGTTCCGCGCCACCAAGGCCGAGGGCGGCTGGGGCGTGGTGTGCAGCGGCTACGTGTCGATCGACCCGGGGTCGGACGACACACCGCTTCCCTACGCGACGCTCTGGGACGACGACGACGTGCGCTCGCACGCCCTCATGACCGAGGCGGTGCACCGGCACGGCGCGCTCGCCGGCATCGAGCTCTGGCACGGCGGCGGCTCGGTGATGAACCGCCTGACGCGCACCGCGCCCATCTCGCCCTCCGGCACCGGGTGGATGGCGACCCATGTCGGCTTCATGGGCAACCAGCGGCCGCGCGTCATGGAGGCGCAGGACATCCGCGCGCTGCTCGCGGCGCAGGCGGCGGCGGCGCGCCGCGCCCGCCAGGCGGGCTTCGACATCGTCTACGTCTATGCCGGCATGGGCTACCTGCCCTACGAGTTCCTGCTGCCCGAATGGAATGCCCGCACCGACGCCTACGGCGGCAGCCTCGCCAACCGCGCCCGCATCGTGCGCGAGCTGCTCGAAGTGACCCACGAGGCCGTGGGCGGACGGTGCGCGGTGGCGCTGCGGGTCAGTCTCGAGGAGCTGCGCGCGCGGCCGAGCGCCAGCGCCGCCTCCGAAGCGCATGAGCTGGTCGCACTGCTCGCCGACCTCCCGGACCTCTGGGACGTGAAGCTCGACTCCTCGCCCACCGACTGCCCGCCGTCGCGCTTCGCGGCCGAAGGCAGCCACGAGGGCGTCATCGATTTCGTCAAGCGACTGACATCCAGACCCGTGGTCGGCGTCGGCCGCTTCACCTCCCCCGACACCATGGTCGGCCAGATCCGCCGCGGCGTGCTCGACCTGATCGGCGCCGCGCGCCCCTCGATCGCCGACCCCTTCCTGCCGTCGAAGATCGACCAGGGCCGCGAGCAGGACATCCGCGAGTGCATCGGCTGCAACATCTGCATCTCGAGCTGGCACGACTCGGTGCCGGTGCGCTGCACCCAGAATCCGACCATCGGCGAGGAGTGGCGCCGCGGGTGGCACCCCGAGCGCATCGCCCCCGCCGCCGGCTCCGCCTCGATCCTCGTCGTGGGCGCCGGGCCGGCCGGTCTCGAGTGCGCACTCTCGCTCGGCCGGCGCGGCTACGAGGTGACGGTGGCGGAGGCGGCCGAGGACCTCGGCGGTCGGCTGCGCTTCGAGACGCGGCTGCCGGGACTGGCGGCCTGGGGGCGGGTGCTCGACTGGCGGCGCGGGCAGCTGGCCAGGCTCGGCAACGTCGCCATCTACCGCGGCAACCGGCTGTCGGCCGACGACATCCTCGGTCTCGGCAACACCCATGTCGTCGTCGCCACCGGCGCCCGCTGGGCGAAGCTCCTGTGGTCGCCGCTCGAGGTAGCGGCCGGCAGCCTCGCCGGTCCCGGCGTGCTCACGCCCGACGACATCGCCGCCGGCACCAGGCCGCAGGACCCCGTGGTGGTCTACGACTTCGACAACTACATCATGGGCGGCGCGCTTGCCGAACACCTGGCCCGCGGCGGACACTCGGTGCGTTACGTCACACCGGCCGGACACGCCTCCGCCTGGACGATCATGAGCAACGAGCAGCCGCAGGTTCATCGGGCCCTCGCCGCGGCGCATGTCGCCGTGCATACGCTCACGCGCGTCACCGGCTTCGAGGCTGGCGTGGTGACGCTCGCCAGCCAGTTCACCGACGCCCTGTCACGGCACGAGTGCGGCTCGCTCGTCATCGTCGGCGCGCGCTTCGCCGACGATGCCCTGCATGCGGCGCTCACGGCGCGGCCCGCCGAGCTCGCCGACGCCGGGATCCGCTCGGTCGCGCGCATTGGCGATGCGCTCGCGCCCGGCGCGGTGGTGCACGCCGTCTATAGCGGCCACCGCTATGCGCGCGAGCTCGACGCCGATCCCGCGGGCCTCACTGCGCGCCGCGATGCGCCGCTGGCGAGGTCGGCGTGAGCGTCGCATCGATGCCGCCGCGGCTGGCCGGGCTGGAGCCGACGCTCCCCTCGAGCTGGTACACCAGCGAGCGCGTCTTCGCGCTGGAGAAGGAGCGCATCTTCTGCCGCGAGTGGGTGTGCGTCGCGCGCGAGGAGGAGCTCGCGGCGCCCGGCACGTGGCGCGTGGTCGACGTCCTCGGTGAGAGCCTCATCCTCGCCCGCAACCGCGCCGGAGCGCTGCACGGGTTCTACAACGTCTGCCGGCACCGCGGGGCGCGCCTGTGCCGCGACCCGCAGGATCCGCCGCCTGCGACCCCTCTCCCCGGAGGCGTCGCGGGCGGACGCATCACCTGCCCCTATCACCAGTGGACCTACGACTTCGACGGGGAGCTCCTCAGCGCACCGCATCTGAGCGCCGCGCCCGGCTTCGACCGCGCGCAGTTCAGCCTCTACCCGGTGGCGGTGGAGTGCTGGGGCGGCTTCGTGTTCGTGCACCTCTCTCCGGCACAGGCGCCACCGCTCGCCGCGCAGCTCGGCGGCATCCCGGAGCGCACGCAGCGCTACCCGCTCGCGCAGCTGCGCATCGGCGCGACCCTCCGCTACGCGGTCGCGGCCAACTGGAAGGTGCTGTGCGAGAACTACAACGAGTGCTACCACTGCGGCGGCGTGCACCCGGAGCTGTGCGCGGTCGTGCCGGCCTTCCGCGAGCGCGGCGGCGCCGATCTCGACTGGGCGCGCGGCGTGCCGCACCGGCCCGGCGCCTACACCTTCACCGCCTCCGGTACGACGCGGCGGCGGCCCTTCCCGACGCTCGATGCGGACGAGCGGGTGCGCCACAAGGGCGAGCTCGCCTACCCGAACCTGTTCCTGAGCCTTGCGTGCGACCACGCCGCGGTGTTCATCCTCAAACCCCGCGCCCCGGCGCACACCGACATCGTGTGTCACTTCCTGTTCGAGCCGCATGAGCTCGCCAGGGGCGACTTCGATCCGCGCGATGCCACCGAGTTCTGGGATCTGGTCAATCGCCAGGACTGGGCCATCTGCGAGGCCGTGCAGCAGGGCCTGAGCGCGCGCGTCCACGCGCACGGCTACTACGCGCCCATGGAGGATTTCAATCTCGACATCCGCCGCTACGTCCTCGACCGCATCGGCGACGCGGTCGATCCGGCGTGAGCGAGCCTCCGGCCGCGGCACTGCCGCTGCCCGCCCCCGGGGGCGCGCGCACCCTGGTGCCGGTGCGCTGGAAGATCTTCGCCTTCATGTTCGGCTTCGGCGTGTTCGCCTACGTGCAGCAGAAGGGCCTGTCGGTCGCGGCGCTGCGCATGATGCCGGAGCTCGGACTCACGCAGCAGCAGATCGGCTGGCTGCAGACGGCGTTCATCGCCGGCTACACGCTCATGCAGTTCCCCGGTGGGCTCCTCGGCCAGCGTTTCCGCCCGCGCCTGGTGTTCGCCGCCCTCGGCTTCGGCGCCTGTGCCGCCGCCCTCATCGTGCCGCTCGCGCCGCTCGTGCTCGTCGGGGCGCCGCTCCTCGTCACGCTGCTGCTCGGGCGTGCGCTCCTCGGGGCGCTGCAGGCGCCGGTCTTCCCCGTAACCAACGGCATCTTCGAGGCGTGGTTCCCGCCGCGGCAGTGGCCGCTGGTGCAGGGCTTGTCCGCCGCCTGTCTCGGCGTCGGGCTCGCCGTCACCGCGCCCCTGGTCGCGCATCTGATGGAAGCGTCCAACTGGCAGCGGGCGCTCCTGTGGACCAACGTGCCGATGTTCGTGCTGGCGCTGCTGTGGGTCTGGTACGGGCGCAATAGCCCGGCCGAGCACCCGGCGGTGACCGCGACCGAGCTCGCGCAGATCGGCGTGCACGCCGCCGTGCGTCACGAGTTCTCCTGGGGGCGCGTCGCGCGGCTGCTGGCCAACCGCGACGTGCTGCTGCTGACCCTCTCTTATATCTGCGCCAACTACGTGTTCTATTTCATCGGCGACTGGTGCTTCCTCTATCTGGTGCAGGAGCGGCATTTCCAGGCGCTCGAGAGCGGCTGGCTGGCGGCCGCTCCCGCCATGGTCGGCGCACTCGGCGCCGGCATCGGCGGCTGCCTCGCGACCGCGCTCGCGGGCCGTCTCGGGGTGCGCCGCGGCCTGCGCCTGGTGCCGCTCGTGTGCCTGCCGGCGTGCGCGCTGCTGCTGCTCGGCGCCGTCGCGACACCGAACGGCTACCTGGCCGTGGCGGCGATCGCACTCGCCTTCGCCTGCGAGCAGGTGAACGAGGGCCCCTACTGGGCCGCGATCATGCATTGCGCACCCGCCGACACGATGGCCGCCGGCGGCGTGCTCAACACGGGAGGAAACTGCGGCGGACTGATCGCCGCGCCCGTGACCGCGTATTTCTCCGGTCACGGGTCGTGGGGCTCACCCTTCCTCATCGGCTGCGGCTTCGCGCTCGTCGCGGCGGCCGGCTGGCTGATCGTCGACCCGACGCCTCGCACGGGCACCGCCCGCAGGAACGCCTAGGGAGCCGGCGCGTCGACCGCCACGACGCGGCCGCTCAAGGTGCCGCGCACGACGGCGCGCGCGCCGGCCGCTCCCTCCCGCCACTCGCAGGTCAGCGACCCGGCGGCCGCGGGGCCCGCGAGCCTGAGCCTTGCGTGGACCGCTCCCTCGCGTCCGGCGGTCTCGATGTCGCCCGAGACGGCGAGGTCCTCCGTCCAGCGCAGCGCCTGCAGGCGGATGCGCCACCCTGTCCCGCCGGCGACGGCCGTGAAGCGGCCGCCGCGCAACCCAACGCCGGCGCCGGCACCGTTCTCGGCTGCGCGGGCAATCGCATCCTCCGCCGTCAGAAGCGCCGCGGTCACCACGCGCCGCTGCGCCTCGGTGGCGGCATTGCCGGCGGCGGGCGGCGCGGCGTCGAGCTCGTGCGCGGCGCGGGCGAAGCGCGGCACCAGCCGCACCGGCGGCACGGCCGCCGCGCAGCGGTCGTCGCCCGTGGCCAGGGTATCCAGGAAGCGCCGCACCAGCACGCCGGCGCACTCACTGCGCGAGTGCGGCAGCGCGTTGACGTGGAAGCCGTTGGCGATCACCACGTGATGCGCGCGCGGAAAACTCTCCGCCGCGGCCGCGCCGTCCGCCACGCTCGTCATATCGTCGAGCTCCCCCGACACCACCAGCACCGGAACGTCGGGGTAGCTGGCGGGCGGGAAGACCAGCGGCGATGGCGGGAAGTCCCCGTGCGCCGGCCACTCGACGCACTCGTCGATGAAGGCGTAATCGAGGGGCATGGCGCGGTATTCATCGAGCGTGAACGGCGCGTAGGTCGCGGGCGCCGCGAGGCTGCGCTGCGCGATCGCCCGGTCGCGCGCCGCGAGGCGCTCGCTGACCGGCAATCGCATATCGAAGATCTGCGGCGGATCCTGGCAGAACACCGCGGCGGCGAGCCCGGCGCTGAACTTCTCCGGCGCGTGGCTCGCATCGCGCGAGTCGACGCCGCCCGCGGTCTCGGCCACGAGGCGCAGCAGCGGCACAGGGTCGTCAGCCAGGTAGGCACGCGCCGCGGCGTCCACCTCGCGCACCGTGGAGAGCGCCGGCGAGCCGCCGAACATCACGATGGCGAGCGCGGCGGCATCGGCGGTGACGGTCGCCGCGCGGTCGTCGCCGTAGCGCACCGTGGCGGTGAGCGGCCGCGCCCGCAGCCGCTCGAGCGCCGGAACGATGTGCTCGAGCGAGCTGCCGGGAATGGCGCTGCAGGCGCTCGAGCGCGCGCATGCCAGGTTGAACTTGGCGCGCATCGCCGGCGCGTAGTGCGGGTACCAGGCGTAATCGGGTCCGTCGAGCGGATACGCGCCGTCGAGCACCAGCGTGCGCAGCCGGTCGGGATGACGCAGCGCGAACACCTGTGCGAAGTAGGTTCCGTAGGAGTCGCCGTAGAGCCCGATGCGCGCGATCGCGAGCCGCCCGAGAACCGCCGCCAGGTCGTCGGCGGCGAGCGCTGTACTGTAGAGCGCGGCGCGGCGCCCGAGCGAGCGTCCGCAGGCGCCGATGTCGCCGGCGGTGAGTGCCGGGGCGCTCTGCAGCTCGCGGCAGTCGATCGCCCCCGAGCGGCCGGTGCCGCGGTTGTCCATGATGAGGACGTCGTAGCGTGGCCGCAGCGGTCCGAAGAGCGCCAGGTACTCCGCGCGCGAATCGGTCGCCGGGTAGCCCGGCCCTCCTTCGGTCGCGACCAGCGTGCCTGCGGCGGGGCCGGGGCCGGTATGCGGGTAGTACTCGAAATAGACCGGGACGGCGCCCGGCACCTCGCCGCGCGGGTCGAGCGGGCGCTCGAGGATGGCACACCAGGGTGCGGGACTCGCGCAACGATGCAGGGTGAGGGTGCCGACGGTGAGAGCGCCGGCCGGCGCGGCGCTGGCGTGCGCGGCCGCGCCGAGCGCCAGCACGGCGCCGAGAACGGCGTAGCACACGCCACGAAGTGCGGACTGCTCTTGCACGGTCGGTGGCTGTATTGTAGCGGCATCCGCCAGGGAGATTCCCATGATGAAACGTCTCGCGTTGCTCGTGCTGCTCGCCCTTGCGCCGTGCGCCTTCGCCGCGGCCGCGCCACCCCTCAAGACCCGCAACGTGGTGCTCATGGTCAGCGACGGCTTGCGCTGGCAGGAGATGTTCACCGGCGCCGACCCGCTGCTGCTCAATGAGAAGAATGGCGGCATCTGGGACAGCGAAGCGGACCTCAGGCGCGAGTTCTGGCGCGACGACGTCAACGAGCGCCGCAAGGCGCTGTTCCCCTTCATCTGGACCACGGTCGCCGCGCACGGCCAGATCTTCGGCAACCAGACGAAGGGCAGCGTCGCGCGCGTCACCAACACCTTCTGGTTCTCCTATCCGGGCTACAACGAGATGCTCTCGGGCCACGCCGATGCGCGTATCAACTCCAACGAGTTCGGCCCGAATCCCAACGTCACGGTGTACGAGTGGCTGAACGGGCAGCCGGACTTCGCCGGCAAGGTCGCGGTGTTCGCCACCTGGGCGACGTTCAAGGACATCTTCAACGTGAGCCGCAGCCACCTGCCGCTGCAGGTCGGCTGGGACCCGCCCTACAAGGGCCAGGTGGGCCCGCGCGAGGTGCTCATGAACGAGTTGTATCGCACCACCACGAAGCTCGAGGACACGGACGTCTACGACTCCTTCCTGCAGATCCCGCTGATGGACTCATTGGCGAAGTCGCGGCCGCGGGTACTGTTCGTCGGCTACGGCGAGACCGACAACTGGGGCCACATGGGCCGCTACGACCTGCTGCTGCATGCGGCCCACACCTTCGACCACTACGTCGAGGAGCTGTGGAACAAACTGCAGACGATCCCCGAGTACCGCGACAAGACCACCTTCATCCTCACCGCCGATCACGGCCGCGGCAGCGGCCCGGTGGAATGGAAGGAGCACGGCGTCGAGGAGAAGGGCTCGGACAACATCTGGATTGCCGTCATGGGACCGGACACCGCGGCGCTCGGCGAGCGCACCCACACCGCCGAAGTGCACCAGGCGCAGATCGCCGCCACCATCGCGGCGCTCCTCGGCAAGGACTACCGGGCGGCCGTGCCGGCCGCAGCGCCGCCCATCGCCGAGGTGCTCGGCAAAGGGCGATGACTTAGCGTGGCGCGGGCGGGAACTGGGCCAGCACGGCGGCGACCGCCGCGCGGATCGGCGCTTCCGAGTGCTCGATGTCCGAGCGGCTGAGCTCCTTCCTCACCCAGCCATGCCACACGGGCCGCAGGCTATGCGCGTCGAACACGTCGATCGACAGCGTGCCTTCCCGGTACTGGCGCACGTCCACCTCACCGCCCCAGTAGGGATAGCCCCACCAGGCCTGACCGTTCCACCAGCCCGAGCTCGTGTACGGCGCCGGATAGGTGTTGACCTCGGTGCGCTCGCGCGAGCCGATGGTGAAGTCGACGATGAAATCCGCCGCTGCCGGGTCCGCCGCCTCGCTGAAGCCCCGGGTCTTGAGCTCCGCCTCGATGGCGTCGTGCGCGCGCTGTACAACCAGCGGGTTGGCGACACCCCGATGCTCGCGCACCATCCAGCTGAAGGAGTGATAGCCGGCGAAGCTCGCCGCGTGATCGTAGTCGCTCGCGACGCGCAGCGAGCTGCACCCCGCGAGGATCACCGCCGACGCCACGAGCACGAGCGGCCACCTCAAGCCACGCATGCCACCCGCGCTCCGTGAAGCTGCCATGAACTGCTCCTCCTGCTGCGGGGAGCTTGCCCGAGGAGCCCGCGCCGCAGCATCCGCACTTGTGCGTAACGCGGGGCCCGAGGCGCCTTCACGGTCAGCCCTCGCCCGGCGCGGCGGCACATGGGCATTTGCCCCTACTTCCCAGCGGCGGTGACTTTACGTAGTCTCTCGGGCAGACCGGCTCAGCCCGTTGGAGAACCCTTATGAGTTTCGACGAATCACGCCGCCAGCTGCTGAAGAACGTCGCCCTCGGCACGCTCCTGCTCCCGCTCGCAGCGGCGCCGCTCGCCGCGGGCGCGGCCGAGCTCCCGCTGCTTACGGCCGACGATCCCACCGCCAAGGCGCTGAAGTACGTGCCTGACGCCGCGAAGTCCCCGGATGCCAAACCCGGCAGCAAGTGCGCCACGTGCGCGCTGTATCAGGGCGCCGCGGGCTCCGCCCAGGGCGGCTGCCTGCTGTTCCCCGGCAAGGCCGTCAAGGCCACGGGCTGGTGCAGCAGCTGGACCCAGAAGAAGTAGCGGCCCGCTCCCGCCGGGCAGCGATCGCGCCGGCCGTTCGGCGGCAAGCGCAGGCTCGCGGGTGCGCGGCGGGAACCTCGCGCGCGCAGTTCCCGCGGGCGGGGTATCTATGAAACGCTCCGGCCTGAATACCCTGTGCGTGCATGCGGCGCACGCTCCCGATGCCACCACCGGCGCGCTCGCCGAGCCGATCTTTCTCACGACCACCTTCGAGCGCGACGCGGACGGCGCCTACCCGCGCGGCTACCGCTACAGCCGTGAGGGCACACCGAACCGCGCGGCGCTCGAGGCCTGCCTGGCGGCGCTCGAGGGCGGCGCCGGTGCGATCGCCTGTGCGTCCGGGCTCGCGGCCAACATGGCGGTGCTCGACCTGCTCGGTGCCGGCCAGCGGTTGGTGGCGCCGCTGGAGGCCTACTACGGCTCGGTGAAGCAATTCATCGAGGTGGCACGCCAGCGGGGCGCGGTGCTCGAGCTCGTGGACTTCCGCGATCCGCAGGCGGTCAAGGCCGCGCTGTCGGGCGGTGCGCGCCTGGTGTGGGTCGAGACGCCCACCAACCCCATGCTGAACGTCACGGACCTGAAGCTCCTCGCCGCCATGGGGCATGAGGCGGGGGCACTGGTCGTGTGCGACAACACCTTCGCCACGCCGGTATGCCAGCGCCCCTTCAGCTTCGGAGTCGATTTCGTGATCCACAGCGCCACCAAGTACCTCGGCGGCCATAGCGACGTGCTGGGTGGCGCCGTGGTGGTGCGCGAGGACGGCGCCCTGCTCGAGCGCCTGCGCGCCTGGCAGCGGATGGCGGGCGCGCCGCTGGCGCCTTTCGACTGCTGGCTGCTGCGCAGGAGCATCGCGACGCTGGCGCTGCGCGTGCGCGCCCAGTGCGCGGGCGCGCTGCGGGTCGCGCAGTTCCTCGCCGCGCATCGCGCCGTCGAGCGCGTGTTCTATCCCGGGCTCGGATCCCATCCGGGCCACGCGCTCGCCGCCGCGCAGATGCCGGGCGGATTCGGCGCGGTGCTGTCGGTGTGCGTCGCCGGGGATGCCGCGCGTGCCATGGAGGTTGCGGGCCGCACGCGCCTCTTCACGCGCGCCACCAGCCTGGGCGGCGTCGAGAGCCTGATCGAGCACCGCGCCTCCATCGAGGGCCCCGGCTCGCGCACGCCGCAGAATCTGCTGCGCCTGTCGATCGGAATCGAGGAGCCGGAGGACCTCGTGCAGGACCTGGATCAGGCTCTCGCCTCCTGAGCCGGCGGCCGCCCGGGCAGCGCCCCATAGCACCGCTCTTCAGTGGTGCGTGTGCGCGCGCATGAAGCGCCCGAGGCGCGCGAAGGATTCCACCACCTTGAGGAGCACTTCGGGATCGACCGGCTTCGCCACGAACAGCAGCGGCGCGCCCGGGAGCCACGGCAGGCCGACGCTCGAGAGCTCGCCGCTGAGGAAGATCGTCGGCAGCACGTGACCGACCGCGCGACAGATCTCCTGGGCCGCATCGGCGCCATCCATCTCCCCCGGCAGATCGACGTCCATGATGAGGACATCGGGAACCGCAGCGCCGGCGGCGAGCAACCCGAGCGCGCCGGCGCCGTCGGTGGCGGTGAGTGCCTCGAGTCCTTCCGCCCGCAGCAGCCGGGCGACGCTCGCGGCAAGCTGCACGTCGTCCTCGACGTGCAGCACCACGAAAACACCGCTATCCGTCGGGAAACTCATGAGAAATGCTAGCGATCGGCGTGCCGCGCCGTCACTACGCATCTTCGCGTATTCATCCGCGCCGCAGGGGAACTCATGCATGAGCCATGCTGACTCGAGTCGCGCGCTCCCCTGTCAGGGACGTCCGTGCAAATAGGCCTCGGTCACATAGCGGCGCATCATGCGATGGCTGTTGAAGTAAGCGGCATTCGTGGTGATCGCTCCCTTCATCAGGCCGATCCAGCCGGCGGTCTCGCCGTAGTAAAGCGGCAGCACCGTGTTTTCGAGCTTGTCGTAGAGCGTCGCCGCGCTATCGATCGACCAGCCTGTGACGTTCTCGATGCAGCCTTCGAGCCACCAGCCATCGAGCACCGACAGGCTCGGAACGCCGTTGAATGCCGCCTTCATTCCGCTGGTGCCGGAGGCCTCGAGCGGCGGCAGCGGCGTGTTGAGCCACAGGTCGCTTCCCGACACCAGCAGCTGTGCCAGCTCCAGATCGTAATCGGGCAGATAGGCCGCCGGCACCTTGCCCGCCAGTGAGCGCAGCTGCTGATTGAGCAGCGCGATCAGGCGCTTGCCCTCCTCATCGTGCGGGTGCGCCTTGCCGGCGAGCACGATCTGCAGGGGCTGGCGACGCGCGATCGCCTCGAGACCCGCGGGATCGGTGAACAGCAGCTCCGGCCGCTTGTATGCCGTCATGCGCCGTGCAAAACCGATGATCGGCGCGGACACGCTCAGCTCGATGCCGCTGAGCTGTCGCACGCGGGCGATGAGCGCGTGCTTGGCCTCGAGGTGCGCCGCACGCAGCTCGCCGTCCGGTATGCCCGCGGCGCGGTTCAGCAGCTCGGGCTCGTGACACCATCCGGCGACATGCCGGTCGTACAGCGCGCGCAAGGCCGGCGCCGTCCAGGTATAGGCATGCACCCCGTTGGTGATGGCCCGCACCTGGTAGCCCGGATACATGCGCGCCGAGACTTCGGCGTGCCGCCTGGCGACCCCGTTGACGAAGTCGCTCAGCGACAGAGCGAGCTGCGTCATATTGAGCTCGTCCCGGCCGGCGAGCTGCTGCAATTCCGCGAGCGGCAGCGGCAGCGTACTGGCATCGGAGGACTCGCCGTTGTGGAACAGCCTCTGCACCAGCTCGTAAGGGAAGCGGTCCTGACCCGCCTCGACCGGCGTATGGGTGGTGAAGCGGCAGAGCTCCCGGACGCGCACCAGGTCGTAAGGCGACTCGCCGGATCGCAGCTCGCTCTGCGGATAGGTGAAGCGACGCAGCAGCTCGAGGCCGAGCAGCGCCGAATGCCCTTCGTTCATGTGATAGGCGCTGATCTCGAAACCCAGGGCCCGCAGCAGCCGTACACCGCCCAGCCCCAGCACCATCTCCTGCATCAGCCGGTAGCGCTCATCGCCGCCGTAGAGGTAGTGGGTGATCTCGCGATCCGCCGGCGCATTTTCCGGCAGATCCGTGTCGAGCAGGATGACCGGCGCGCGCCCGCCGAGATCGCTCTCGATCACGTACAGCCATGCCCCGACCCAGACCGCGCGGTTTTCGATCCGTACCGCCACCTTGGCATCGAGCGGCGCCGCCCAGCGCGCCGGATCCCATGGCGCCGGGTGCTCGATCTGCCGCCCCTGCGCGTCGAGCTCCTGGCGGAAATAGCCGGCGCGGCTGACGAGCGTGACCGCAACCATCGGCAGCGACAGGTCCGCCGCGGAGCGCAGCGTGTCGCCCGCCAGCACCCCGAGGCCGCCCGCGTAGGTGGGGATCTCGCTGCGCAGCGCGATCTCCATGGAAAAATAGGCGACGCGCGCTTCCTGCAGGAATTCGTCGAGCATAACAGTGCGCCGCTCGCGGGCGGCGGCGAGCCCTCCGTTGCCGCTCAGCGGCGCGTGCTCAGCTCGCGCCGCTGCGCCCGGCTGGTGGTCTCCAGCAGCGCCTGCATCTCGGCGAACAGAGCGCCGAGCAGGTCATCGAGTGTCACGATTCCGACGAGCGCACCACGCCCGTCGACCACCGGGATACGGCGCACCCCGTGGACGCGCATCCGCTCGAGAACCTCGTGGACATCCTCGCAGTCCGTGGCGATCACCACCGGAGTGCGCGCCAGACCCGAGAGCGGCGTGAGGCCTGCGTCGCGGCCATTGCCGAGTACCTCAGTGGCAAGATCGCGGTCCGTGACGACTCCGAGCGGGACGCGGTCCCTGTGCGGATCGCTCACCACCACCACGTCGCCGACGTGCTTGGTGCGCATCAGCCGCGCCGCCTCGAGCGCCGTGGTCTGCGGTCCACAGCACACGACTTCGGCGGTCAAAATCTCACTGACTCGCATGGGGTCACTTTGCCCGATTGCCCGGCACCGCAAATCCGTAATTGTGCATATGCGCCCATCCCCCATCCGGCGCGCGCACGCCGCGGACCGCTCAGCTCACCGTTTCCGCGCTGTAGCGCGCCAGCAGCCCGGTGCGCACCGCGCGACGGTACACGCGCACGAAGTAGTAAGCGGCGAGCGCGATCTCGAGCGCCGCCAGCGCCAGCGCGCCGCAGGCGGGCAGCGGCTCGAACGGCCGGCCGGCGAGCAGCGCGCGCATGCCCTCGAATACGTAGGACGGCGGCAGCAGGTGCGCGATCCCCCGCATCCACGCCGGCAGCACCGTGAGCGGATAGAACACGGCGCAGAACGGCGAGAGCAGCGCCGGGATCGGCCAGACCAGCCATTCGGACGCCGGCCCGAATCTCAGTACCATGGCGCTGGCGACGATCCCCAGCGCAACTCCGAAGCCGTACAGCACCGCGAGGAACAGCAGCAGCCGCGCGCCGAGGGCGAGCAAGGACAGCCCGAAGACCGGCACCGCCAGCGCCAGCATCACCGTCAGCCCGATGAGGCTCGTGGCAATGCTGGCCACTACGAGGCCGGTGATGTATTCGGAGATGGACAAGGGGCTCGCAAACAGATTGAGGAAGTTGCGCGACCACACGTCCTCGAGAAACGCCGTGGTGAGTCCCTGCATTACGCGGCCGCACAGGTCCCACAGCAGCACCGCCCCGAGGAAGACGGCGGTGAAGTCGATGGCCGCGGCGCTCACCGTGTTGAGGAAGCGTGAGATGAAACCCCACAGCACGATGTCGATACCGACCCAGGCGAACATCGGCAGCGCGCGCACCGGACTGCCGCGCAGCAGGTACCACTGACGCAGCAGGATGGCCGCGACCGGTTGCGCTCTCACGCCAGCTGCTCCGCGGGTTGCGCAAGTGGCTCGCGCGCCAGCCGGATGAAGAGCTCCTCGAGGTTCGGCACACCGTGCTCGTGCGGCAGGGCCCGCGGATCGCCGCTGAGCAGGATGCGTCCGTGCGACAGGAACAGTACGCGGTCGCAGACCTCCTCGACCTCATACATGTTGTGCGAGGTCCAGAGCACGCCGCAGTGATCGTCGCTCACCAGCGCACGGATGGCGGCGCGCATGTCGCGCGCCGCCGCCGGGTCGAGCGATGCCGTCGGCTCATCGAGCAGCAGCAGGCGCGGACGATTCAGCAACGCCTTGGCGAGCGCCACGCGCGTCAGCTCGCCCGATGACAGGACGCCGCACTTGGTATCCCTGAGCGCCGTGAGCGCAAACTGCCCGAGCAGCTCCTCGATGCGCCGGCTCAAGGCCCGCACCCGGTAGATGAGACCGAAGAAGCGCAGGTTCTGCGCCACGGTGAGATTGCCGGGGAGACTGGCGTAGACGGCGGCAAAATTGGTGCGCGCCAGCGCCAGCGAGCGCTGGCGCGAGACATCGAGGTCGTCGATACGGATCGTGCCCGAGGTCGGCGCGAGTACCGCGAGCACCGTGTTGATGATGGTGGTCTTGCCGGCGCCGTTGGGACCGAGGAGCCCGACAATCTCTCCCGGCCGCACGTCGAACGAGACGCCATCGACCGCCAGCACCGCGCCGTAGCTCTTGCACAGCTCGCGCACCCGCAGCACGGCCGCCGCGGTGACCTCGGCCGGCTGAGCGCCGCGCGCGGTCAAAGAGTAGGCGGGGCCGCTCGCGGATCCGGCGCGGGCGTCGCCGCCGCAGTCTGCGTCACCTCGTACCAGATGGCGTTCAGCACACCGAAGGTGAGCGCGAGTCCGAGTCCGAGCAGCCAGCTGAAGTACCACATGGTTGCGCTCCGCTCAGTAGAGGCCGGTGTGCTGGCGAACCGAGTCGAGCGTGATCCGGCCCTTGAGCACCCTGAATACCCACGCAGTGTAAGCGAGCACGATCGGCAGGAACACCACCACGGCGACCAGCATGATTGCCAGCGTTCGTGCGCTGCTCGAGGCATCCCAGACGGTGAGTCCCTGATCCGGATGCGTCGAGGAGGGCATGAGGAACGGGAAGAGCGCAATCCCCGCCGTCAGGATCGTGCCCGCCAGAGTGACCGCACTCGATATGAAGGCGAGGCCCGCCCTGCCGGCGCCCAGCAGCAGCCAGGTGAGCGCCGCACCCGCGACCGCCAGCAGCGGCGCGAGCCATAGCATTGCATGGGCATGGAAGTTGGCAAGCCACGCGCCGGAGACCACCGCCACCTGCTTGGCCAGCGGGTTGGCGGGACCTGAGGTATCGACCACCGACAGGATACGTTGTCCGTCGACGGCGTTCGCCACCCAGACGCCGGCGGCGAGAAAGCCGATCACGAACACGATCGCCGACCAGCGTCCGAGCGTCGCGGCGCGCGCCGCCATCGGCTCGCCCACCTTGAGGGATGCGTACACGGCGCCGTGGGTCACCAGCATCGCGAGGCTCACCACCCCGGCGAGCAGCGCGAACGGGCGCAGCAGTCCGAAGAAGCCGCCGGTGAACACCGGGCGCTGCAACGCGTCGAAATGGAACGGCAGGCCGAGAAAGAGATTGCCGAAGGCCACGCCGAACAGCAGCGCCGGCACCGCGCCGCCGAGCGTCAGAGCCCAGTCCCACGCGTTGCGCCAGCGTGCATCGGCGATCTTGTTGCGGAAGACGAACCCCACCGGCCGCAGGATGAGGGCGACCAGCAGCACGAACATCGCCAGATACAAACCCGAGAACGAGGCCGCGTAGAGCAGCGGCCAGGCCGCAAACACCGCCCCGCCGGCGAGGATGAACCACACCTGGTTGCCGTCCCAGACCGGCTCGATGGACTCAAGCAGCGCGCGGCGCTCCTCGTCGTTGCGCCCGACAAAGCGAAAAGTCGCGCCGACCCCGAGATCGAAGCCGTCCATCAGCGCGAAGCCGATGAGCAGCGCCCCGAGTATCAGCCACCAGATCAGGCGCAGCGTCTCGTAGTCGGGCACGGGGCTCCTCCCTCAGTGGGCCGCGGCGGGCGCGGGCGCCGCCGGCCAGTAGCCGAGCCCCTCCGGGCCGCGGCGGATCATGCGCACCAGCAGGTAAACGTCCACGGCGGCCAGCGCCGAATAGAAGATCGCGAACCCGCACAGCGACAGCACCACGTTGGTGGCGGGCACTGGCGACGCCCCGAGAAAGGTGGGCAGCACCCCGTCGATGGCCCAGGGCTGCCGGCCGTACTCAGCGACGATCCAGCCGAGCTCCGCCGCGATCCACGGCAGCGGCAGGCTGAGGAACGCGGCCCGCAGGAACCAGCGATGCCGCTCGAAGCGGTGGCGCGCCGACAGGTAGAAGGCGGTCGCGAACAGTGCGATGAAGAAAAGTCCCAGGCCCACCATGAGGCGGAAGCACCAGAACAGCACGGCCACGTTCGGCACCGTCGACCAGGCCGCCTTCTCGATATCCGCCGGCGTGGCGCGCGAGGGGTCGCCGACGTAGCGCAGCAACAGCAGCCCGTAACCGAGATCGGCGCGATGCTCCTCGAAGAGCGCCCGTGCGGCGCCATCGTCCGGGTGAGCGCGCAGCACGGTGAGCGCCGCGTGCGCCTCGATGCCGCTGCGGATGCGGGTGCGGGCGCGGGCCACGAGATCGAAGATGCCGAGCACCGGCTCATCAGTCGAGCGCGTCGCGATGAGTCCCAGCAGCCAGGGTACCTTGAGCTCGTCGCGCGTGACGTGCGAGCGGCCGTCCGGGATGCCGAACAGCGTGAAGCCCGCCGGCGCGGGCTCGGTGTGCCATTCCGCCTCGATGGCGGCGATCTTCATCTTCTGGTTCTCGCCCGCGAGGTAGCCGGACTCGTCCCCGAGCACCACGACCGACAGCGAGCAGGCGAGCCCGAAGCTCGCCGCCACGGCCATCGAGCGCCGCGCCACCTCGACGTTGCGCCCGCGCAGCAGATACCAGGCGCTGATCGCCAGCACGAAGACCGAGCCCACCACGTAGCCCGCGGCGACCGTATGGACGAACTTGGCCTGGGCGACCGGATTGAGCAGCACCTGCGAGAAGGACGTGAGCTCCATGCGCATGGTCTGGTCGTTGAACTGCGCGCCGATCGGATGCTGCATCCACGCGTTGGCGATCAGGATCCACAGGGCGGACAGGCTCGAGCCGAGCGCCACCAGCGCCGTGACCACCAGATGCCCGACCTTCGACAGACGCCCCCAGCCGAAGAAGAACAGCCCGACGAAAGTCGACTCGAGAAAGAACGCCATCAGGCCTTCGATCGCGAGCGGCGCGCCGAAGATGTCGCCCACGTAGTGCGAGTAGTAGGCCCAGTTGGTGCCGAACTGGAACTCCATGGTGATGCCGGTCGCGACCCCCATGGCGAAGTTGATGCCGAACAGCATTCCCCAGAACTGCACCATGCGCTTCCAGATCTCGCGTCCGGTCATCACATACACCGCCTCCATGATCACCAGGTTCATGGACAGGCCGAGCGTCAGCGGCACAAACAGGAAGTGATACAGGGCCGTGAGCGCGAACTGCAGACGCGAGAGATTCACGACCGAAAGGTCAATCACGAGTGCTCTCCCCAGGTGGCGCCGGCGCGGGACCGGGCGAGCCGTGCGCTTGCACCAGTCCCAGCCGCCGGCCGGCGACCCCAGCGTCGACGAGCGTGCGGTGCGGGCCCGAGAAGCACAATGCCCACAGCAACGCCAGCGCCGCAAACTTGGCGAGCAGCAGCAGCGTCAGGTGGCGGCGTAGCGCCCTTCGCCATGTCACGCGAGCTTTCCCGTTCCTCCCGCAGCACGCAGCTTAACCTCGCGGCCGCGGTCCGCAAAGTCAGTGTGCCCGGAGAGTCAGGCGCGCGGGTGGCCCACGCTCTGCGCAGAGGTCACAACCCCCCGGGGGCAACTGCCCCAGTGCGCCGAGAGCGCGTATATCGACTGAACGTCGCCTCATCATGCTCGCTGCTCATTGCAGCATGAATACGGGCATGGGGGCATGCTCGAGAAGCGTGCGCGTCACTCCGCCGAACACCCGTTCGCGCAGCGCACCATGCCCGTAGGCACCCACGACCAGCAGGTCGGCATGCAGCTGCGATGCGTGACTCAACAGTTGCGGTGCCGCCGGCTGCGATGCATCGCCGACCACGCTGACCTCCGCTGCGATGCCGTGCCAGGCGAGTTCCCGCGCGAGCGGGTCAAGCGCCTCGCTCGAGGCGCCGCCCTCCTCTTTCACGGCGAGCAGCACGACGCGTCGTGCCTCCTCGAGGAGCGGCATGGCCGCCCCGAGCGCCCGTGCCGCCTCGGCGGTCTCCTTCCAGGCGACGACGACGGTGCCGGCAAGGCTCTCGGGCGGATGTTCGTTGGCGATGATGACCGGGCGGCCGCCACGCGCCAGCAACTCCTCGATCAGGCCGCCCGGAAGATGGTCACGATTATGCTGCCGTCCGAGTACGACCACATCGCAGTGCCGCGTGTGCGCCAACAGCCGCGCCAGCGGCGCATCCGTCTGCTGTGAGTAGTGGGCGCTGAGCTGCCCGGCCGGACCCGGCGTATCGCGAATCGGCACACGGTGCAGCTCGCAGAATTCCTTGAAGTGCCCGAGCGAGCGCGCCGCAAGCTCGGCCGATTCGCGGCTCAGCTCCGCGAGCGCCGTGCCGAGCGCCGCGCCCTGCAGGAAGTCCACGTGCGGCGCATGCAGCGCCGCGACTCCCGCGGTGAGGTGCACATGCAGGAATTGCAGATGCGCGCCCAACGGTCGCGCTGCCGCGAGCGCGGTCGCGAACACGCTTTGATCCGTGGCAGACCCGCTGACCGGTACGAGTATCGTCTTGATCATTGCTGGATGCTCGCGCCTCCCGCGCCGGCGGCGGTATCAGGGAATGTGCCTAGCCCGTCAGGGCGCTGAAAGCCCGCCCCGCAAGATAGGTGACCAGCGCTGCCGCCGCGCCGCATGCGGTCTGCCGCAGACCCGAGTACAGGGCGGATCGGGCATTGAAGAGCGAAGTCGCGACCCCGAGCGCGAACAGCGCCGCGGCTGACACCGCCATACTGCCGGCAATGCGCAGACCCGCCGGAAGAAAGCAGAATGGCAGCAGCGGAACCAGGGCGCCGAGCGCGAACAGCAGGAAGGAAAGACCGGCCGCGCTCACCGCGTCGCCGGCCGAAGCCACGCTGATATGCGCCGGATCGCCCTCGCGAATGCCGATCTCCCGATCGAGCTGACTCAGGGCGAGCTCGCGCGCGTTGGTGACCGACAGCCATTCCCCCAGTGCCATGGAACAGGCCCCGCCGAGCAAACCCGCGACTCCGGCCAGCAGCACGATCGAGGTCGGAGCGTGCGCGCCGGCTACCCCCATCATCAGGCAGAAGTTCGATGCCAGCCCGTCGTTGGCCCCGAGCACCGCGGCGCGCAGGTTGTTGCCGAGCGGCGCGGGGTCCGTGACGCGCAGCGCGCTTGCGTGGCCGTGCTCCTCCGACGGCAGACCGGCGCGGCGTGCATCCTCCTGTCCCGCATAGTCGTCACGCTCCTTCATCTCGCGCGCGATCACGCTCGGGACGACGAAGCCGATGCCCAGGTGCCGGGCCAGGAGGATCAGGATGCGGATGCGCGCCGAGGGGTGGAAGGCCGGCACGATGCGTCCCGACAGGCGCAGCCGCTCCTCCCAGAATTCGGCGTGCCGGCCCTCGGCGCTCGCGAGCTCGAGATACACGCCCCGCCGGCGTGGGTCGCGCTCCAGCTGCGCAAACGCAGCATAGAGCGCCGCGCTGTCGCGCTCGGCCCTCCAGTTGCCCAGCTGGCGCGCCAGTTCCCGGGGGTCTGTGGCTGTCACGAGCGCAAGCCCTACGGTGTACTTGCACCCGTGGGGAGTCGCGAGATGAAGTCGGCCAGTGCCTGCTGCTCCTGCGCCGACAGCGCGGGCGGCTGCACCTGTCCGCGGTGCGTGGCAGTGAACTCACGCAGCCGCGACAGCACATAAGAGAAGTGCTGGCCGCCGATACGCGGCACCGATCCGCCGTCGGGCCCCGCGCCATCCTGGCCATGGCAGCCGGCGCAGAGTCCGAGGTAGGTGCTGCGGCCTGCCGCCAGCGCCCGCCCGTCGCCCCGATCGGCTTCGGCGACCTGACCGGCACGCGCCAGGTAGACCGCGAGATCGCGAATTGCCGGCGGGCGGTTGACGTCGGTGGACTTGAGGGTGTCGCGCATCGCCGCTCCGTGCATGGCGGACCCGGCGCGTTCACCGGCGGCGAAGCGCCGCAGCTGCTCGCTGAGATACGTCTCGCGCTGGCCGGCAAGCGCGGGGATCTCGCGCGGCCCGTCGCCCCAGGCCTGCCGGCCGTGGCACGCGGCGCAGTGGCGCAGGTACAGGTACCTTCCGTGCTGCGGGTCCGGGACGTCCGGCGCATCTGCGGCTGCCGCGGCGGCTGAGTTCAGCCACGCCGCCAGCGCGAACACCAGCATACCCTGCACGCGGATCCCGAACGCGGTCACAGCACCTGCCTCAGCTTGCATGGAGCGGCGTGGCGGCCGCGATCCCGGCCAGTACGCGCGCCGGGGTCATCGGCAGTCGAAATTGCCGCGACCCGGTCGCATCAAAGACCGCATTGGCGATCACCGCACCGACGATGGTGATCGGCGGCTCGCCGCCGCCCTGGGGTGGGATGGCGTCATTCGGCACCAGCAGCGCCTCGATGCGCGGCACGGAGGAGATGCGCGGGATCTGATAGGAGTCGAAATTGCGATCGAGGATCGCCCCACCGCGGAAATGCAGCTCTTCCGACAATGCATAGCCAAGCCCCATCGTGATGGCGCCTTCGATCTGCATACGCGCCCCATCGGGATTCACGACGATGCCGAGATCTTCGGCGCATACGACGCGCAGCACACGCACGTTGCCGTGCGCCTTGTCGACCACGACCTCCGCACAGGCGGCAACGTAACTGCCCGCATCGCTCGCACACGCGATGCCGCAGCCGCGGCCGCTGGGAGCGGCAGCGCTCTTCCAGCCGAAGGCGGCGGCGGCGGCCTGCAGCACGCGCCGCATGCGTGCGTCGCGCAGGTGGCGCAGCCGGAACTCGAGCGGGTCCGAGCCGCAGGCGGCGGCCATGATGTCCATCTGCGACTCGATCGCGAAAACGTTCATGTTGGCACCCGGCGCGCGCCACGGACCCACCGCGAAGGGATGCAGCTGTTGCGGCGCGGCAGCCTGCTCGTAGGAGAGGCCGCCGCCGTTACGGATGCGCAGGTCGGCGACGTCGTACAGATGCACGGCACCGCGCTCGCCTTCCGCGTAGCCGGTGAAATCCCAGAACGCCACCTGCCCCCGCGCGTCCAGCCCCGAGGCGAGCGTCACCACAGCGGCGGGGTCGAAGCGATCGTAGAAGAACTCCTCGCTTCGGTCCCACGCGACCTGCACCGGCCGGCCGCAGATCTGCGCGAGGCGGGCCGCCTCGAGCGCCTGGGCATCGGCGCTCTTGCCCCCGAAGCCGCCGCCAAGAAACGGCGTGATCACGCGCACCGCGTCCGTAGCAAGCCCGAGCGCGCGCGCGATGCGCTCACGCGTCGGAAACGGCGTCTGCGTCGAGGCCCAGACGGTGAGCCGCCCCGCCGAGATCCCGGCGAGCGCCGCGTGCGGCTCGATCGGTGCATGGGCGACATAGCCCTTACGGTACGTCGACTCGAAGACGCGCGCCGCTCGCGCGCGCGCCGCCGCCACGTCGCCGTGAGCTGCGGTTTCCGTGAGCGCACCGCCGGCGCGCGCCAGATGCTCGAAAATGCTCTCCTGATCCGGGGCGGGCTCCGCGGGAAGCTGCCACTGTGCGCGCAGCGCAGCCAGCGCCTCGCTCGCGCGCTGCGGGTCGGCATGCAGAACTGCAACGAGATCGTCCCGGTGCACGACGGTAACCCCGTCCATGGACTCGGCGGCCGACGCGTCGAGGCTGCGAAGCTGCGCCCGGTGCACCGGCGGCCGCAGCAGGCGCGCATACAGCTGCCCGTCGAGGCGGATATCGGCCGCGTACTTCGCCGCCCCCGTGACCTTATCGCGCGCATCCAGCCGTGTCACCGGGCGGCCCATGACCTTGAAATCCGCGGCCGCCTTCAGTACCGCCGCGGCATCCACCCGCCGCATGAGTCTGCGGCCGCGGGCGAGCTGCGCGTAGCTCACCTGGCGCGCCGGGGCACCGCGCACGGACACCACGCCGCTGCGCACCGTCAGCCGCCCGGCAGGGACGCCGAGGCGCGTGGCCGCAAGTCCGGTGAGCACGGCGCGCGCCTCGGCCGCGGCGGCGCGCAGTGCCGGGCCGAACATGCGCGTGCTCATCGAGCCGAAGGTTCCCATGTCCCACGGACAACGATCGGTATCGCCGAGCACCATGTCGATCGATGCGAGATCGACACCGAGCTCCTCGGCCGCCATCTGCGCCAGCGACGTCATGACGCCCTGGCCCATCTCGATCTTTCCACTAAAGACCGACACACGGCCATCGGCGCCGATCAGGAGATAGGCGTCGACGTCCTCGGGATAGAGGGGCTTGCGAACATCGCCCGCGGCCGAAAGAGCGGCCGAGCCCACGCATACGGCGATGCCGCCGCCCACCAGTGCGAAGAATTCACGGCGGCTGACCCCACGCAACTCACTCATGAGGAGCGTCCACGCCGCGCGCGACGGCTTCGACCGCAGCGAGAATGCGCTGGTGCGCGCCGCAGCGGCACAGCTGCTGATCGAGCGCCGCGGCGATCGCCTCACGCGAGGGATGCGGGGCCGCAAGCAAAACCGCCTGAGCGCTCATGAGCATGCCTGGCGTGCAATAGCCGCACTGCAGGGCGCCGTGCTCGATGAACGCCTGTTGCAGCGGATGCAGCCTTTCGCCCCGGGCCAGACCCTCGATCGTCACGACCTCGCGCTGCTCGAGATCGCCGAGACGCGTGAGGCAGGAGCGCGTGGCACGGCCGTCGACGAGTACCGTGCAGGCGCCGCAGATCCCCACGCCACACCCATACTTCGTGCCCGTCAGCCCGAGCTCCCCGCGCAGCGCCCACAGCAGCAGCTGCTCGGGTCTCGCCTCGAGGCTCACCGGACGTCCGTTGAGCTTGAACCGGATCGTAGCCGCCATACAAGCGCCTCCAAAGAGCCACGCTATGGGCCGACGGACGGCGCGTACATACGCAATGATACCGAGGCATCCGGCGGCCCCCCGGCATAAGTACAGATTGCCCGCGGCTGTGCGCCGGGTATCTTCACTGACGGACGATGCTGGTTTTTGACCTTAGTGAGGAGTGAGGAAACATGAAGCCCGACAGCGACATCAAGAAGGACGTGGAAGCTGAGCTGCGGTGGAGCCCGGAAGTGAACGAGACGGATATCGCGGTCAAGGTGACGGATGGAGAAGTCACGCTCACCGGCTATGTACATCGTTACTTCGAGAAATACCAGGCGGAGATTGCCGTCAAGCGCGTCAAGGGAGTGGTGGCGGTGGCGAACGACATCGAAGTTAGGTCGCTTGCAGATGCACCGACCGACCCCGAGATCGCCCGCGCCGCCATGAGCGTGCTGAAGATCGAATTGCCGCTGGCGTGGGAGGGCATCAAGCCCGTCGTACAGCAGGGGCGGGTCAGGCTAGAAGGCACGGTTGAGTGGCATTACGAGCGCGAGCGTGCCGAGAGCGCCGTCCGCCGTCTTGGCGGTGTGGTCAGCGTTCTCAACCAGATCCGCATCGAGCCGCGGATTGCGCCGCAGGACATCAAGCACAGGATTGAGGACGCTTTCCGCCGCATCGCACAGCTCGATGCCAACCAGATCTCCGTGGATGCGCACGGCTCGGACGTGACCTTGCGGGGTGAGGTTCGATCCTGGGCTGAGCGGGATCAGGCGCAGCAGACGGCGTGGTCAGCTCCGGGCGTCGCCAGGGTCATGAATGAGCTGACCGTGCGGACTTAGACCTCGCCCGAGAGGCTCTGCAGCGCCGCTCCGAAATGAGCAGCGCTGCAGCGCCGGCGCTGCAGGTAGGTATAACTGCGGGTAGTTACTTCGCCCCCGTCGGTCCGAGGTACAAGCCGCGATGAGAGCAGAGAAAACCGGTGTCGGCGAGTTGCGGCCGGTCGGCGGCATGGACGATGTGACGGCTGCCAAGGTGGCTTTCCTGTCGGAGCCCGCTTCCTATCCGGATGCACCGCCTCGGGTGGAGAGGCGCGAAACCCATTTTGCCTGGGTGTTTCTCGCCGGAGAGCGCGCTTACAAGCTGAAGAAGCCCTCGCATCTGCGGGGTGCGGACTGGCGCACCATACAAGCGCGCGAGCTGGCGTGTCGCGAGGAGCTGCGTCTCAATCGGCGGCTTTCGGCCCCCACCTATCTCGCCGTCGAGCCGCTCGTCGAGACGGCCGCCGGCCTGCGCATCGGCGGCAGCGGGCGCGCGGTCGACTGGCTGCTTGTGATGCGACGGCTCGACGAGCGGCGCATGCTGGACAAGGTGCTCGATGCGGGCACGCTGGTACGCGGCGATCTCGACGCGGTGCTGCGTTTTCTGGTCGCCTTCTACAAGTCCCGCGACCCCCTGCCCTTTACGCCGGATGCCTACCTGCAGCGTCTGCATGCCCGTATCGAGGAAGCCCTGACTGCGCTGCAGAGAACGGAGCTCGGACTGCCCACAGCACGCACCGCGCCGCTCGCACAGGCGCTGCACGCGACCTTCGCGGCGTTGCGCCCTGAGCTCGGGGAGCGCGCCACGGCACGGCGCATCGCCGAGATCCATGGGGATCTGCGCGCGGAACACGTCTGGCTCGGCCCGCCGGTGCAGATCATCGATGCGCTGGAGGTCTACGCGGACCTGCGCATGCTCGACACGGCGGAGGAGATTGCCATGCTGGCGCTCGAGTGCGAGCGCCCGGCGGCGCCCTGGGCATCCGCATATCTGCGCGACCACTACCGCCGTCTGGCCGCGGACCCCATCAGCACCCGCCTGTTCGGTTTCTACATGGCGCTGCGCGCCGCCACCCACGCCAAACTTGCCATCTGGCATCTCGACGACCCACTGCAGTTTCCCGATCCGGCGCCGTGGCGTGCCCGCGCACTGCAGGCCGTCGCCACGGCGCTGCATCACTGCCGCGCAGCCCTCCCGGCAGATCCGCCACGCTCGCCCGGGATGAATGCGCATGCGTGACAGCGGCGACCCGCGATTGTTCGCCCTGAGCGAATCCCGCGATTTCGCGCTGAGCGTCGCCGCAAATGCCGGACTCGCTCTCGCGCCCGTGGAGGAACGGCGCTTCGAGGGCGGTGAATTCAAGCTCCGGCCGCTCGAGTCGGTACGCGACCGCAGCGTTTTCATCGTAGAATCGCTCGCCGGCGATGAGGTGGTACCGACGGCGGAACGGCTGGTGCGCCTGCTGTTTCTGCTGTCGGTGCTCAGGGATGCCGGCGCCACGCGCCGCATCGCGGTGGTGCCCTATCTGGCCTACGCGCGCAAGGAGCGCCGTACCCAGGTGCGCGACCCGGTCAATACCCGCTACGTCGCGCAGCTGCTCGAGACGGCCGGTCTCGATCGGCTCATCGCACTCGACGTGCATAATCCGGCGGCCCTCGACAACTCGTTCCGCATCCCGGTGGATCACCTGAGCGCCATGCCCATGATGGCCGCACATTTCCTGCGGCGGCTCGCGGCCGCCCCGCTCACCCTCGTATCGCCGGATGTGGGCGGCATCAAGCGCGTGCAGCTCTTTCGGGAGCTGCTGCAACGGCGGGCCGGTCACGCGGTCGAGATGGCGTTCATCGAGAAGCGCCGTGCGCTCGATGTGGTCTCGGGCGGGACGCTGGTGGGCGATGTCTCGCGACGGCAAGTGATCATTCTCGACGATCTGTGCGCCTCGGGCGGCACGTTGATCCGCGCCGCTGAGATCTGCCGGCGCGCCGGAGCCGCGGCAGTGCATGCGGCGGTGACCCACGCACCACTGCCGACCGGCCTCACCGCAGTGCTCGCGGCGGCGAGCCTCGAGAGCGTCGTGATTACCGACAGCGCCGGGCCGGCGCCCGCAGCGGCGCTGGCGGCGGCGGACGCCGCCAAGCTGACCGTGCTGTCAGCCGGCCCGCTCTTTGGGCAGGCGCTGCGCCGCATGCTGGACGGCAAACCCCTCGCGCCGCTGCTCGAGCAGTGGCCGATCCCAGCGGCAGACTGACCCTGCGGGCACCACCATGGCCGCGAGCTATCTCGTCACGGGCGGCGCCGGCTTTCTCGGCATCAATCTCTGCCGCGATCTTCTTGCCCTCGATGGACGCCTGAGCATCGGGCGCCCTCGCACCTTGTGACACGCTCGCTGCAGGTCTTTGCCGATCGCCGGGCTGCGGGCCGGCAGCTCGCCAGCGCGGTCGGGAAGCTGCGGCTGCAGGCGCCTGTCCTGGTGCTCGGGCTGCCGCGTGGTGGAGTTCCGGTGGCGGTCGAGGTGGCGCAGGCGCTGCATGCGCCGCTCGATGTGATGCTGGTGCGTAAGGTCGGCACGCCGGGGCAGCCGGAGCTCGCGCTCGGGGCGGTGGCGACGGGTGGCGTCACGGTGCGAGAGTCGCCCGGCTACGGAGACTTCGAGCCCGATGCGGAGGAATTTGCCGCCGTCGCCGAGCGGGAGCGGCACGAGCTTGTCCGTCGTGAGCAGCGCTATCGTGCGGGGCGGCCACCGCTCGAGCTCGCCGGCAAGACCGTCGTGCTCGTCGATGACGGTCTGGCGACTGGTGCAACCATGCTGGCAGCCATCAGGGCAGCGCGCAAAGCCGGCGCCGCGGCAATCGTGGCGGCAGCGCCCGTCGCCTCCGGTCAGGCCGCGTCCAAGGTCGCCGCCGAGTGCGATGAGCTCGTGATCCTCGAGATTCCAGGATCGCTGCGTGCCGTGGGCGAATGGTACCTCGACTTCAGCCAGGTCGAAGACAGCGAGGTCTGCGAGCTGCTCGGGCCGCGCAGACCGTAGGGACTTGCCCGTATACGCAAACGCAGGCGCATCCGCCACCATCGATCCCGGGGAACGGATGTTCAAATACTCAATACGCGTCGCTGCGGGCGCGCTGCTGATCGCGATCAGCTCGAGTGCGGTGCTCGGTCAGGCGCCGCCCGCCGCCACGCACTGGACGGCCGGGCAGCTCGATCAGCTGACCGCGCCGATCGCGCTCTATCCTGATCCGCTGCTGGGCTTCATTCTGCCGGCCTCCACGTACCCGCTCGAGGTGGTCGAAGCGGTACGCTGGCTCGATGACCCGGCGCATGCGGCTCTCAAGGGCGAGGAGTTATCGGCCGCCGTCGACGCGCAGCCCTGGGATCCCAGCGTCAAGTCGTTGCTGCTCTTTCCTGAGGTGCTGCACTTGATGGACAGCCATCTCGAATGGACCGAGCAGTTGGGCGATGCGTTCCTCGCGCAGCAAGCTGACGTGATGGACTCGATACAACGGCTGCGGCAACGCGCGCTCGCCCAGGGGACGCTCCAGTCCACGCCACAACAGATCGTGGCGACAGATCAGAATGCGATCACGATCGAGCCGGCGAACCCCGACGTGGTGTACGTGCCTTATTACGTTCCCGGCATCTTCGGCAGCTGGGAGTGGCCGGACTATCCGCCGTACGTCTTTGCGCTGCCACCCGGCGTGTACATCGGCGGCGCGTTCATCGGTTTCGGCATCGGCATCGGCTTCTACGAGCCCTGGTGGGGCTGGTATGGATTCAACTGGCCGGGTCGTGGTGTAGTGGTCTATCCGCCCCATGAGCGGCATCCGGGTAACCCGCCACGCCCGTATCCGCCGCATCCGCGGGGGTCCCCGCAGCCCTGGCGGCACGATCCGCAGCATCGCGGCGGCGTGCCCTATCGTGACGCGGCAACGGCCGCACGGTATCAGGGAGCCGACGCCAGCGCACGGCATGCATACCGGGGATTTCCGGCACCAGCCGCACCGCCGGCGCCGGCCCGGGAACCCGCGCCGCGCGTGACGACTCCCATGCCGCCTGCGCCCCGGCCGGTGACACCGATGCCCGCACCAGCGCACGAGAAACCGGCCGCGCCGGCACCGCACGCCGGCCCGCCCGTTTTCGAGTCGTTCGGGCACGGCCCACAGGTGCGTAGCGAGGCAACACGCGGATCCTCGAGCCGCTCCGCACCGTCGGCACCGCCCGGCGGCGGCGGTCATCCGGGGCACCACTAGCCATGCCCCCGAGAGGAGCACAAGCGATGAGCGTCAGGAGCGATCGACCGCGGCCGCCAGGCGGTCGGCGCGGGGTGCTGCTCGCGATGATCGTGGCAGCGGGAATTGCCTGCGCGGCGAGCGCGAGCGAGCCGCAACGCGAGTTTGCCACGGCGGAGCAGGCGGTCGAGGCGCTGGTGAGCGCCACGCGTGCCGACGGGCTCGAGAGCCTGCTCGCCATCCTTGGGCCGCGCGGTGCGAAGCTCATCCATTCGGGCGACGCCGTGGCGGACCGCGAGGCGCGCGAGCGCTTTCTCGCCGCCTACGACCAGGCCCACCATCTCGAGTACGAGGGCTCCGGGCATGCCGCTTTGCTCGTCGGCGCGGAGGATTGGCCGATGCCGATTCCGCTGGTGCATGAGAGCGGCGGCTGGCGATTTGACACGCGGGCCGGCGAGCAGCAGATCATCGATCGGCGCGTCGGTCGCAACGAGCTCAACGTTATCGAGGTCTGCCGGGCGTATGTCGAGGCGCAGCGCGAGTACGCAGATATCCAGGCGAGCGCAACCGGCGAGCGGCAGTACGCACAGCACTTTCTGAGTCATCCCGGACAGCGTGACGGGCTCTACTGGCCGGTGAGCGGCGAGGAGGCGGAGAGTCCGCTCGGCCCGCTGGTCGCGCAGGCACGCGCCGAGGGCTATGTGAGCGCACGCCCCGAGGGCAGGCGCCAGCCCTACTATGGCTACTACTACCGGATCCTCACGCGCCAGGGCACGCATGCCTCGGGCGGTCCCAGAAATTACATCGCGGCGGATGGCCGCATGACCGGCGGCTTCGCGCTACTGGCGTACCCGGCCGTCTACGGTGACTCCGGCATCATGAGTTTCATCGTCAATCAGAACGGTATCGTTCGCGAGAAGAACCTCGGACCACACACCGCGAGCATCGCGGGCACGATCCGTGAGTACGACCCCGATTCAGGCTGGCGTATCGCGCTCACTCACTGAGGCACAGTAGGCAATGGGCGGCAGTCGATGCCGCCTGCGGCTCCCTCTGGGCCGCGCTCTCTCTAGGCCGCGCCGATCCAGTGAATCTCCGGCGCCTTGCGCGGCACCGCGGGTGCAGCACCCTGCGGATGACCGACGATGATCGGAGCCACCGGCAGATAGGCCGCGGGAATGCCCAAAGCCGCCTTACCCGGCGCGCTCGCGAGCCAGGTCTGAGCGAAGCCGATCCAGCAGGTCCCCAACCCCTCGGCGCAGGCGGCGAGCATGAGGTTCTCCGCGGCCAGCGAGCAGTTCTCCACCGCCCACCGATCGGCCCTGACGCTCGATATCACGATCAACGCAGGCGCGTGATAGAAAATATCGAACGCCGGGTCGCGCAGATGACCCTCCAGGTGATGCGCGGCGATATCACCGGCGGCCGTCGCCAGCATGCACGCCTTGGACTCGGCCGAGATGCGCGTGAGGAGATTTCGATCCTCCACCACGGTGAACGACCAGGACTGCTCGTTGACGGCGCTCGGAGCCTGGATGGCCGCATCGATGAGGCGCAACAGCGTCGCACGTTCGACCGGCTCGGAGCTGAAGACGCGCACTGCGCGCCGCGAACGGATGGCCTGTTGCAGATCCATTGGTCAGCTGGTGCCCGCCGGTCGCGTGCCTGGCAAGCGGGACTGCTGGGCATGCATCTGATCGTCCGCCCGGAAGAACCTGCGCGCGACTGCCACGATCTGTCCGTCGGTCGGATGATCGAGCGTCTCGACGGCCGAGATACGTGCCGCGAGCTGCGGGTGAAATTTCCTGATGTGCGCGGCCAATTCGTTTTTGGCGCCAGCGGGACCGGTGATCAGCACCGCCCCGCATCCATCGAGCGCCTTTGATACGTGCTCGAGGAACGCATGCTCTACCGGAGTGTGACCGCTGCCGACGACATTCGCCTTGTGATGAAGGTGCTGATGCGGCTGCGAGCTGCGGATTCTTGCCGCGTCGAAATCGTCAGCGCTGAAGTGAAAGATCTTCGCTTCATGATGATCGATCCATACGACCGCATGATAGTGGTCAGCCATGATCATCTTCTCCGTGTCTCCCTAGCATTCTAGCGACGGGATGATCGGCGGCCATAGGCACTTTCCACGTTCGACCGCGGGGCCCTCCGTCAGCAGCCGCCGATGTCCCGGGCCTCCCGCAATCCAGACATTTACCTATCGACAGCGTCCAACCGGGCTACATTGAATGCGAGCCATGGTTGCTCGAGGAGTTAAATGGCGGCTGACGAGCCGTGCGGGGCGCCTGGACGCGCACAATCGGGCATTGCGCGGCAGAATCAAGCGGGCGCTCGGATCCGTGCGTGCGCTGCGCGCCGCGAACAAGCGGCTGCAGATCATCGCCGGCCGTGTTCCGGCGCTGATCGGCTACTGGAATCGCGAGTTGCGCTGTGAGTTCGCCAACGAGGCTTACCGCGAGTGGTACGGCCTGGACCCCGACCGCATCGTGGGAATGCGCATGCCGGAGCTCCTGGGAGAGCAGATCTTTGCGCTGAATGAGCCCTATGCGCGCGCCGCGCTCGAAGGCCGCGAACAGCGCTTCGAACGCACACTCACCAAGGCCGATGGCTCCGAGGTTCAGGTCGATGCGCGCTACATGCCGGACATCGACGAGCACGGGCAGGTCACCGGCTTCGTCGTGCTCGTGACGGACATCACCGCGTTACGTCAGGCCCAGCAGGCACTCGAGGCCGCCAATGCTCAGCTGAGGAGCGATAGCCTTACGGACTATCTCACGGGCCTCTACAACCGCCGCGTATTCAGTCAGCAAAGTGAACGGGCGTTCGCGGAGCTCAAGCGACTCGGCAAGCCTTACGGGCTGATACTGCTCGATCTTGACGATTTCAAGCGCATCAACGACGAATTCGGGCACGCCGCGGGGGATGAAGCGCTGCGCGTCGTCGGGCGAGTGCTCAGGGACTCGTTGCACGGTCAGGCTGACATTCCGGCTCGTCTCGGCGGCGAGGAGTTTGCGGTTCTTTGCTTCGGCGACCTTAGCGAGACCTCGTTGCACGGCATCGCCGAGCGCATCCGCGCGGGAATCAGTGCTGAAACGCTCCAGGCCGCGGCACGCCCGTTCAAGCTGACGGCCAGCTTCGGCATCGCCCTGGGGAGCCCCGCGGATTCGGACTGGAAGAGCGTCTACGCCCGGGCGGATAGCGGGCTCTATGAGGCCAAGGTGTCCGGAAAGAATCGCGTCGCGTTCGGTGATTCGACCCGGGCCACCGGTCGACTCAGAGCCCTGGGACTTGCCGACTAGCGCCGCGACCTGAGGGCTTGAGGATTAATGCAGGGCTCGCGGGCGGGCGACCCGACACCGTGCGCCGCCGGGGTGCTGCCTCACAGGTCGTATTGCTGGTGCAGCAGCGGCATCTCCGTTGCACCTCCGGGCAGCCGTGCGGCAAATTTCCGCATCACCTCCGGCTCGCCGTGCACGAGAAAGGTACGTCCGGCATGCGTCTGCCCCTGCCACCGCAGCAGCTCCGCCTGGTCCGCGTGTGCCGAGAAGCCGTTGATCGTGTGAATCCGCGCCCGCACCGCAATCTCCTCGCCGAAGAGCGTGACGCTCTCGGCGCCATCGATGATGCGCCGCCCCAGGGTGCCGCGCGCGGCATAGCCCACGAAGATGATCGCGCAGTTGTGGCGGTCGAGGTTGTGGCGCAGGTGATGGCGCACGCGGCCGCCGCTGCACATGCCCGATCCGGCGATGATGATGGCGCCGCCGCTGAGGCGGTTGAGCGCGATCGACTCGGCCGTGTCGCGCGTGAAATGCAGGCCTGGCAGGGTGAAAGGGTCGCGTCCCTCGAGAAACAGCGCACGCGCCTGCGGCTGGTAGCACTCGGGATGGCGCGCGTATATCTGCGTGATCGAAATTGCCATCGGCGAGTCGAGAAAGACCTGCGTCGTGGGCGCTAAGTGGCCGGAATCGACCCCGGCGCGCAGAAAAAACAGCAACTCCTGCGCCCGCTCCAGGGCGAAGCTCGGAATGACGACGTTGCCGCCGCGTTGGAACGCCTCGGTGATGGCCTGGTAGAGCTCCTCGATCGAGGGACCGAGCGGCCTGTGCAGGCGATCGCCGTAGGTAGTCTCCATCACCACGGCGTCGACCTGCGGCGGCGTTGCCGGCGCACGCAGCAACGGCCGCCCGGCGTTGCCGAGATCGCCGGAGAACAGCACCCGGCGCCGCGTCCCCGCCTCCGCGAGCTCGAGCAGGATGCTTGCCGAACCGAGGATGTGGCCGGCGTCGAGAAAGGTCGCCGTCACGCCCGGCGCGAGCTGCAGCGCAGTATCGTAGTGCGCTTCGACGCCGATGAAGTCCATCGTATGCAGCGCGTCCACCAGGGTGTAAAGGGGCTCTGCGGCGCCGGCTGCCCGGCGACCCGCATGACGCGCGCGGCGCCGCGCTTCTTCCTCGTGCAGCTGTGCGGCATCGAGCAGTACCAGGCGCAGCAGCTCGCGCGAGGCGCCGGTGGTGACGATCGCGCCGCGGAAGCCGCGCTTCACCAGCAGCGGCAGCCGGCCGCAGTGATCGAGATGGGCATGCGTCAGAAGCACGAAGTCGATGCCCGCGGCGTCGAAGCCGAAGGCCAGCGCGTTCTCCTCGTCGAGCTCGCGCCCGCCCTGATACAGGCCGCAGTCGATCAGCACGCGCGTGCCGGCGCACTCGATGAGATGACAGGAGCCGGTGACGCCCTGGTCGGCTCCGTGGAACTCGATCTTCATCGTGGTCCCGGCGCGCAGGCGCCGACCGCCCCGCGCGGCCGGGGCGAAATGTCCGTAGAGCTACGCACCCGGCTGCTCCCGCGCATCGAATTCAGCATAAAATTTTTCCAATACAGGTCGCTGGCCTGCGGCAATCTGGCGCAACGCCGCGGCGCGATCAAACCATCCGCCGCGGTCGACCTCGGGGAATTGCCCGATACGCCCCGATCGCGGCGGCCAGCGCATCTCGAAGAGATTGCTGCGCAGCGCCGCGGGGTCGCAATCGCCCTCGACCGCCCACACGTGCAGGCGCTTGCCGCTCGGCAGGTGAAAACTGCCGAGGTCGTGCTCGCGCCCGGCACCGGGGAGGTCGAGACCCGTTTCCTCCCTGAACTCGCGCCACGCACACGCGAGCTCGTCCTCACCGGGCTCGACCAGCCCCTTCGGCACCGACCAGGCACCTGCATCCTTGTTCGCCCAGTAGGGCCCGCCGGGATGTACGAGAAAGACCTCGGTCACGGAGTCCCGTCGGTAAAGCAGCAGACCGGCACTCACGCGCGCCATCGGGCGGTGCGTCAGCGGCCGCTGAGATAAGTGCCGATGAGCTGCGCTTCGCCGAGCACGTGCCCGCCCATGGCTCCGAGCAGCTGCGCCTTCGTCGGCGCTCCCAGATCGGGCAGCAGTACGTCGAGTGCGTACAGCTTGTGCAGGTAGCGGTGGCGCCCGACCGGGGGTGAGGGGCCGCCATAACCGGTCCGCTGCCAGTCGTTGCGTCCCTGGCTGGCTCCGGCAGGCAGACCCTGCCGGTCCGCATCCGCCCTCAGCTCATGCACGGTTGCGGGAATGTTGTAGAGAACCCAGTGCACCCAGGTGCGCTGCGGCGCCCTGGGGTCGGGCGCATCGGGGTCGTCGACGATCAGGCAGAAACTGCGCGTTCCGGCGGGCGCATCCGCCCACTCGAGCGGCGGCGACATGTCCTCACCGTCGGCCGTGAATTTCCTCGGAATCGCTCCCCGCTCGGTGAACGCCGTCGATCGGATCGCGAACATCGTTGCACCTCCGTGCCAGCCTCATCTGCGATTGCGCTGCTCGCGAGTCTGCTCCCGGGCGACCACGTCCGCGAGCGAGCCCGCATAGGCTGCGAGACACCTCAGCAGATCGTCGACGGTCACGACTCCCACCAGCATGCCGCGGTCGCCGACCACGGGAATGCGACGCACGCCGTGCTGTCGCATGCGCTCCAAGGCCTGTGCAGCATCCTCGGCCTCGTTTGCGATGACGACCGGCGTGCGCATGACCGAGCCGACCGTGGTGGTCGCCGGATCCAGACCCTGACCGAGGACCTCGACGACGATGTCACGATCGGTGATGACGCCGAGCGGCGCTGCCCCCTCCCCATCGCCATCGACGACGACCAGGTCTCCGCTGTGCCGGCGGCGCATCAGATGAGCCGCTTCGAGCACCGTCGTCCCGGGACCGCAGCAGGCCACCTCCGGTGTGCAGATCGACTTCAGCAGCATGATCGGTTCTCCGTGAGTTATCGGGTCAGAATCTGCGCCAGTTCGAGCAGGCGCATGTCCAGTCTCTTCTTCGAGTCGGCGACGGCGGACAGGTCGAGAGAAGTCACCTGACCGCCGGCAATTCCAAGCACGATGCCATGCCGGCCCGCACTCAGGTGATCGATCGCAGCGGCACCGAGCTCGGTGGCGATGATCCGATCGAACACGCCCGGCGCCCCGCCGCGCTGGATGTGCCCGAGCCTGGTCACCCGGAGCTCGAATCCCAGACGCGCCTGGTGCTCGCGGAAATAGCCGCCGAGCGCATCGGCGTTGTAGCGGGCGCCCTCGGCGACCACGACGATCGCATGACTCTTGCCGCGTTGATACGCCGCCCGCAGTTGGGCCGCGACCGCTTCGGCGTCGGTGTCGCCTTCAGGCAGAACGATCGCCTCGGCGCCGCCGGCGACCCCGGCCACCAGGGCGAGATGGCCGCTGTCGCGCCCCATCACCTCCACGAGGAAGGCACGCTCGTGGGACGATGCGGTCACCCGCAGGCGGTCGATGGCCTCGATCGCCGTATCGAGCGCCGTGGTCGCCCCGATGGTCGTATCCAATCCCGGCAGATCATTGTCGATCGTCGATGCCAGGCCGATCACCTCGAGACCCTGCCGTGCCAGGGCAAGCGCTCCCGCCTGCGAGCCATTGCCCCCGATGACGACCAGGCGCGATACGTCGCGTCGGCGCAGCTGCGTGACTGCGGCGCGCTGGCCGGCTTCGGTCTTCAGTTGTGAGCACCGGGTCGTACCGAGCATCGTGCCGCCACGATCGATGATCCCGCCGACGTCGCGCACGCCGAGCGGCTCGAGCTGCCCATCGATCAGACCGCTGAAGCCATGGCGGACCCCGAAAATCTCGAACCCGCGCGCCAGGCCGACCCTCACGACCGCGCGAACGGCGGCATTCATCCCCGGGGCGTCGCCGCCGCTGGTCAGTACCGCCACGCGCGTGAGTGCAGCAGCTGCCATGCGGAGGGGCTTAGCCGGCGGCCCGGGCGGTGACCGCCTGCTCAGCACCCGCAACCGCCGGTTCGGCGCGCGGTGGAGCGGGCGGCGGCGTGCCCGGGCGCCGCAGATCCTGCTCGATCTCGAGCACATGCCGCGTCGTTTGCACGATGCAATCGGGATTGAGGCTGATCGAGTCGATGCCGAGCCGCACCAGGAACTCGGCCATCTCGGGAAAATCCGAGGGGGCCTGGCCGCAGATACCCGAATGGCGGCGATTGCGCCGGCAGCCCGCGACCGCCAGCTGGATCATCTGCTTGACGCCGGCATCGCGCTCGTCGAAATCGAACGCGACCATCGCCGAGTCGCGATCGACGCCCAGCGTGAGCTGGGTCAGATCGTTCGAGCCGATGGAGAAACCGTCGAAGAGCCGGCTGAACTCATCGATCAACAGGACATTGTTGGGGATCTCGCACATCACGTAGATCTCGAGTCCGTCGCGGCCGCTCGCCAGACCGAGCTCGCGCATGCGCTCGATGACCCGCCTGCCCTCCTCGACGCGCCGGCAGAACGGAATCATCAGCTTGATGTTGCTGAGCCCCATCGTCTCCCGGGCGCGCTTCATGGCGGCGCATTCGAGCGCAAAGCCCTCCGCATAGGCGGGATGCGCGTAGCGCGCGGCGCCGCGGAAGCCCAGCATGGGATTGGCTTCCTGCGCTTCGAACCACCGCCCGCCGAGGAGTCCGGCATACTCGTTCGTCTTGAAATCGGACATGCGCACGATCACCGGCTTCGGATAGAACGCCGCAGCGATCGTGCCCACCCCTTCCGCCAGAGCGCGCACGAAGAACTCGGCCGGCGTGCGATCGTTGCGCGCGAGATCGAGCAGCGCGCGGCGCTCGGCCGCGTCGCCCACCCGTTCCGGGTGCAGCAGCGCCATCGGGTGCGCCTTGATGTGCTCGGCAATGACGAATTCCATGCGTGCCAGCCCGACGCCGTCATTGGGCAGGAAGCTGCTGCGCAGCGCCGTCTCCGGATTGCCGAGGATCAGCATGATCCGGGTCTGCGGGCGCGGCAGCGTCTCGAGGTCGGTCCGGCGGGTCTCGAACGGCACACTCCCCTCGTAGACCTTGCCGAGATCGCCTTGCGCGCAGCAGACGGTCACGATCTGGCCGGTGGCGAGCTTCGCGGTCGCATCTTCGCAACCGATCACCGCCGGAATGCCGAACTCGCGCGCCACGATCGCTGCGTGGCAGGTGCGCCCGCCGCGATTGGTGACGATGGCCGCGGCATTCTTCATGATGGGCTCCCAGTCCGGCGTCGTGCTGTCGGTGACCAGTACTTCTCCGGGCTGGAACTCCGCGATGCGGGCCGCACTCTCGATGACGCGCACCGTGCCGCCACCGATACGCGCGCCGACCGCATGTCCGCTCACGAGCGTCTTGCCGCTGCCGGTGAGCACGAACTCCTCGAGATACCCGGTACGAGTCCTCGAAGCCACCGTCTCCGGACGGGCCTGTACCACGTACAGCTGCTGGTCGAGGCCGTCCTTTGCCCACTCCATGTCCATCGGCACGGGGCGCGCGGCTCTGCGGCTGTAGTGCCGCTCGATCTCGATGGCGTACCCGGCCAGCGTCAGCACCTCCTCGTCAGTAAGGCAGTAGCGCTCGCGTTCCGCATGCGCGGTGTCGACGTTGCCGGTCGCCTCGCCCGCGCCGCCCTCCGTGTACACCATCTTGATCTTCTTGCTGCCGAGCGCGCGGCGCAGCACGGTGCGCGCGCCGCGCTCGAAGGTCGGCTTGAAGACCATGAACTCGTCGGGGTCGAGCGTCCCCTGCACGACATTCTCGCCGAGTCCGTAGGCGGCACTGATCAGCACGACATCGCGAAAGCCGGTCTCGGTGTCGAGCGAGAACATGATGCCGCTCGCTGCCAGATCCGAGCGCACCATCTTCATCACCCCGATCGAGAGCGAGACCTTGAAGTGATCGAAGCCCTGATCGATGCGGTAATGAATGGAGCGATCCGTGAAGAGGCTCGCGAAGCAGCGCTTGCAGGCATCGAGGAGCTGCGCGTCGCCGTGAACGTTGAGATAGGTGTCCTGCTGGCCCGCGAAGCTCGCGGTGGGCAGATCCTCCGCGGTCGCGGAGCTGCGCACGGCCAGACTCATGTCCTCGCCGTATTCGCGGCGCAGCTCGCGATAGCCCGCGAGGATCTCCGCCGCCAGGTCCGGCGGCAGCGGGGCGCTGAACACGATGTCGCGCGCCAGCTGGCCGCGCCGCTTGAGATCCTGCATATCGTCGGACCGCAGGCCGTCGAGCGCCTCGTGCAGCGGGCCCCAGGCGTCCGCCTGCGCGAGAACGTAGCGGTACGCCTCGGCCGTGATCGCAAAGCCGTTGGGTACCCGCACCCCTGCCGGCTGCAGATTGCGGTACAGCTCGCCGAGGGAGGCGTTCTTGCCGCCCACCAGCGCCACGTCGTCCAGCCCGATCGCTTCGAAGAAGCGGATGTAGCGATATCCGGGCTTCATGACGCCTTGCACCGCAGCAGCCATCGAGGGCCTTCGAGGATGCGACCGCGCGCGGCCGTGCCCAATCCGTAGAACTACCGAGCGGCCCGCCGGGGCTAGGTACTTTCCGAGACGCCGGCTGCGCCTTTCGCGGATTACCACCGCGGCGCGCTACCGCGATCATGCGCCCACCGTAGCGGACGAGCGGCGAGCGATTCTATGCCCGGGATTCTCCGGATTGCCTACAAGCTGCTGATCAACGACCGCAGCAAGTTCGCGGCGCTCCTGGTCGGAATCACCTTTGCCGTGTTCCTGATGATCGAGATGACTTCGCTGTTCGCCGGCATCCTCAGCCGCTCCTCCTCCACGGTCCTCAATATCGGCGCCTCGATCTGGGTGATGGATCCGGCCGTGCAGACCGTCGCCAACACGATTCCGCTGCCCGACAACGTGCTGGATGAGGCGCGCAGCATCCCGGGCGTGAAGTACGCGGTGCCGCTCTACTCGGGCGCGGCGCTGCTGAAGCTCCGCGACGGCACCTACCAGGCCGCCAACGTCATCGGCCTCGACGACACGAGTCTCTTCGGCCGGCCGCAGATGCTCGCCGGCGATATCGAGAACATCTTCGCGGAAAACGCCTTCATCGCCATCAAGGATGCGGAATTCTACAAGCTCGAGAATCCCGGCATCGGCACCGAGTTCGAGCTCAACGACCACCGCGGCGTGATCGTCGGCATCGCGCGAGTCGCCTCCAGCGCCCTCTTCGGGGTGCCGACTCTCTACACCACCTACAGCCGTGCGCTGCAGTACATCCCCAATACGCGCTTTACGATCTCGTATCTGCTCATCGAGCCCAAGAGCCCAGCCGACGTGCCCGCGATCAAGGCGCGGATCGCCGCCCGCGGCTACCTCGCTCTGACACGCGATGAGTTCGTCCAGAAGATCTCCGACTTCTACATGTACAAGACCGGTATCGGCACCAACATGATGCTGATGACGCTCATCAGCTTCGTCGTCGGACTGTCGATCTCGGGACAGACCTTCTATACGTTCATCCTGGAGAACCTCGAGAAGTTCGGCGCGCTGAAGGCGATCGGCGCCAAGGGCCGCGAGCTCATCGAGATGATCCTCTTCCAGGCGACCTTCGTCGCACTCACCGGCTACGGCCTCGGCGTCGGACTGTGCGCGGCGCTCATCTGGATCGCGCGCTCACACCTGCCCGATTACGCCGCCATGATCACCTTCGGCAACCTCGCCATGGCCTTCGTGATGGTGGTGATCATCGCCGCGATCTCCAGCTACGTCGGCGTGCGCAAAGTGCTGCGCATCGAGCCCTTCGACATCTTCAGGGGCTAGCCGTGCCCAAAACCGCCATCCAGGCCATCGGCATCAACAAGTGGTTCGGCCAGGAGCCGGTGCGCACCCATGCGGTGAAGGACGTGAGCTTCGAGGCCAGTTTCGGCGAGATGCTCTACGTCGTCGGCCCATCCGGCAGCGGCAAGACCACCATGCTCAGCATGATCTCGGGCATCCTGCGGCCGAATTCGGGCACCGTGAAGATCGAGGACGCCGATATCTGGAGTATGTCGAGCGATGCGCTCGCGGAATTCCGCCTCAGGCGCATCGGCTTCGTATTCCAGGACTACCACCTGTTTCCGCGCCTCACCACCGCCGAGAACGTCGCCATTCCGCTCATTCTGCAGCATCGCGAATGGGATGCCGCGGTAAAGGAAGCCGAGCACAACCTCGAGATCGTGGGCCTCGCGAGCCGCGCCCAGCTGCCGCCGGTCAAGCTGAGCGGCGGCGAGCAGCAGCGCGTCGCCATCGCGCGCGCCATCGTCAGCCGCCCGGACATCCTCATTTTCGACGAGCCGACCGCCTCGCTCGACGGCGATACCGGCCGCAACATCGTGCACTTCGTGCGCGAGCAGCTGCTCACGGAGCAGCGCTGCATCGTCATCGTCACGCACGATGCGCGCATCTACGAATTCGCCGATCGCATCATGCGCATGGAGGACGGCAGGGTCACCGCGGTCGACAGGAGTCAGCTGGATGCGCAATAAGATCATCTTCATCGCCGCGGGTGCCGGGCTGCTGCTGGCCGTCGTCAGCGCAATACTCTTCAGCCGGCAGCCTGAGGCGCAGCCGCCGGTGTTCACCCCCGCGGCCAATCCGTACGCCCACGGCATCTACTCCAACGGCATCGTCGAGAGCGATCAGGCGCACGGCGCGAACATCAACATCTATCCGGAAGTCGCCGCGCCCATCACGCGCATCCTGGTGACGGAGGGCCAGCAGGTCCATCAGGGCGATGCGCTGGTCACGGTCGACGATTCGGTGCAGCGGGCGACCGCCGAGCAGCTGCAGGCACAGGCAGAGGCCGCCCACGCCCTGCTGCGCGAGCTGCACGCACAGCCGCGGCGCGAGACGCTCGCGGTGTCGGCGGCACAGGTGGAGAACGCCCAGGCGACCCTCAAGAACGCCCGTGACCAGCTCGACAAGCAGCAGCGCTCCTTCGACATCGACCCGAAGTCGATCAGCGCCGATGCGCTCGACAACGCGCGCAATGCGGAGAAGATCGCCGCCACCAACCTGAAGGTGGTCGAGCGGCAGTACGAGCTCACCCGGGCCGGCGCCTGGGTTTACGACCTGCAGAATGCCGAGCGCACCTACACGGCGCTCGCGAAGGCGTCCCAGTCGGCGGCGGCGCTGCTCGCGAAGTACACGATCCGCGCGCCGGCCGACGGCGTGGTGATGGCGGTGAACTCCAGCGTCGGCAGCTACGTATCCCCCCAGGGCGCCTATGACACCTATACGCAGGGCTTCGGCCCGCTCATCGTCATGGGCTTGCCGCAGAGCCACCTGCAGGTGCGCGCCTACATCGACGAGATCCTGGTGCACGAGCTGCCGCCGCCCGAGAAGATTGAGGCGCAGATGTTCGTGCGCGGCACCAACGTCCACCTGCCGCTCACCTTCGTGAGAATCCAGCCCTACGTGTCGCCGAAGATCGAGCTGTCGGACGAGCGCACGGAGCGGGTGGACCTGCGCGTGCTGCCCATCGTGTTCCGCTTCGAGAAGCCGAAGGATCTCAATCTCTATCCCGGGCAGCTGGTCGATGTCTATGTGGGCGCCCGATAGGCTGCGGCAGCGGTTGCCGGCGCGAGGCGGCGCAGCCCTGCTGCTCGGGGTGCTGCTCGGCGGCTGTGCGGTCGGACCGGATTTCGAGCGCCCCGCGGCGCCGCCGGTCGACCACTACGTCTCCGGCACCGACCCCGCCGCGACCGTGACGGCCCATGGCGCCGCGCAGCGCTTCACCCCCGGCGCGCAGGTGGCGGCAGACTGGTGGCGCCTGTTCGGCTGCGAGCCGCTCGATGCAGTCGTCGCCGAGGCGCTCAAAGGCAACCCCGGTCTCGCTGCGGCGCAGGCCAGCCTCCGCCAGAGCGAGGACAACCTGCGCAGCGGTTACGGCATCTTTTATCCCCAGGCGGAAGCGGACGCCGCAGCGACCCGCCAGCGCTTCTCGCCGCTCAAGTTCGGCTCGGGCGCGACCTCGAGCATCTTCAACCTGTTTACGCTGTCGGCATCGGTCAGCTACGCCCTCGATGTCTTCGGCGGCGAGCGACGTATGGTCGAGGGCCTGCACGCGCAGGTCGATCTCGAGCGTGCCACCGAGCAGGCCGCCTACCTCACCCTGATCTCCAATATCGTCAACACGGTGATCGCCCGCGCCGCCTATCAGGCCGAGATCGATGCGACGCAGCAGCTGATCGCAATGCAGCGCCAGCAGGTGCAGCTGGCCGGGGTGCAGGTGAGCGCCGGAACGGCGCCCTATGCCAACGTCCTGGCTCTCAGGAGTCAGCTCGCCAGCACCGAAGCCTCCGTGCCGCAGCTCGAGCAGCGGCTGTCGCAGAGCAACGACCTGCTCGCCACGCTGGTCGGACACGTTCCGGCCGAATGGAGTGCCCCGGACATCGGTCTCGACGAGCTCACGTTGCCCGCGGAGCTGCCGGTGAGCCTGCCTTCCGAGCTGGTGCGGCAGCGTCCGGATGTCCTCATCGCCGAAGCGACCGCACACGGGGCGAGCGCCAATGTCGGGGTCGCGACCGCGGCGCTGCTGCCGAGCCTGACCCTCACGGGCAGCTACAGTGCCAACAGCACCAGCACGGGTCAGCTCATGGCGGCCAACGGACGGGCGTGGGAAGCCGGTGCAGGCTTGACGCAGCCCTTGTTCGAAGGCGGGACGCTGTGGTTCCGGCGCAAGGCCGCGCTCGAGCAGTACCATCAGGCTGCGGCGCTGTACCGGCAGGTAGTGCTCGGCGCCTTCGCGCAGGTCGCCGACACGCTGCGCGCCCTCGAGCACGATGCCGCGGCGCTGCGCGCCCAGGATGAGGCGCTCGCCAGCGCCCGGGAGGCCCTGCATCTGGTGCAGGCAAATTATGAGGCCGGTCTCGACACCTACCTCGATGTGCTGAGCGCCGACGCCCTCTATCACCAGGCCCTGATCAACGAGCTGCAGACGGTTGCCGTTCGCTACCAGGACACGGTGGCCCTCTACGTGGCGCTCGGCGGCGGCTGGTGGACGCAGGGGGGCGGGGCGCCGCCTGCCTCGCGGCCGGGCCTGTAAAGAAAGATACGTACAGACGCAGGCCGTCCGATCATGGATTCTCGCTCCCGGGGTCAGCTGTAAGAGAATGTTGCATGAAGCCGAAAACGACCGGTAGCGCGACGGTGCCCGGGTACGACCCGGCCGCGACGCTGCAGGGTCGGCTGCTGAACGTGTCGCGGATGGCCACCATCGGCGAGATGGCTGCCGGAGTCGCCCATGAGCTCAATCAGCCCCTGACGGCGATCGCCAACTACGCGCATGCCTGCGAGCGGTTGCTCGCCCGCCCGGGCGCCGATCCGAACGAGCTGCGCGAGGCGCTGCGTCAGATCGCAGCGCAGACGACCCGCGCCGCGGACATCATCCGCCGGCTGCGCGCACTTGCCCGCGGCCGCCAGGAGCACGTGCCGGTCGAGGTGAACGCGCTCGTCGAGGAGCTTCAGGAGCTGATGCGGACGGATGCCACGCTGCACGGCGTCGAGCTGACGCTCGATCTGTCCCCGGGACTGCCCGAGGTCGCCGCCGATGCCGGGCAGATTCAGCAGGTGGTCCTCAGCTTTCTGCGCAACAGCCTCGAGGCGCTCACGGCCCAGCCCGTGGCCCATCCCAGGATCGCAATCACGACCTCCGCAGCCGATGGACAGGGGGTGCAGCTCGCCGTATGCGACAACGGTCCAGGCCTCTCGCCGGAGGTGAGCAAGCAGGTGTTCGACCCCTTCTTCTCCACCAAGGAGAACGGTACTGGGCTCGGGCTCGCGATCAGCAGTACCATAGCGCGCGCCCACGGCGGTACCGTAGGCTATCGGGCCAACACGCCGTCCGGGGCATGCTTTTATATCGTATTACCGACGCAATCCCACGAGTGACATGCAGCAACAGGCACCCACGGTCTTCGTCGTGGACGACGACGAAGGCGTCCGTAATTCCCTGCGTTTCCTGCTGAAATCCGTCGGTCTCGCGACGCGCCCCCTCGCCTCGGCGGGCGAGTTTCTCGAGACCTACAAGCCGAGCCAGCCGGGGTGCCTGGTGCTCGACGTGCGCATGCCCGGCATGAGCGGGCTTGAGCTGCAGCAGCAGCTGAACCTGCGGGGCGCCGTCATCCCGGTCATCTTCATCACCGGCCACGGCGACATCGCCATGGCGGTCGAAGCGATGCAGCAGGGCGCGTTCGATTTCCTGCAAAAGCCCTTCCGCGATCAGGATCTCATCGATCGGATCCAGAGGGCCCTCGAGCGCGACGCGCGCAACCGCGCCTCGCTCGAGCAACACGCCAAGATCCGCGAGCGCCTCGACTCACTCACGCCGCGCGAGCGCGAGGTGCTGGCGCTGATGACCCGCGGCAAGCCCAACAAGGTGATGGCCGCGGAGCTCGGCGTCAGCCAGCGCACGGTGGAGATTCACCGCGCGCGCGTCATGGAAAAGAGCGGCGCCGCCTCGCTCGCGCAGCTGGTGCGCATGGTGCTGGACCTGGAGTCGCAAGGCGCGCAGCGCTCGGGCTGAGACGGGTTTGCGGCGGCGCGGGGCGGGGCTTCGGTCCTCAGTCCGTCAGCAGCGCATTCATCAGCCGCAGCAGCTCCTCCGCGTCGACGGGTTTGCTCAAGATCCGCAGGTTGGGATCTGAGCGCATCCCCTTGATTACCGCGGAGGTGTCTCCCGTCAGCAGGATAATCTTGAGATCCGGGCCCACGCGCTCGCGCAGTGCCGCGATGACCTCCGTACCGAGCTCGCCGCCTGCGAGATGATAATCGGTTACCAGCAGATCGGGAGCCTTCGCGGTCGTCGCCCGCACGGCGTCGGCAAGCGAGGCGACGGCGGTCACGCGATAGCCCTCGACGCGCAGCAGCATACTGGTCGCATCGCGAACGCTGGCGTCGTCCTCCACCAGCAGGACGTCAACGCCGGTTGCCGCCGGCTCCGCAGAGAGCCGGGCGCTCGGCTCCTGTGACTCGAGGCCGCCGACCGTAGACTGCGCGAGCGGCAGGAGCAGCGCGAACACCGAGCCCTTGCCGACCTCTGACGTCGCCTCCAGGCGCACGTCGAGGAGCTTCACCAGCCGCTGCACGATGCTCAGCCCGAGCCCGTAGCCCTCCCGCGAGCTGTTGGCCGGCACTCCGACCTGGTAGAACTCGTCGTAGATGTAGGCGAGCTGCGCGCCTGGAATGCCGACGCCGGTGTCCAGCACCTCGATGCGCAGCGCCGCGCCCTCCCGGCGGCAGCGCACGATAACCCGGCCCTCGCGCGTGTACTTGACGGCATTGGAGACCAGGTTCCTCAATATCTGCTCGACAAGCGCGGGGTCGCTGCGCACGCAATCCTCCGCCGCCTCGATCCGCAGCTCCAGTCCCTTGCTCGCGGCAATCGGGGCAAACTCGCGGCGCACGGCTTCGAGCACTGTGGCGATGCGGAAATCGCGCGGCTCGGGCTTCACGGCTCCGGATTCGAGCTTGCTGATGTCGAGCAGCGCGTTGAGCAGCCGCGACATGGTGGTGACGGCGTGATCCTGCTGCGCCAGGACCTCCGCCGCGTCCGGGCTGGTCACCATGCGCCGCAAGGCGCCGTTGAGCAGCGCGAGCGTCTGCAGGGGCTGGCGCAGATCGTGACTCGCCGTGGCGAGAAAACGGCTCTTGGCCTGGTTGGCACGATCGGCGCTGCGGCGAGACTCGTCCGCGACCTCGCGCAGGTGGTCGGCGCCTTCGCGCGCCCGCTCGGCGGCCTCGCGCGCCGCCCCGAGCTCCGCCTCCGCGCGCTTGCGCTCGGTCACGTCGCGGATCGCGGCGGCGACCAGCGCCCGGTCCGACCCCTCGATGGGGCTCAGACTGATCTCCACCGGAAACTCGCTGCCGTCGCTGCGCCGCGCGAAGAGCGGCAGTCCGACCCCCATGGGCCGCAGCCGCGGCGCCGCGAAGTAGCCCTGGCGGTAGGCACCGTGGCGGATCCGGAACCGCTCCGGCAGCAGCTGCTCCATGGAGTGGCCGACCAGATCGTCGTGACCGTAGCCAAAAAGCACCGACGCCTGGCGGTTGGCAAAGCGGATCACTCCGCCCGCATCGATCACGATGAGCGCATCGGGCGCGGCGTCGAGTACCGTGCGCGCGAGTTCCGCCGGAAGATTCAGCATGGAGAATGCTTATAGTGCCAGCCGCCGGAGCGCCCGGTTGAGACGCCGGCGCATAGCATAGCCAAAAAAGGCTCAGCCGAGGGGCTCGACCGCCAGCAGCCGGGCACCGCGCGCACTGCGCGCAACGGAGCTGCGGAACCCTTCAGGCTTCACGATCAGCAGATCGCAGGGCAGGCAATCGAGCAGCCGCTCCGCGGTGTTGCCGATGAACGCGCGCTTGAGCCCCGAGCGCGACACCGCCCCCACGACCACGATGTCGGCGGCCAGGCGCCGCGCCGTGTCCCGGACCGCGAGGGTCGGATCTCCAGGCACCAGGTGCCGGCAGCCCGGCGCAATGCCCGTGGTCCGCAGCGCCTGATCGAGGCCCGCCCGCGCCCCGGCCGCGGCGGCCGTCTGCACCCGCGAACCGGTCGGCGCCGTGGCAAAGGCATGCACGGCGTGCAGCTTGCCGCGCAGGCCCGCCGAGACCGCGCTGCCCACCCGCACGATCTCTGCGTCGAGCTTCGCGGGCTTGGCGAAGGCATGGCTCGGGTCCAGGGCCATCACCACGGTCGGATGGTGATACGGCCGGGTGCGCTTGACCAGCAGCACCGGCACCGCGCTCAGGCGCAGCAGCTCCCAGTCCGCGAGGCGCAGTAATCCGGGGGCGACCCGCGCGCCCGCGTGGCACTCGGCGATGATGAGGTCGGCGCCGGTCTTGAGGGCGCGGCGCACGATCGCCTCGTAAGCCGGATAGTCCAATTCCACCGCCACGCTCACCCGCGCAGTGTGCAGCCGGGCGCGCGCCGCGAGGCGCTCGAGGCGCTGCAGGTACTCACCCGTCTCGTCGCATTCCATCTGTCGGGTGCGATCCGCGGTCATGCCGAGCATGTCGACGTAGTGCGGGGAGTCGATGGCATGAAAGAGCTCGAGCTGCGCTCCGAGGCTCCGGGCCAGCTGCGTCGCCTTGGCTACGGCGGGAAGCGAACGCGCTCCGGGATCCTTGACCGCCACCAGAATCCGCCGAATTTCCCGCATGATCGCCTCCGCGCCAAGGGCAGCCAGCGTGCCCCATCCGCAGCAGCGCATCATGAGCCCGAATACGGTCCCACCTCGGGACAAGTACCTAGGCCGGCAGGAGCACTACCCATTTCAATGACCTGCCCCTGGCGGCACTCTCCCCGGCGGGAACACTTGCGGAGGCCGGATGCTGCGCATGCTCGCGCGGACGTTGGTGGCGTGCGCGCTCACGGGAACGGCGATCGGCCAGGCCGCCGAGCGGGCCATGCCGCAGCCGTCTCCGGCGCCGACCCGAGCCGCGAGTCCCGCAATCCGGCATGCCCTTGAGGCGCTTTACACCGGGAGTGCGCCCGCTCTCCTGTGGAGCCGGTCCGGCGCAGCGACTCCGCAGGCGCACGCGCTCCTCGAGGCACTGCAGTCCGTGTCCGTCTACGGGCTCTCGGCCGCCGACTATGGAGCCCCGCAGCTGGCTGCGCGGCTCGCCGTCCTTTCCGCCAATCGCGAGGCACCGCCTGCCGACTGGTCGCGCTTCGACCGGGAGCTGACGAGCGCCGCGCTGACGCTGGTGCAGGATCTGCACTTCGGGCGCATCGATCCGCGCACCGCCGGCTTCGACATGCCTGCCCGGGCGGAGGGATTCGACCTGGCGGCGGTCGTCGGACAGCTCGCCACGCGCAACGACACCGCCGCGGTGCTCTCGGCAGTCGAGCCCAGCTATCTGCACTACCGGCTGCTGCGACAGTCGCTGGCCCGCTATCGCGAGCTCGCGGCGGCGCCGCAGCTGCCCACCCTTCCGCCGCCGCCGCGCCGCTCGGTCAAGCCGGGGCAGTATTACGCGGGCGCTGTGCAGTTACGCGCGCGCCTCGCGGCGGTCGGTGACCTCTCGCCGCGGCAGGCCGCGCGCACCGAGCCGGTGCTCGACGATGACCTGGTGGCGGGGCTGAAACGGTTCCAGTACCTGCACGGCCTGGCGGAGGACGGCGCGCTCGGCGGCAGCACGCTCGCCGCTCTCGGAGTCCCGTTCGCGCAACGCGTCCGGCAGATCGAGTTGACGCTCGAGCGCTGGCGCTGGGTGCCGCCGCTGCGACCGCCGACACTCATCGTCAACATCCCGGAGTTTCGCCTGTTTCTCATCCGCTCGGCGATTGATGAAGAGGCCGACATGCTGCGCATGAACGTGATCGTCGGCCGCCAATACCCGCAGCTGCACACGCCGGTATTCACGGCCGACATGACGGCAGTGCTCTTCCGCCCCTACTGGGACGTTCCACCCAGCATCGTGCGGCGCGAGCTGCTCGCGCAGCTGCACCGCGATCCCCGCTACCTGGATACGCACGACATGGAGCTGGTGGACCCAGGCGCCTCCGCATCCGCGGCCTCGCTCGGTGCCACTCCCGGCAACCTGCAGGCGCTCGCCGCCGGGCGGCTGCGCCTGCGGCAACGCCCCGGCCCGGACAACGCGCTCGGGCTCATCAAGTTCGTGCTGCCGAATCGCTACGACGTGTACCTGCATTCAACGCCGGCGCAGCGGCTGTTCGATGAGCCGCGGCGTGCCTTCAGTCACGGATGTATCCGGGTGAGCGATCCGGTGGCGCTGGCCGCCGCGGTGCTGCGCGGCACCGCGGGCGATTGGACGCCGGAGAAGATCCGTGCGGCGATGAATGGCGATGCCACCTTCCACGTGAGCCTGGCGCAGCCCGTGCACGTGCTCATCCTCTACGGCACGGCGGTCGCCACCGAGGACGGGGCGGTACACTTTTTCGAGGATATCTACGGGCAGGATCGCCGGCTCGAAGCGCTGCTGGGACTCGCGCCGGTCGCGCGGCGGCCCTGAGATCACCAGGAGCGGACGCGCCCGGTGTCGACGTGCACGAAATCGCTCTGCGGGTAGTAACCCACGCCGCCGCGCCCGAGCGCCCGCGCATGGGAAGCGAGCGCGCCGGTGGAAAAGCCGCCGAGGCGGATGTCGATGGCCCGGCCCTCGAGGTGCATGCTGTGCACCGCCACGCCCTCGGAGCGCCGGTGCAGCATCGCATTGGTCGCGGGCGAGCGGTAGCCGCAGATCACCTGGAAGGGCTCGTCGCGGTCGGCGCGCACCTGCAGGTCGAAGAGGATATCGAGCAATGCGGGATCGATCGGATGGACATCACCGGTGCGGAAATCGCGCAGCAGGTGATCGACCCGGGCCAGGCAGTCCGCCTGATAGCTGCCGTCGGTAAAGTAGGCGGCACGCAGGGTCTCCCCGGTGTGCGTGTGCACGAAGCTGACGCAGCGCGAGCCGCGGTCGGCAGCCAGCGCCGGCACGGCAGCCAGGGATCCCAGGCTACCGCACACAGCACCCAGTGCCTTGAGAAAGCCGCGCCGCCCCGGTTGCGGAGCGAGGCTCTTGTATCTAAGGTGCCTGGACATAATGGGCCAATGATACTGGACTCTTGCTTACCATGCGTGTGACGGATCCCGCTTTCAAGAGGCCGCGCACCCTGACCGTAGCGGCGCGCCGCGCCCTGGCACACCACTACCTGCGCCTGCTGCGGCGGGCGCGCGGATTCGCACCGCTGCGCACCGCGGTAGTACACCCCGTGGACGCCATCGCACTCGGGGGCGCGATCGAGGCCGCGAAAGCCGGGCTGATCGTCCCGGTGCTCGTCGGGCCGGAAGCAAAGATCCGCGCAGCGGCCCGCCAGGCAGCGGTGAACCCGGACGCATACGAATGCCTATGGACGGAGCACAGCCATGCCGCGGCCGCGGCGGCCGCGGCGCTCGCGGCGGAGCGCAAGGTGGAGGCGCTCATGAAAGGCAGCCTCCATACGGATGAGTTCATGGGCGCGATCGTTGCCGAGCCGCGGCTGCGAACTGCACGGCGCATGAGTCACGTGTTCGTGATCGATGCTCCGGGCTATCCGCGCCCGCTGCTGGTCAGCGATGCTGCCGTGAACATCTATCCCACGCTCGAGGAGAAGGTCGACATCGTCCAGAACGCGATCGACCTCGCGCACGCCCTGGGAGTGAAGCAGCCACGGGTGGCGCTGCTGTCTGCCATCGAGACCGTGTCCCCACGGATCAGATCGACTCTCGATGCCGCCGTGCTCTGCAAGATGGCTGAGCGCGGCCAGATTACCGGCGGGGTGCTCGACGGGCCGCTGGCCTTCGACAACGCGGTCTCGCTCGAGGCCGCCCGCGCCAAGGGGATCCGTTCGAAGGTCGCAGGAAGGGCCGACATCTTCATTGTCCCGGATCTCGAAGCCGGCAATATGCTGGCCAAGCAGCTCGAATACCTCGCCGGCGCGCACATCGCCGGCATCGTACTCGGAGCACGCGTACCGGTCATGCTCACGAGCCGCGCCGACAAGAGCCTCTCGCGCCTCGGGTCCTGCGCGATCGCCGTGCTGCTCGCCCGCCGCGCTAGCCGTCCGACGCCGCCAGCACGGTGATGTGCCGCTCGAGCGTCTCGAGGAAGCGCGCCGCATCGCCTCCGAAGACCACGCGATGGTCGCAGTTGAGCGTGCACAGCGCCTTCTCGCCCTGCACAGCGGCCACCGAGAGCAATGCGGCCGCGCCCTGTGGAACGATCGAGTCGAAACTGTATACGCAGGGAAATACGCCCAGATCCGAGAGATAGAAGGTTGCGCCGCTGTACTCGGCAGGCGCCAGCCGCCGCGTGCGCGCCTTCTCGAGCAGTACACGCCAGTCACCGAGCAGTGCCAGCGGCGAGCGCCCCGCGACATCGCGCAGAACCGGCGTGATGAGACCTTCGGGCGAGTCCACCGCGATCCCGATGTCGATGCGCTCGCGCCGGGCGATGCCGTCAGGCGTATACACCGCATTGAACAACGGCTGCTCGGCGATGCTGAGCGCACAGGCGCGCGCCAGCAGTACGCTCAGCGAGCGCCCACTCGCCCTGGCCTTGGCGATCAGGGCGCCGAGCGCCAGCGCAGCGGTCACGCGGAAGGTCGGCGTTCCGGCGCTGGCGATCATGGCCCGTGCGGTGGCCTCGCGGAATGGTGTATTCGGCTCGATCCGGTAAGCCGGCCCCATCCCGAGATCCGGCGCCGCCCGGTGCCGCGCCGCCGCGGCCACATCGGCCGCGCGCAGCGGCGTATCGCCCGGCTCCGGCTTACTCAAGTCCACTCCCAGCTGCTGCGCCAGCCGCCGTGCATAGGGCGAGGCCCGCGCAGCGGATGGCGCCGCCGGCCGCACGCCCGCCGACCCCGCCTCGGGAGCCGCCGCGGCGGGGGCCTCCGCTGCCGGCGGCGGCGCGGTCGTGGATGTCTGCGGCGCGGCGACGGCCTCCTCCGGGGTCGCGAGGCCCGCGCCGTTGGTGGCTTCCTCGCGCGTGTCCACGGTGTAGCCAATGACTTGCCCGACCGGCAGCTGGGTATCGACGGCCGCCAGGGGACCGCTCAGGAAGCCTTCGTGAAAGGCTTCGACATCCATGATCGCCTTGTCGGTTTCGACCTCCGCGATCGCCTCCCCGTGCCTGACCGGATCTCCCGCCGCCTTGAGCCATTTCACCAGCCGGCCGTTGCTCATGGTGTCCGAGAGCGCGGGCATGGTGAGCGGATGCTTCATGCGGCTGCTTTCTCCTTTGGACCGAGCAACGTACGCGCCGTCGCGACGATATCCACCACGCGCGGGATGCTGGCCGCCTCGAGCGCGCCATTGTAAGGCGTCGGAATGTCGAGGCCCGCGACGCGCTGGACCGGCGCATCGAGCGAGTAGAAGCAGCGCTCCGCGAGATTGGCGGCGATCTCGGCACCGGCGCCGGCATGCCGGCAGTCTTCCTCGATCACGAGCGCCCGATGAGTCTTGTTGACCGATTCGCTCAAGGTCTTCCAGTCGATGGGGTTGAGGCTCCGCAGATCGATCACCTCCGCCTCGATGCCCTCCTTCGCGAGCTCGGCGGCCGCTTCCTGTGCCAGGAGCGCCGTGCGCGAATAGCCGATCAGAGTGACATCCTTGCCGGCACGGCGAACCAGGGCCTGGTGCATCGGTGGTGCTTCCGCCATGGTGTCCACTGGCCCTTTGGTGAAATACAGCACCTCATGCTCGAGCAGCACCACGGGCTCATCCGAGGCGATCGCCTGGCGCAGCTGCCAGTAGGCGTCCTGCGGCGTGGATGGCACCGCGACGCGCAGCCCCGGGACGTTCATGAACATCGATTCGAGGCGCTGCGCATGTTGGGCGGCAAGCTGGCGCGCCACGCCGCCGGGAACCCGGATCACCAGCGGCATCGGAAACTGCCCGCCCGACATGAAGGGGATCTTGGCCGCGCCGTTGACGATCGAATCGAGCGCCAGCATGGCGAAATTGATCGTCATGATCTCGACCACCGGTCGCATTCCGACCAGCGCCGCGCCGACCCCGAGCCCGGTGAAGCTGTTCTCGGAAATCGGCGTGTCGCGCACCCGCGCCTCGCCGTACTTGGCGTACAGGCCTTCAGTTACCCGATAGCTGCCGCCGTAGAGACCGACGTCCTCGCCGAGCACGAATACCGACTCGTCGGCCGCCATCTCGATGTCCAGGGCCCGGTTGAGCGCCTGCCAATAGAGCAGTTCCTGTGTCATAAAACGACTCCTTAAGCCGGCAGCAGCTGTTCGTGGCGACGGTTGCAGTTGAGGTGCCGCCAGGCATCGTCCATCGTCGGCTGTGCGCTTGCGAGCGAGAACTGCACCGCATCCTCGACCACCGCCTCGACTTCCTTGCGCAGCTGCGCGATCTCAACCTCCTCGAGGTGGCCGGCAGAGATCATGTGCTCGGTGAGCCGGCCAATGTTGTCGGGGCCGACCTCGGCGAGCTCCGCCGCGGTCGGATACCGGTACTCGATCTCGCGCGCGCCGATGGTCAGCGGATCAATGCCCTGATAGGCCTTGACCTCGACCGCCGGGCGATAGGCGCCGGGGTCGGCCATGGAATGCCCGCGGTAGCGATAAGTCTCGAGCTCGAGGAGCTGCGGACCGCCGGCGCGGCGTACCCGATCCAGCGCATGGCGGGTCGCGTCGAACACCTTGACCACGTCCATACCGTCGATCTTCTCCGCCGGGATGTTATAGGCGGCGGCGCGCTTATACACTTCTGCCACGGCCGAGTGGCGATGAATATCCGTGCCGATCGCATAGTGGTTGTTCTCGCAGACGAACAGCACCGGCAGTCGCCACAGGGAGGCCATGTTGAGCGACTCGTGAAAGGTCCCCTGATTGACCGCGCCGTCGCCAAAGAAGCAGATCACCGCCTCGGGGAGGGCGCGCAAGCTGATCGCGTAGCCGATCCCGATCGCGATCGGAAAGGTCTCGCCCACGATCCCATAGCCGCCCATGAAGCGGCGCTCGCGATCGAACATGTGCATCGAGCCGCCCATGCCGCCTGACATCCCGGTAGCGCGCCCGAAGAGCTCCGCCATCACGGCCCGTGCCGGCACCCCGCGCACCAGGGCGTGGGCGTGCTCGCGGTAAGTGCTCACGATGTAGTCCGCGGGGCCCGCGGCGTTGATCACGCCGGCGGCAACCGCCTCCTCACCCGGATAGAGGTGCAGGAAGCCGACGATGTTGCCCTTCTGGTATTCCTCGGCGGCGCGCTCCTCGAAGACCCGCGACAGCATCATGTCGCGCAGCAGCCGGTGCATCATTTCGCGTTCCATAGTGTCTCCTCAGGCGCGCTTTGCGGCCCAGCCGGTCTCGCGGATGAACCAGGCGAGCACCAGCGCAATGACCACGCCGATGATCAGGCCCGCTCCACCCTGCTGGAACACCGGCAGCGTGAGCGGCGCGCCCCCGGAAAGTCTCTGCAGCAGCCAGCCGTAGAACGGCGCCGCGAAGGCACTCATGACGAACACCAGGAAGTTGATGGCACCGGTGGCACTGCCTTTGACGTTATCGGGATTCACTTCCTTGATGATCGAATACGGAATCATGGCCGCTCCGGAACCGAAGCCGAGCAGAAAACCCAGCAGATAGGGCGGTGCCGTATTCGAGGGCAGATAAAGAATCGCGAGCGCCGAGGCCAGCATCACCACTACACCGGCGAACAGCACGGGCTTGCGGCGGCCGAAGTGGTCGGCGATATAGCCGAGGAGCGGCGCGCCGATCACCCAGCCGAGCGGCACCATCGAAGCGCGATTGACCGCCTCGCTGTAGCCGAGGTGCCAGCCCTGGCGCAGGAACGAGACGCCGAAGATCATGCCGCCGACCGTGGTCGGGAGGAACAGCAGTCCCGCGCACAGCCCGCACAGGTAGGACTGCGGGTTGCTCAGCACGGTCTTGTAGGGCGCAAACATGGTCCATACAGCGCCCTGCGCCTTGGCTTCCTCGCGCCGCGGTGTCTGGATCAGCATCAGTACACCGACGACCAGAGTGATGACGCCCGTGTACAGCCAGAATTGCTGCCAGCTGATGGGCCCGTGCACCAGAGGAGCGACGGCGAACTGTCCGGCCGAGCCTCCGAGCATGCCGACGCACTGCGTGAAGCCCACGGCCGTCGCCAGATACTTGGCAGGAAAACCGTGTGCCGCCAGGTACACCGCGCCGACAAACGCAAAGGCAGCGCCCGCTCCCTGCAGCAGCCTGCCCACGTGCGCCGCCCAGCTGATCCCCAGGCCGAACATCGCGATGCCGATCGCCAGCGCGAACACCCCGAAGGGAATGGTGTACTTCGCGCCCCAGCGGTCGAGCGATGCCCCGGCGACGATCGCAAAGGTCGAATAGGTGTAGTAATAAAGTCCCAGCAGCGAGCTGACGCCGAGGGTAGTCAGCCCCAGCGTCGCGGTCAGCTCCGGCAGCATCACGCTCGGTGCCGAGCGCACCGCGTACTGGATGAAATAGAAGAGCAGACAAAAGAACCAGGCGACGATGAAACCCATGCGCAACTGACTGGTGGCGCCCGGCTTGACGCCGCTCAATGGCGGCTGTGCAGCAATACTGACGGACATTTTTTATCTCCCCTGGTCGATGCACGGTTGCCTCGACGTGGCTCGGAACCTAACTCCCCCTCACGCCGGCAAGCGATACGTAGATGACGCAGGACTATGCGCACAAGCCTGCAGGGCTACGTACAGGTACCCATGCCCGCAGCCTCGCTACGCACAGCTACGCATGGCGCGGTGCGTCGCCGGTTCCTAACATCGCACCTGAGTCCAGAGCAAAAGGAGAGACGTATGAGCCTCATTCGTTGGGAACCCTTCAGCACGATGGACGATATGGTGAGTCGCTTTCCCGCCTGGTTCGGCCGCTGGCCACGCGTACCGGGAAGCGCGCTCGAGACCAGCTCGGACTGGGCACCTTCGGTCGATATCAGCGAGACGGACGATGAGTATCTGATCCGCGCGTCACTGCCGGGTGTGAAGAAAGAGGATGCCACGGTGACCGTGGCCGACGGGATGCTCACGCTGAGCGGCCAGCGGTCCCAACAGCTGGAGCACAAGGACGAGAAGTTCCATAAGGTCGAGAGCTTCTATGGCAGCTTTTCGCGCAGCTTTGCGCTCCCGGATGCGGTCAACGAGGCCGCGATTCGCGCCGACTCGAAGGACGGAGTGCTGACCGTCCACGTTCCCAAGACCAGGATCGAGGCAAGGAAGCCGACTACGATCAAGGTCCAGTAGGGACCGGCGAATGCGATTTGACCGCGGGTGGCGGCGCTGTGGCTACCGCCCGCGGTGTTTCTTTTGAAGGGTGTATGAGGTGAATTCCACGATTCGTTTCGACCCGGAGCTGTTGCGCCGCTACGATCGCCCCGGGCCGCGTTATACGTCTTACCCCGCCGCGCCGCAGTTCAACACCACCTTCGACGCTGCGGCGCTGCGTCGGCACGCGAGCGGCAGCAACACGCCGCTATGCCGTCCGCTGTCGCTCTACGTGCACGTGCCTTTTTGCTTCAGCCCCTGCTTCTACTGCGGTTGCAACCGGGTGATCACGCGCGACACCTCGCGGGGCGAGCGCTATGTGGATGACCTGTTGATCGAGGTTGAGCTCGCTGCGAGGCTGTTCGACCCGGCTCGCGAGGTGGTGCAGCTGCACCTGGGCGGCGGTACGCCCAACTTCCTCGGCCGCGAGACCCTCGCCCGGCTGCTCGAAGGGCTCGGCCGTGCATTTCGTCTGAGCGAGGCTGCAGACCGCGACTTCTCCATCGAGCTCGATCCCCGCGCCCTTCCCGGAGAACCCGAGGACTACGCCGCGACGCTCGCGCAGCTCGGCTTCAACCGGGCGAGTCTCGGGGTGCAGGATTTCGATCCCGAGGTGCAGCACGCAGTAAACCGCATCCAGACCGTCGCGGAGACGCTCGATCTCATCGACGCCTGTCGTGACCGGGGCTTCCGCTCGATCAACATCGACCTGATCTACGGCCTGCCGCGCCAGACACCGGAGAAGTTCCGCAGCACGCTGCGCACGGTGATGTCGGCCCGGCCGGACCGGGTGGCGGTGTACGGCTATGCGCACCTGCCCGTGCTCTTCAAAGCTCAGCGCCGCATCGACCCCGCCGCGCTCCCGGGGCCGGCCGCACGCCTCGAGCTCCTCAGCCTTGCGATCGAGGAGCTGTCGGCGGGAGGCTATCGCTACATCGGCATGGATCACTTCGCCCTGCCCGACGACGAGCTGGTGCGTGCGCAGGAGTCCGGCGGCCTGCAGCGCAATTTCATGGGCTACACGACCCATGCGCACTGCGATCTCATCGGCCTGGGCGCGAGCGCCATCAGTCACATCGGCGACAGCTTCAGCCAGAACTTCCGCGATCTCAGGACATGGCAGGCAGCGCTCGGCGAGCGGCGGCTGCCCATATGGCGCGGCCTCGCGCTCGCTTTCGATGACCGGGTGCGCGGCGCTGTGATCGGTCAGCTGATGTGCCAGGGCGTGGTCGACACCGCGGCAATCGGCCGCGACTTCGGCCTCGACTTCGACGACTACTTTGGCGCCGAGCTGCAGCGCCTGCGGCCGCTCGCGGCTGACGGACTGGTGAGCCTCGCGGGTGCGGAGATCGCGGTGACTGACGCAGGGCGGCTGTTGCTGCGCAACGTCGCCATGTGCTTCGACCGCTACCTCGGCGCGCCGCCGCCTGCCACCGGGCCTGTGCCGCTGTCGCGCGCCGTTTGAGCCGCGCGCAGATCGAGCACGATCTCCCCGACGTTCTGCTCGGTCCCGCGCAGGCGGAAGCCGAGCGCATGCGCGAGCCCGAGCATCGCGGTGTTCTCCATCAGGACGTTGCCGCGCAGCTCGCCGACACCGCGCCCGCGGCAGTAGCGGATGAGCTTCTCCATCAGCACTCTTCCGAGCCCCTGGCGCTTCAGATCCGAGCGCACCAGCACGGCGAACTCCGCCGTACGGAGGTCCCGATCCGCGCAGGCACGCGCCACGCCGAGTATGTCGCCCGCCCCGGCGCCGTCGGCCGCCACGGCGATGAAGGCCATCTCGCGGTCGTAGTCGATGTGCGTGAAGTGCGCGAGCTCCGGCTCGGGCACCTCGTGCACGCCGCTGAAGAAGCGCGTGTACAGGTCCCGCGCGCTCACGCGCGCGAGGAACTGGCGGTGTCGCGAAGTGTCCTCCGGCCGGATCGGCCGCAGCAGCAGCTGCCGCCCGCGATGCTCGAGGCGCTCCTCGAGCTCGCGCGGATACGGTCGCATCGTCGTGACGTCGCTCATGGGATCAGGCGCCAGCATGCTCCCGCGCGCCGGCTCCGCGGTCCCTAAGAACTACTACCGGCCGCATAAGTACAACCCTCACTACCTGACGCTGCGGGTGCCCGTTAGCCTCACGTTGGCAACTGCGGATCAACGCGAACAGTAAGGGAGCCCGCATGTCAGACGCAAAGGTTCGTCTCCTGGGCAGATTCACCGCCGTCGCGGCGTGCGCGGCGGTCTGGCTGGTCACGGCTCCGGCCGCGCTCGCGGTGCCGAGCTTCGCGCGCCAGACCGGCATGGCCTGCGAGGCCTGTCACACCGTGTTTCCCGAACTGACGCACTTCGGCCGCGTCTTCAAGGCGAACGGCTATACGCTCACCAACGTCAAGCAGGTGCGCGACGTGACGGGCAAGAAAGAGGAGATGCTCGAGCTCTCGGGCTTCCCGCCGCTGTCCATCATGGCGCAGATCTCCTATACGCAGATGAAGACCGGGGTGCCCGACCTGTCCGCGGTCGGCGCGCCGGCCGTCGCGCAAAACGGCACGGCCGGCTTTCCGCAGCAGTTCAGCTTCTTCTACGCGGGCAAGATCGCGCCGAACCTCGGCGCCATGTTCCAACTCACCTACGCGAACGACGGCGGTACGATCGGTATCGACAACAGCGACATCCGCTTCGCCGACGAGATCGCGCTGCCCGGGAGCGGCACCCTCACCTATGGCGTGTCGCTCAACAATAACCCGACGGTGCAGGACCTGTGGAACTCCACTCCCGCCTGGGGGTTCCCTTACGCCGGCAGCAATGCCAATGTGAGTCCGCTGGCCGGTACGGCGATCGCGGGCGCGTTCGCGCAGAATGTGGCCGGCCTGACCGGATATCTTTACTGGAACGAGTCGCTGTACGCGGAGCTGGGCGGCTACCGCTCGGCGCAGCAGGGGGTCACCAACCAGCTCACGGGCGGCGCCGGCCCGCTCGATGGCACCGCCTCCAACGTCATCCAGGGCCTGGCGCCCTACTGGCGCCTCGCCTACGAGTACAACTTCGATCGCAACTCCCTCGAGCTCGGCATGTACGGGATCGATCTGAAGGTGCTGCCGGGATCGGCCTCGGGGAGCCCGACGCCGCTCAACGGACCGTTCAACCAGTTCAACGACGTGGCCGAGGACCTGCAGTACCAGTTCATCGGCGATCAGCACCTGTTCTCGGTCGAGGCGACCCATATCCACGAGTCGATGACGCTGAACGCGGCTTACGCGAGCGGTGGCGCGGCGAACCCCAACGACTCGCTCACGACGACCGAGGTGGCGGCCACCTACTACTACCGGCGCAAGTTCGGCGGCACGTTGCAGTACTTCTCCACCACCGGCACGGCCGACGGCGGGCTCTATCCGGCGACCCCCGCGGGCGCGCCCGGGGTGGTGACCAGCGCCAACGGGCTGCCCGATACCCGCGGCTGGATCGCCGAGCTCAACTATCTGCCGTGGCTCAACGTCAAGATATCCGCGCAGTACACCTGGTACGGAAAATTCAACGGTGCGGGCTCCAACTACGACGGCGTGGGGCGCAACGCCTCCGACAACAACTCGCTGTACCTGCTGCTGTGGTTCGCGTACTGAGGTGATCATCATGAGAAAATTCCCAATGTGGCTGGCGGGTGCGGCGCTCATCGGCGGCGGATGCGCTGCATGGGCGGACGGGCCCGATGCCACCACCCGCGCCTATGCCCAGCACCTCGCTATCACGGTGTGCGGCACGTGCCATGGGACCACCGGCAACAGCCAGCAGCCCAAGTACCCGCGGCTCGCCGGGCAAAACGCCAACTACCTGGCCGCGCAGCTCAAGGCGTTCCGCTCGCAGACGCGCGGCGATCCGGATGCGATCGGCTACATGTGGGGCATGGCGAGCCAGCTCGACGATGACACGATCCAGGCGCTCGCCGCCTACTACGCGGCGCAGAAGGCCGAGCCGAGCGCGAGCGCGCCCGCAGCGGCCGCCAGCCGCGGACGCGCGATCTACGAGCAGGGCGTCGCGGCGCAGGGCGTACCCGCCTGCAGCAGCTGCCACGGGCCCGATGCCCACGGGACGGCGGATTTCCCCCGGCTCGCCGGCCAGCACGCACAATACATACTGAAGCAGCTCGGCTCCTTCCAGAGCAACATGCGCAACGTCGCCATCATGCACGGCGTGGCGCAGAACCTGAATCTCGCCGACATGGACGCGGTCGCCGCGTTCCTCGAGGCGCAGCGCTAGAGGACGCCAGAGGAGTCGCCGCTCCATGACCCGCATCCGCCGCATCCTCGCCGCCGTCAAGGATCCCGCAGCGCGCCGCTTCCCCGGCGTGCGCAAGGCCGCCCGCCTCGCCGCGGCCTTCGATGCGGAGCTGGTGCTGTTCCACGCCCTCGCCGATCCGGTGTACGTCGGTGGCGTGGATGCCGACGTCTCGCTGCTCTACGATGACCCACCCGACCTCGAGCGCCGCGCCCGCGAGGCGCAGCGCGCGCGCCTCGAGCGCCTGGCGCGCCGCCTGCGGCGCACGGGACTCAAAGTCGCGGTGAGCGCCGAGTGGGATTTCCCGGCCTATGAGGCCGTCGTCCGCGAGGCCTGCCGCATCGGCGCCGGACTCATCGTCGCCGAGCAGCATCCGGGACGGCACCTGGCCGCGGGCCTGCTGCACCTCAACGACTGGGAGCTGCTGCGGCGCAGCCCCGTGCCGGTGCTGCTGGTCAAGCGCTCGGGCCCGTACCGGCGGCCGGCGGTGCTCGCCGCCGTCGATCCGCAGCACACCTTCGCCAAGCCCGTGCGCCTCAACCAGCAGATCCTGCGTCTGGGCGCAGCGGTGGCGCGCGCGCTGCATGGCGCGCTGCACGCCGGTTACGCCTACGTGCCGGTGCCGCTCACGGCCTTCTCGGGTGGCGGGCTGTCGGATGAGGAGGTCCTCGGACTCGAGGCGCGCAACGAGCGCGCGGCGCGTGCCAGCCTGGCGCGCGTGGTCCGCGGCGTCGGCATCCCGCAGAGCCGGCTGCACGTCCTCGGCCGCGACCCGGTCGATGCGATCGCACAACTGGCGGCGCGCACCGGCAGCGCCATCGTGGTGATGGGCGCATTGTCGCGCTCGGGCTTCAAGCGGCTGCTGATCGGCAATACCGCCGAACGGGTACTCGATCGGCTCGCCTGCGACGTTCTGGTCGTCAAGCCGCCGGGACTCGTCAAGCCGCCGCCGCGCGCCCGCCGCGGCACGCGCTACTTCGGCGTCCAGCCCCGGCTCTACTGAGCGCCGCTCACGCGCCGCGGCGCGCGTGCCAGGTCCAGTCGCGGATTTCCGGCAGATCCTCGCCCGTGCGGCAGATGTACTCGTGGTGCCGCGCGAGCTGGTCGCGCATCAGCTGACGCACGTGGGCCGCCCGGTAGCCGAGCCCCGGCACGCGGTCGATCACGTCGATCACCAGATGAAAGCGGTCGAGGTCGTTGCGCACCACCATGTCGAAGGGCGTCGTGGTCGTGCCCTCCTCCTTGTAGCCGCGCACGTGGAGATTGCCGTGATTGTGCCGCCGGTAGGTGAGGCGGTGAATCAGCCAGGGATAGCCATGGTAGGCGAAGATGACCGGCCGGTCGGTGGTGAAGAGCGCATCGAACTCGCTGTCGCTGAGTCCCCGCGGATGCTCCTCGTGCGGCTGCAGCGTCATGAGATCGACCACGTTCACCACCCGCACCTTGAGATCCGGCAGATGGCGGCGCAGCTGATCCACCGCCGCCAGCGTCTCGAGCGTCGGCACGTCCCCGGCGCAGCCGAGCACCACGTCGGGAGAGCCCTCGCCGTCATTGCCCGCGAACTCAAAGATGCCGATCCCGGCCTCGCAGTGCCGCGCGGCGGCATCGAGCGGCAGCCATTGCGGCTCGGCGTTCTTGCCGGCGACGATCACGTTGACCCGGCCGCGGCTGCGCAGGCAATGCGCGGCCACGCACAGCAACGTGTTGGCGTCCGGCGGCAGGTACACACGGACCACGTCGGCCTTCTTGTTGACCACCAGGTCGATGAATCCCGGATCCTGGTGCGAGAAGCCGTTATGGTCCTGCCTCCAGACGTGCGAGGTCAGAAGAATGTTGAGCGCCGGCGGCGGCTGCCGCCATGGGATGCGCCGCGCGGCCTCGAGCCACTTGGCATGCTGGTTGAACATCGAGTCCACGATGTGGATGAAGGCCTCGTAGCAGGAAAAGAGCCCGTACCTGCCGGTGAGGAGATAGCCTTCGAGCCATCCCTGACACTGGTGCTCGGACAGCACCTCCATCACCCGGCCGCCGGCGGCGAGATGGTCGTCGCCGGCGCGCCGCTCCCCCATCCAGGCCCGCCCGGTCACCTCGAACACGGCATCGAGCCGATTGGAGGCGGTCTCGTCCGGCCCGAACAGGCGAAAGTTGCGCGCCGCCTCGCTGCCGCGCATCACCTCGCGCAGCCATTGGCCGAGGACCCGGGTGGCCTCGGCCACCGCCTTGCCCGGGCGCTCGACCGCGACCTGAAAGTCCGCCAGCGGCGGCAACTCGAGCGGCGCCACGTGCGCACCGCCGTTGGCATGCGGGTTCAGGCCCATCCGCAGAGTACCCTGCGGCGCGAGCTCGAGCACCGCGGCGCACGGCGCGCCGTGCGCGTCGAACAGCTCCTCCGGACGGTAGCTGCGCATCCACGCCTCGAGGAGGCGCAGATGCTCGGGTTTCTGCGCCACTTCTGCGAGCGGCACCTGGTGGGCGCGCCAGGTCCCCTCGATCTGTACTCCGTCGACCACTTTGGGCCCCGTCCAGCCCTTGGGACTCTCGAGCACGATCATCGGCCAGCGCGGCCGCGCGCTCTCGCCGCCGGCGCGGTGGCGCGCCTGGATCGCGGCGATCTCATCGACTGCCAGATCGAGGGCCGCCGCCATCTGCGCGTGCATCGACCACGGCTCGTCCCCCGCCACGAAGTACGGCCGCCAGCCGTAACCCACGAGCAGACTCTCGAGCTCCGCGCGCGGGATGCGCGCGAGCACGGTCGGGTTGGCGATCTTGTAGCCGTTCAGGTGCAGAATCGGCAGTACCGCACCGTCGTGGCGCGGATCGAGGAACTTGTTGGAATGCCAGGCCGTCGCCAGCGGTCCTGTCTCGGCCTCGCCGTCGCCGACCACGCAGGCGACGAGCAGCTGCGGGTTGTCGAAGGCCGCGCCGCAGGCGTGCGCGAGGGAGTAGCCGAGCTCGCCGCCCTCGTGAATGGAGCCGGGCACATCCGGCGCGCAGTGACTCGGAATGCCTCCGGGAAAGGAGAATTGCCTGAACAGCCGCCGCATGCCTTCGGCATTGCGCGGGAGCTCCGGATAGAGCTCGCTGTAGCTGCCCTCGAGCCAGGTGTTGGCGACGATTCCGGGGCCGCCATGGCCCGGACCGATCACCGGCAGGACGCACAGACTGCGCGCCTGGATCAGGCGGTTGAGATGCGCGTAGATGAAGTTGAGGCCCGGCGTCGTTCCCCAGTGGCCGAGCAGGCGCGGCTTGATGTGCCCCGG
>DATKPR010000002.1:0-8591 GCA_035523985.1 Steroidobacteraceae bacterium | reverse complement strand
CACGCTCTACATCCTGGGTCTGAACGGCCTGATGCTCGGCGCGGTGTTCGCCTTCGTGATGCGCCACGGCCTGGGCGCCGCGCTCGCGACCTTCATCGTGGCGCACGGCTGCGTCGAGCTCTCGGTGATGTGCCTGTCGGGTGCGGCCGGCGCCGCGGTCGGCGAAGCGCTGGCGCGTCCCGGCAGCGCGGGGCGCATCGCCGCGTTCCGCGCCGCCGCACTGCGCACCGGCCCGGTGCTGCTCGCCTGCGCGGTGCTGCTGGTGGGCGCGGGGCTCATCGAGGGCTTCGTCTCGCCCGACCCGGCCATCGCGCCCGCCTTCAAGGTGGCGATCGGCGTCGGCTACTGGCTGGTGATGCTGGCGCTGCTCGCGGGCTGGCCGACGCGGCGGCAGCGCGCAAACTCCGCATACGGTTTGCGGGTGAGCCCATGACCCAAGTCAGGCGACTTTAGCCAGAGCGGACAACCAGCAGCAGGCGGCGTCTGCCGCCACTCCGCACAGCAGCGCCAGGAGGAAACTCTGTGTCGCAACTGCGCTTCCGGGTGGCAGCGTTGAGCGTCTGATCACGAGTGTGTCGCACCATCGATCACCGAGGCGCTGTTGCAGCGGCGGTTCCATTGCGCCGTATGCGACCGCGCCAAAGAAAAGGCCGTCAATGTAGAACGCCAGCGATCGTCCAAGGGCTGCGCGAAAATCGATGGGGCCGCCGTCGCGGCGTATCACTACGAGGCCAAGCAGCCGCTTGCCGATGGTCGCGCCGCACATGCGCTCCATGACCGCGAAATACACTACTGATCCGACCGAGGCCGCCACGTAGTCATACCATCGGGAGGTGGCTAGTTTCTGCACGAGGGGTTCCACCGAGGTATGCGTCATCGCGGCGTAAAACCCCAGCCCAATGGCAAAGGCGAACGTCGCTGCAAACCACAGTATGTACTGGGGAACAAGGTCGATGAGCTGGCCTCCGGCGCGAACCCAAAAGCCAACCCCGACGAATTCTTCAGTCGGTACGGCCACCGAGTCTCCATCCGCAACGTCGATCTGAGTGCTCACAGAAAGCCGCTCACCGCCTGTCCACCTTGATCAGCTTGTTCCGTCCGGAGGCGCCAGACTTGATCGCTACATCGGCCTTGCGACATTTAAAGTGTGCGGCGATCAGGGCGACAAGCTCTTCATTGGCCTTGCCGTCAACCGGCGGCGATTTCAACTGTGCCCGCCAGGTGCCGTCGGTCTCCTGAGTCAGCGAGGAGCTGCGGGAGCCGGGCTTTACCTTGACGCGAAGGATCACGGCGGCATCCTGGCGGCGGTCTGACGACCTATACACGGCGCGCCCGGCGCAGCGCCTCGTAACGCGCGAACACCTCCGCTTCGAGCCGCTCTGCCGGCGCGGCCACCACCGGGGCGCCGAGGCGCGCGAGCAGCGCCCGCTGGCCGGCGGTGCGCGCCTCGTGCTCGGCGGCCGCGATCGCCACGTAGGGATCCTGCCAGTCGTGCGCGACCGCGCGCGCCAGCCGGGCGATCTCGCCGCTCTGCACCCCCGCCACCACCACCAGGTGCGGCGGCGCGAGCAGCCGCACGGCCCGCGCGAGCTGGTGGGCGACGCTGGCGTCGTCGAGATCGGTGAGCAGGATCACGAGCGCGCGGTGGCGCAACAGGCCGCGGATGCCGACCGCTGCCGCGGTCGGATCGGACTCCGCCGCCTGGACGCTGCTGCGCTCCAGCAGCCGGCGCAGCGCGATCGTCGCCGCGAGCCCGCGCGCCGGCGCGGCGCTGCCGAGCACGCGGTCGGCGTACACCACGAGCCCGATGCGGTCGTCGTGCTGCGTGGCCACCTCGGCGAGGCGCGCGGCGATGTTGCCGTAGAGTCCGAAGCGGTCGAGCGCGCCGCAGCGCAACCGGCTCAACCGTCCGGCATCGACCGCCACCAGCACGTCGAGGTGCTGATCCTCGCTGTACTCGCGGGTGATCAGCCCGCCGCTGCGGGCGCTCGCCTTCCAGTCGATGCGCGCGAGCGGATCGCCGGGCAGGTAATCGCGCAGCTGGTGCAGCTCGGCGCCGGCGCCCACCACGCGCCGCGCCCGGGCGCCGCTACGCATCCCGCGCACGCGCGCCGCGCGCCGCAGCGCATCGGGCGCTACCACCACCGCGGTCGGGAGCGGCAGCCGCCGCGACCACCAGGCGAGCGCGAACGGGCCGAGGATGCGCGCCGGCAGCGCCGGCCAGGACTGCGGGCCGAGGCGCACCGGCAGCAGCGTCACGGTATCGGCGATGCTGCCGCGCGCGGGCGCCACCACGCGGCGCACCTCGGGATGCGGGGCGAAGCCCGCCGGCGTGAGCGGCGCGTACTCGAGCGGCTGCGGACGGCGCGTCGTGTTGGCGAAGGTGAAGGCGGCCTCCAGCGTGCGGCCGAGGTAGGCGCGCGGCGCGATGGCGAGCGTCACCGCCGGCGCCTGGCGGCGGGCCGCGAGACTCTCGTACGCGAGCCCGAGGAGCAGGAGTGCCGCGGGAAGCTGCCACCACCAGGAGAGCTCGCGATCGTCCGACCACACCCCGACGACCGCCAGCACCGCGGTCAGCAGCAGCAGCACGTAGCCACGGCGTGCGAGGTGCATCCCGGTCTGCGCTAGCGCGGCACCGGCGTCTCGGCCAGCAGCGCCGCCACCACGTCGAGATCGGTGACTCCCTCGAGCGAGGCTTCCGGGGTCAGCACCAGGCGGTGCGCCATGACCGCGGCTGCGACCTCCTTGACGTCGTCCGGGGTGACGAACTCCGCGCCGCGCATGGCGGCGGCGATGCGCGCCGCCCGGTACAGGGCCAGTGCGCCGCGGGTCGAGAGCCCGAGCGACAGGCGCGGGTGGCGCCGCGAGGCACGCGCCAGATCGAGGATGTAGCCGCCGAGCGCCTCGGCCACGTGCACCCGCTCGAGGTCGGCACGCGCCGCGCCGAGCAGCCCGGCCGCGAGCGGCGCCACCTCGAGGAAGGCGGTCGCGGCGCTGGTGAGCACCCCGCCATAGCGCGCGAGCACCTCGGCCTCCGCCTCACGCGGCGGATAGCCGATGTCGATGCGCAGCATGAAGCGGTCGAGCTGCGATTCAGGCAGCGGATAGGTGCCCTCGAACTCGCGCGGATTCTGCGTCGCGAGCACCAGGAAGTCCGGCGGCAGGGGGAGCGCGGCGCGCTCGAGGCTCACCTGCCGCTCCTCCATGGCCTCGAGCAGCGCCGACTGGGTCTTCGGTCCCGCCCGGTTGATCTCGTCCACCAGCACCACGTCCGCGAACAGCGGGCCGGGGCGGAACACGAAGGTGCGCGCGGCCTCATCGAACACGTGCACGCCGATGATGTCGCTCGGCATCAGGTCGGCCGTGCCCTGGATGCGCTTGAAGTCCCCGCCGAGCGCGCGCGCCAGGGTCTTCGCCAGCAGCGTCTTGCCGAGGCCGGGCACGCCCTGCACCAGCACGTGACCGCGCGACACCAGCGCGATGAGGAGCGCCGGCACCACGGCCTCGGCGCCGATCACGACGCCTGCGAGCGAGGCGGCGAGCGACTCGCGGAGTTGCTGTATCTGTGAGCTCATGCGGCGATCTGCGTCTCAGTGCGGACGATGAGGTTGTGCAGGCGCGTGAGCGGCACGCGCCGGTCGGACCAGGCATCGGCATACCAGCTGCGCAGCTGCGCCACGTCGGCGCGCGCGAGCCGCGGGTTGTTCTCGAGCCACTCCCAGTACGGGGAGGGATCGAGCGTCGGCTCGCCCAGCGTACGCCGCAGCTGCGCGAAGAAATGCTCGAACATGCGGCGCGCCGCCGCCGCGGGCCGCAGCACGCGCGCGAGGAACGCGCCCGTGGTGCGCACCAGATCGGCCTCCTCCAGTGCCGGCGGCGGCACCGCGGGCGGCGCGAAGCGTGTCCCGCCGACGACCCACACGAGCCAGACCGCCGTCAGGATCGCGAGCGTCTCGTAGAGACGCCGGTCGCGGTAGAACTTGTCGGGATCGTAGCTGTCGGAGAGCCCCTGGTGCTCGTCGTCGAACAGCACCACGCCGTGCGCACCGAGACTCGCACTCGCGAGGTTGGCGAGGAAGCGGGCGTTGCCGGCCTCGGCCAGTGAGCGGTTGCTGAGCAGCGCGCCGAAGCCGCTGAGAACGATGCGCCCCGCGTCCTCCTCGAGCAGCCACAGCCCGCAGTCGCCCGCAGGCACGAGGTGCGCCAGGCACAGGGGGAAATCGCCGCGCGGCAGCTGCACCCGCGCGCGCGGCGCCCGCGGGTCGGAGAGGCCCACGACGCCCGCGACGCCGTCGAAGTAGCGCTGCGGGCGGCCGGGCACCAGCATCACGCGCTGCGGCTTCGCGGCCGCGGCGTCCGGCTGCGCCGGCTCGAGAGCGATCTCGAGCCCCGTGATCAGATGCAGATCGCCGTCGGGCGCGCCGCGCTCGAGCGCCCACTGCGGCGCGTCCGCGAGCGCCGCCAGCACCAGCAGCGTGTTGCCCGCGCGCAGCCAGTCATCGAGCGCGCGCGCCTCGTCGCTGCGAAACGGCACCGCGGCGGGCAGCGTCACGATGAGGAGATTGCCGTGCGGCGGCACGTCGCTCATGTGCGCCACGGCGCCGAAGCGCTGGCGCAGCGCGCGGGTGCGCACGCCCTCCTCCGTGAGCCAGGCGAGGGCGCCGCGCAACCCGTCGTCGCCGCGGTCGGCGCTGGTCGGCACCGACTCCTCGGCCGCGGGACCCGCGGCGTGCACGAACAGCATGACGAAGACCGCGAGCGCCGCGAGCGCCAGCGCCAGCGTGGCCAGCCGCTCGCGCATCAGGCGGCCTCCGCGCGGCCCGCGGGCTCGAGCGCGGCGAGGAGCTCGCGCCCGCCGTGCACCGCGGCGGCGAGCACCGGCGCCGCCACCTCGCCCGGGGCGTAGCGCAAGCGCTCGCTCACCGCCGCCAGCGCGCCGAGGCGCGCGCGTTCGGCGGCATCGCGCAGCTGCGCGCGGCGCAGCAGCTCGCGCACCGTGAAAGCGCGCGCCGGCGGCAGACGGTCGGCGGCCACCAGCCGCGCGGCGATCAGCTCGAGCAGCAGTGCCGGCTGGGCGCGCGGCGCGGCGCCCTCGAGCGCGTGCAGTCCCGCGGCGCTGCCCGCCGCCGCGCCGCCGCGCCCGGGCGCACCGGGACTCGGCCGGCGGCGCAGCACCCCGGCGATCCGCAGCTCGTTGACCACCACCGCGACGGCGAGCAGCACCAGCACCGCAATCGAGACCGCCGCGATCAGGCGCAGCACCGCGCGGTCGACCGGCACATCGCCGAGCAGCCGGCGCAGCCAGCCGTTCCCGCCCTGCGGTTGCGGCGCGAAGAATGCGCGCAGCCAGCGCTTGACCCGCTCCCACCAGCTCCCGGCGGCACGCTCGGGCTGGCGGACCTGCGCGAGCACCGCGGGCATGCGCTGCGGCTGCAGCGCCAGGGTGCCGGAGGCGGCCGCGCCCTCGCGCAGCAGCGCCGTGTGCAGCGCGCGCAGGCCTTCGGCGTTCAGCAGGTTGTGAGGCGCCTTCCAGCCCGGCGGCAGCCAGGCCGCCCAGGGACTCTTCTCGAGGGCCGCGGCGAGGCCCGGACAGCGCACGGCGATGCGCTGGTAGCCCAAGTCCGCGCCCGGATCGAGCTGCGCGGCGCACGCATCGAGCGCCGCGAGGGCGTCCGGCTCGCGTGCGCACGCCGTTCCCGTCCACAGCAGCAGCAGCGCAAGCAGTGCGCGCGCCACGGCGCTTCAGGCAGCGCTGATGCGCTGCGACAGGTCGGCGCCTTCCCTGCGCACCAGCAGATCGCCGTAGATCGCCAGACCGAGCGCGGAGTAGAACGGGGTGGCGATCGCGCCTGCCGCGACCGTCATCACACCGACTGCAGCGGCAATCAGCGCGACGTCGGCGCGCACAAATACCACGTACAGGAAGCCCGTCAGCACGCCGACCACGACGTAGACCGCGAGCAACAGAAAGAACGCCACCGTGTCGATGGCCGCGAGGCGCAGCACATTGCCGCGGGTGAGCTCCCAGCTGCGTGCGAAACTGCGCGAGGTCTGCGTGTCCTCGACCACCATCACCGCGAAAAGGCACGCCAGGCGCAGGAACACATAGAGCGTTGCCAGCAGCAACAGCCCGATAACACCGTAGCGCGGTAACCCGCTCGTCAGGGCGCCAGGCGAGAGCACCAATGCCCACCCCGCACCCGTCAGAACCAGTAGCGTCACGATGAAGATGACGCGGCCGAGCCAGCGCAGCACCTGTGGAATCTCGCCGCCGGTCTCCTTTCCGGAGATGATGCGGTACTGTCGCAGCATGATGATCATGTGGAACACGAAGGTGAGCAGCGTGGCGAGAACGATCAGGACAAGGCGGGGCCGCAACAGGGACTGCGCCAGCGACTGGCCACGCGTGATCGAGTAGACGTTGGGCAGGAACCTCGACACCACCAGCAGTGCGCCGAACAGCAGGCACTTGACGAAGGTGCGGCGGTAGATCCGGAACGACAGGTCGAGCACCTCGCCGACGGTCAGGGGGCGCGGCGGCGGATACAATGTTGGTTCCGGCATGAGAGCATCTTAGCGCCGTTGCATCCGAGCGCCTATGACAGCCGCTACCATCGAGAGTCTCCTCGCGCAGGGCACCCGGACCCTCGCCGGTGGGCCGGCCGCCGCCGGCGCCGCCGGCCTCGATGCGCAGCTCCTGCTCGCCGCCGTGCTGGCGGTCCCGCGTACGCGGCTGCACTCGCACCCTGAAGCCCGCCCGGACGCGGCACAGGCGGCGCGCTACCGGCAGCTGATCGCGCGGCGCGCGGCCGGCGAGCCGCTCGCCTATCTCACCGGACGGCGCGAGTTCTGGTCGCTCGAGCTCGCGGTCACACCCGCGGTGCTGATCCCGCGGCCGGAGACCGAGCTGCTGGTGGAGCGCGCCCTGGCCTTAGGACCCGCCGAGGCGCGCGTTGCGGATCTGGGCACCGGCTCGGGGGCGGTGGCGCTCGCGCTCGCGCACGAGCGGCCGCGCTGGCGGCTGCTGGCCACCGACGTCTCGGCGCCGGCGCTCGCGGTGGCGCGCGCCAACGCGCGCGCGCTCGGCGCCGTCAACGTGCAGTTCCGCCAGGGCAGCTGGTTCGAGCCGCTCGCGGCCGAGCGCTTCGAGCTGCTGCTGAGTAACCCGCCGTACGTGGCGGCCGACGATCCGGTGCTGGAGGAGCCGGCACTGCGCAGCGAGCCGCGCCTGGCGCTCACGCCCGGCACGGATGCGCTGGCGCACCTGCGCGCCCTGGCACGCGGTGCCGCGGCGCACCTCGCCCCCGGGGGCTGGCTGCTGCTCGAGCATGGTGCGACGCAGGGCGCGGCGTTGCGCGGCGAGCTTGAAGCGGCGGGCTTCGCTCACGTACGCTCGCACCGCGACCTCGCCGGACACGAGCGCATGACGGAAGGACAACGATGATCAGGTTCGAAACCTCGCACGGCGGCTTCACGATCGAGCTGTTTCCCCGGGAAGCGCCGGTCACGGTCGCGAATTTCCTCGAGTACGTCGACGCCGGCTTCTTCGACGGCACGATCTTCCATCGCATCGTGCCGGGCTTCGTGATCCAGGGCGGCGGCCTGACCGCGGACTTCGCCAACAAGCAGACGCGGGCGCCGATCGCCAACGAGGCGAAGAACGGCCTGAAGAACACCCGCGGCTCGCTCTCCATGGCGCGCACCAGCGACATCAACAGCGCCACCTCGCAGTTCTTCGTGAACCTCAAGGACAACGGCTTCCTCGATCACGGGCCGCGCGACTACGGCTACGCGGTGTTCGGCCGGGTGACCGAGGGGATGGACGTGATCGACCGGATCGCGGCCGTCGCCACCGGCCGCCGCAAGGGCTACACCGACGCGCCGCTCGAGGACGTGGTGATCGTCTCGGCGCGCCGCCTCGAGCCGCAGTAGCCCGCACCCGCGCCCGTGCCGGAACGCCGCTCGCTCGCCGGCCGGCTGCTGCGGATCGCCGGCGCCGCGGCGCTCGGATGGCTGCTGCTCACCGCCGTTCCGGTGCTGGTGCTGCGCTGGCTGCACCCGCTCACCACCGCCTTCATGCTCGAGGCGCGCGCCGATGCGGCGCTCGCCGGCCGGCACGACTACCGCCAGGACTACCGCTGGGCGAGCCTAGAGCAGATCTCCCCGCACGCGGCCATCGCGGTCATCGCCTCCGAGGACCAGCAGTTCCCCTTTCATGCGGGCTTCGACTTCGACTCGATCCGCGAGGCGGTGCGCGCCAGCGAGCACGGCAAGCGGCTGCGCGGCGCCAGCACCATCTCGCAGCAGGTCGCGAAGAATCTCTTCCTGTGGCCGGGACACAGCTTCGTGCGCAAGGCGCTCGAGGCCTGGTTCACGGTGCTGATCGAGACGCTCTGGCCCAAGGAGCGGATCCTGGAGATGTATCTGAACGTCGCGCAGTTCGGCGACGGCGTATACGGCGTGCAGGCGGCGGCGCTGCGCTTCTGGCACACACCCGCCGCGCGACTCACCTCGGGCGAGGCCGCGCTGCTCGCGGCGGTGCTGCCGAACCCGCTGCGGCTGCATGCCGAGCGCCCCTCGGCCTACGTACT
>DATKPR010000001.1:0-4947 GCA_035523985.1 Steroidobacteraceae bacterium | reverse complement strand
GAGCTCGAGCGGCTCAAACCCGCCGAGCTGCTGCTCGCCGAGGGCGCTGCCGAGCCGCCCGCTGCGCCGGATGTGGTGTTGCGGCCGCGCCCGCCGTGGCACTTCGAGCTCGCGAGCGCCTCGCGCCTGCTCACCGACCAGCTCGGAACGCTCGATCTGAAGGGCTTCGGGGCCGACGAGCTGCCGCTCGCGATCCGCGCCGCCGGCGCGCTGCTGCAGTACGTGCGCGACACGCAGCGCTCGGCGCTGCCGCACGTGCGCTCGCTCACCGTCGAGGAGCGCGGTGAGGCGCTGATTCTCGATGCCGCCACGCGGCGCAATCTCGAGCTCGATACGAGCCTCGGCGGCGACCCGCAGGCGACGCTGCTCGCCGTGCTCGACAGCTGCGTCACCGCCATGGGCTCGCGGGAACTGCGCCGCTGGCTGAACCGGCCGCTGACCGCACAAGCGCTGCTGCGCACCCGTTACCATGCGCTCGGCGCGCTCATCGACGCGCGGCGCTTCGTGCCGCTGCGCGAGCAGCTCGGGCGTATCGGCGACGTCGAGCGCATCCTCGCGCGGGTGGCGTTGCGCTCGGCGCGGCCGCGCGACCTGACGGGCCTGCGCAGCTCCCTCGCCGCGCTCCCGGCGCTGCGCACGACGCTCGCGCCTCTCGACTCACCGCTGCTGCGCGCCCTCAACGAGCGCATCGGCGAGCATCGCGCCGAGCTCGCACTGCTGACGGCCGCCATCGCCGCCGAGCCCGCCGCCATGGTGCGCGACGGCGGGGTGATTGCGGACGGCTACGATGCCGGACTCGATGAGCTGCGGCGCATCGCGACCCATACGGACGAGTTCCTGCTCGACCTCGAGCGGCGCGAGCGCGAGCGCACCGGGCTCGCGGGCCTGAAGCTCGGCTACAACCGCGTGCAGGGATTCTTCATCGAGGTTTCGCGGCGCGACGCCGGGCAGGTGCCGCAGGACTACATCCGCCGCCAGACGGTCCGTTCCGCCGAGCGCTTCATCACCGCGGAGTTGAAGGGCTTCGAGGACCGGGTCCTCGGCGCGCGCGACAAGGCCCTCGCGCGCGAGCGCGAGCTCTACGAGGCGGTCCTGACCGGGCTCATCGCCGCGCTCGCGCCGCTGCAGGCGAGCGCCGCCGCGCTCGCCGCGCTGGATGCGCTCGCTGCGCTCGCCGAGCGCGCCGCGGCGCTCGAGTGGTCGGCGCCGGTGCTGGTGGATGAGCCGCGTCTCACGATCCGCGCGGGGCGCCACCCGGTCGTGGAGCGCTTCGCGGCCACGCCTTTCGTGCCGAACGATCTGGAGCTCGATGCGGCACGGCGCATGCTGATCATCACCGGGCCCAACATGGGCGGGAAGTCGACCTACATGCGCCAGGCGGCCCTCTGCGTGCTGCTCGCACACATCGGCAGCTACGTGCCCGCCGCCGCGCTCACCGTGGGACCCGTCGACCGCATCTTCACGCGCATCGGCGCCGCCGACGACCTCGCCGGCGGCCGCTCCACCTTCATGGTGGAGATGACCGAGGCGGCCAACATCCTCAACAACGCGACCGCCCGCAGCCTCGTGCTGCTCGATGAGATCGGACGCGGCACCAGTACCTTCGACGGTCTGTCGCTCGCCTGGGCGGTGGCGCGCGACCTCGCCACCCGGGTGCGCGCCTTCGCGCTGTTCGCCACCCATTACTTCGAGCTCACCACCCTCGCCGCCGAGCTCGAGGGCTGCGCCAACGTGCATCTCGATGCGACCGAGCATGGCGAATCCATCGTGTTCCTGCACGCCGTAAAGGCCGGTCCCGCCAACCGCAGTTACGGTTTGCAGGTGGCACAGCTCGCGGGCGTGCCCCGCGCGGTGATCGCCGAGGCGCGCCGCTATCTCGAGGCGCTCGAGGCGCAGCGTGATGGCGCACGCGCGGCGCGCCCGGCCGGCGGGCCCGCCGCGCAGGGGGAGCTGCCGCTGTCGGCGGGGGTGCCGGATGCGCTGCGCACGGCGCTCGCAGCCATCGAGCCCGACGAGCTCGCGCCGAAGGCCGCGCTCGAGGCGCTCTATCGCCTGAAGTCGCTGGCGGGCCCGTGAGCTTCGCGCGCGCCGCACGGGCCTTGAGGCGGCTGTCGGGGCCCGCGGGGCTCTACCGGGCACCGGTCTATACCGCCTGCACCGTTGCCGCGCTCGTCATCACCTTCGGCCTCGGCAAGGATCTGACCTGGGACACGCTGCACTACCACCTGTACGCGGGCCTGTGCGCTCTCCATGACCGTTTTGCGCAGGACTACTTCGCGGCCGGGCCGCAGGCCTATCTCAACCCCTGGCCCTACGCACCGTTCTATGCGCTCGTTGCCGCCGGCCTTTCCTCGGTCGCGATCGGCGTGCTGCTCACCGTGGCCGGCAGCGGCGCGCTATGGCTCACGTACGAGCTCGCCGCCGCGGTGTCGCCGCTCGCCGAGCCGCGCGGCCGCGCCGCGCTCGGCGTTGTCGCGGTAGCACTGGCGCTGCTCAACCCGGTGCTGCTGCAGGAGCTCGGCTCTGCGGCGGCCGACCTCAGCACTGCGGAGCTCGCACTCGCCGGTTGGCTGCTGCTGCTCGCCGCGGTGCGCACCCCGCATCTGGCGCCGGTGCTGGCCGGGGCGGTACTGCTCGGCGCCGCGAGTGCGCTGAAGCTGAGCAATGCCCTGCACGCGCTCGCCGCTGGGGTGCTGGTGCTCCTCGTGCCCGTCCCCTGGCGTGCGCGGCTGCGCTACGCCGGCGTCTATGCCCTCGGCGGCGGCGCGGCATTCGCGCTCATTGCGGCGCCCTGGTCGATACGCCTCGCGCAGCTCTTCGGCAATCCTTTCTTCCCATTCTTCAATGGCCTGTTCAGGTCGCCTGATTTCATCACGCAGCCGCTGCGCCAGCTGCGCTTCATCCCGGCGAGCCTGAGTGAGGCGCTGTGGCGCCCGTTCGCGATGCTCGATCCGACGCCGATGGTGCACAACGAGCTGCGCGCGCCCGACGGGCGCTACGCGCTGCTGCTGCTGCTCGCGGCCGCGCTGCTCGGCCTCTCGCTGTGGCGGCGACTGGGGTGGGGGCGCTCGCCGGCGGCTCCATCCGTGACCGCAGGCGGCCTGCGCCCGCTCGCCGCGCTCGGCGCGGCATTCGCGCTCGACTGGATGCTGTGGCTGTGGACCTCGGGCAACAGCCGCTACTTCCTCTCGGGGAGTTGCGTCGCGGCGGCCCTGGCCGCGGCGCTCATGCCGCTCGTGACCGGCAGGCAGCCCGGGCGCTGGGCCACGCTGGCCGCGGTTGCCGTTGCGCTCGGGACCATCCATCTGGCGATGAATGCGACCGGTCTGCGCTGGTCGGCGGTGCCGTGGGACCGCTCACCGTGGCTGCGGGTCGAAGTGCCGCCGCGGCTCGCCGCGGCGCCGGCCCTGTACCTGAGCATCGGCGCGAACTCGAACGCCTTTCTTGCCGCCTACCTGCCCGGGGGATCGGGCTTCGTCAACTTCACCGGTGCCTACCCGCTCGGGCCCGCGGGTGCGAGCGGCGCGCGCGTGGCGGCGCTCATCCGCCGCTTTGCCCCGCACCTGCGGATGCTGGTGGCGGGCGAGCGGCTGTACACCGATCTCAAACAGATTCCCAACCTCCCGGACGTGGATGGGGCGCTGGCGCGTTTCGGCCTGCGCGCCGATGCCGCCGACTGCGCGCGGATCACGGTGCGCGGCTCCGGGCCGGATGCGCAGGCGGCGCGCGGCGTGCTGCACCTCGTGAGCTGCGGCCTGCTGCCGGGCGCGGCGCCCGAATACGGGCCGGATCCGGCCGCCGAGCGCGCCGCCGAGCTCATCCTCGACCGCCTCGAGGCCGCCTGCCCGCTGCTCCTCGAGCCGCGCCCGCCGCTCACCGAATACCGCAATCGCCGCTACCAGCGCGTCTATCTGAATACCGACCTGTACGGCTGGGTGAGCCGGGGGTACGTGAAGATCGCCAACCCGGTGAGCGGCGACGGCCCCTTCTTCCTCGGTCCGGAGGAAGAGTGGCTGCGGGCACCGCCGCCCGTGGTGTGCAGCCGGCGCGCCGGTCACGACTTCGCCCGGGTGTTGCTGCCGGGGCCGCAGCGCCGCTGACTCTCATCCGGCCCGGAGCGAGAATCGTCCCGAGGTGAGGAAGCGTCCGGTCTCTCGCGCCACCTGCGCCGAGACCAGCATGCCTAAGTGGCTCACCGGCAGCACGACGTGGTCGGTAGCGCCCGGCAGGCGTGTCTCGCTCACCGCTACCGTGCCATCGTTATCCTCATCGAAGTGGGCAAGCAGCTGTCCGAGACCGATCGGCTGCTTGCCGGCGATGACACCGAGGGCGCGCGGGCAGGTCCAGCGCCGCTCCTGGGGCTTGAGCAGCTCCTCCGCGACGGTCGGCCCCATGAGCTGCGCCAGCGGGGCGAACAGTGCGGCGCTCTGCGCCGCGCGGCTCGCGACGCACGGCACACCGAGAAACACGACGCGCCCCGGCGGCAGCTCGGGAAAGCGCTCGAGCAGGCGGTAGATCACCAGGCCGCCGAGGCTATGGCCGACGAGATGCACCTCGGGCTCGTCGCGGGCGCGCACGAAAGCGGCGAGCCGCGCCACGACGTCGGCCATGGACTCGGACGCGCCGAAATAGCGGAACCAGTCGAGATCGAGCGCGAACTCCTGCGCGAGGTGGTGCTTGAGGACCAGCGATTCCTCGCCCGGCAGCCACAGCCCGTGCACGTAGACGACGTGCGCGATGACGCGGCTCCCTAAGCCGGCGGCGGCACGCGCACCCGCACGTGCAGCTCGCGCAGCTGCGCCTCGCTCACCTCGGTCGGCGCATCGGTGAGCGGATCGGCGGCGGTCTGCGTCTTGGGGAAGGCGATGACCTCACGGATGCTGTCGGCGCCCGCCATGAGCATCGCGAGGCGGTCGAGCCCGAAAGCGATACCGCCGTGGGGCGGCG